>NZ_JZRH01000027.1:0-64775 GCF_000963985.1 Pantoea sp. BL1 | reverse complement strand
ACCAATTCCGCCACCATCGCGTGCCCAGCAAAATTTGGGGTGGCTAATGGGACTCGAACCCACGACAACTGGAATCACAATCCAGGGCTCTACCAACTGAGCTATAGCCACCATAATTCTGGTACGTAAGCATCTCTGCCTACTATTTTCACTGCATAACGCGGTTAAACCAACCACCGAAGCTCTTGCGCACAAACTAAATGGCGCGCCCGACAGGATTCGAACCTGAGACCTCTGCCTCCGGAGGGCAGCGCTCTATCCAGCTGAGCTACGGGCGCGTAGCGCCGTTGCGGATGGGCATACTACGGGCTTGACCTCATACTGTCCAGCGCTTTTTTATAAAAAAAACGCGTTTGATTACGCTTTGTGCATTCCGTCGATTATTAATGCAGTTTTACTGGCTGCACTGATGATATTGCTGAAAAAATCGGCGATATCAGAGATCGCCACGCCAATGATAGCGCAAATATTTCAGCAGTTTTAACTGGCGGCGCCAACGCGAAGGCTGCCGAAACAGACGATAGAGCCACTCCAGCCCTAATTTCTGCCAGATTCGCGGTGCACGCGCGACGTGGCCGGTGAAAACATCATAGGTACCGCCCACGCCCATATAGAGCGCATGCGGCCAGTGCGCGCGGCAATCACGCATCAGCAACTCCTGACGCGGCGAACCCTGCGCCACCGTGACAATCTGTGCACCGCTGGCCGCAATGCGCGCAAACAACGCCTCACGCTCTGCCGGGGCAAAATAGCCATCCTGACTGCCGACGATGTTCACATTCCACTGGCGACGCAGTTTGTCACAGGTTTCATCCAGCACCGCCTGACGACCGCCAATCAGAAATACCGGGATGCTGCTGCGGCCCGCGCGCTCCATCAGGGCTTCCCACAGATCGGCACCAGCAATGCGGCTAACCTGCAACTGCGGATATTTTTTGCGTAAGGAGCGCACAATGCTAATGCCATCCGGATATTTAAATTCCGCTTCAGCAATCAGCGCCCGCAGCTGCGCATCCTCTTCCAGCGTCAGCATCTTTTCTGCATTCATCGCCACCAGCGTGCCACAACGCGGCTGGCCACCCGGCAGCAAGAAGTGCAGGAAGCTGTCCATGTCGATAAACGCGTGAAGATCGACACCGCGCAGGTTATAGCGCGGCTTATCGGTTTTCATGAATCATGTTCCCAAAGGTTAAGACAGGCTGTGAACCACTGGCTTGCTACGCGAGCGAATCAACCCCGCACGCGCTAACAGCCAGTACAGCAATTTAGCCACCGCCATGCAGGCAGCAAAAATAATGCAAAAGAACACCACGCGCGAACCGAAAGCATCCAGCCCTTCACGCGCCAGCACGATCATGTTGAATACCGCACCGAAGCAAAAGCTCTGCAGAATCGCCCCGCTATAACGGTTCGAAGCATCACGGCCTTGCAGATAGAGGTTATCGAATCCTTTCATCAGCCAGCCGACGGCAATCGCACCCAGCGGAATAAACCACACGCCGCCCATTACCAGCAACGAACCCAGCAGCGTGGGCGAAATCGCCAGTCCTGAATGGTTGTTCAGCACTTCCCAGGTAAAGTAGTTGGCGCTATTTAACACAATCGACGGACGTTCCGGCCAGAGCCAGCTCGGAATGAAGACATAAAAGTCACGCCAGATCGGTGCTAAGCCCTGGAAGTCAATTTTGTCGTAGTTCTGCAATAACAGCGCGAGATTTTCCCAGGGGGAGAAGGTATCACGCGTTAAATACAGGAAGGTGTAAAACGCTTCATCGCCCACCACATCGAGGTTATAGCGCCGCAGTGCCAGCCAGAACATGCCAGCAATCGCCATCACGCCTGCGCCCACCAGCATCCACAAGGTGATCCAACCGCGCGTAATACCGATAAACAGGAACAGGGCAAAAGCGATGATGATATTGGCGCGCGTCCCGCCCACCAGCGCATAAGTCAGCAAACCAAATGCCACCGACACCAGCAAAAACCATAGCCACTGGCGCTGTGTGGGGTTGAGGAAATAGCGAATCAGCATCGCCGGAATAAAGAAGTAGAAGAATCGTTTGAGCGCTACGCCGGATACTTCGCTGGAGAAAATCTGGTTATACGCAGAAAGTCGGAACAACAGTAACCCGTTGTGCATGAAGAACACCGTGACCGTGCCAATCGCCACCAGCGCCAGTAACAGACAGGTAAGATGGGTTTCGACTCGGTTCATCTGCAACCAGGGTTTGCGCGGTGCAGCGTTGATCGGCCTTAACCGGACTTTATAACTGACGTAATAAATCGCATAAAAACTGGTCGCGGCCAGCAACGCCTGTAACAGGTACTCCGGTGGCACCACTTCAACATTAAAGCGGAATACCAGCACACTGGTGAGGGGGAACCCGAAATAAAAGGTCAGTAAAAAAAGGATGGTGAAGAACAGGTGGAAGTTAAAACGCACCCGTTTAAATTCCCGCCAGGTCAGCGTCAAAATGAAACCTAGCGAGAACAGGTAAACCACCAGCAGACCACTAAACTGCATCAGGCTCATGTTCTCTCCCTTTCACTCAGGCTCAACGCGTTGCGCCAGCCAGCCAGATAACCAGGGGCGAAAAAGGCAATCGCGGATTTATCACACTGTGCCAGCTGACGCTGAGCTTCAGCCACACTCGACGCATCCAGTGCATCTTCACTGAAAAGAACCGGCAACCCTTGTTCGCTGAGGTCGCGCCAGAACGGATTTTTTCGGTTCAGCACAAAGGGAATGTTGGCCTGAATCAGCAAACATAACGTGCCAATACCCTGTTGACGTTCGAACATAAAATAGCCGAGCTGACAGTCACTGAGCAATTGCAGATAGGTATCAAAATCTATCTTATCGCGGAGTAAAGTCACCTGGCCTTGCGGATACAGGCGCTGTGCAGCCGAGCTGATCTCGTCAATGTACGCCTGATTGTTTTCCGGATAGCCCAGTGGGATGAGCACTTTCACGCGATCGCCAAACTGAGCGTGAATCGCCTGCAAGCCTTCGATATGGCGATTGCTGCGATCGCCGGAATTGCCCAGCAGCACGGTGAAATCACCGCTCGTGTGGCCGCCGGGCACTGCAGCATTGGGCATACGCGTTGGAAAGTAGAGCAGCGATGTCGGCACGCGCGGATGGCGCTGCTGAAAACAGTGTAAATCACCACGCGTCGCGAACACATGGGCAATGCGATGCTGTGCCATGCGGCGCAGCAGATAAAACAGCCGATACTTCAGCCCACGCCCTTCTTCGTACAGATCCGCACCCCAGATATGCCAGTAGGCCTGCTGACGCCGCAGTTTACCTCTGAGCAACGCTAGCCAGATTTGCGGATTGAACTGTCCATGAAAGAAGAAGCGTTGCGTACGGTCAGCCGCACGGGACATTACCGCCTGTGCAAGTGCGCGCTTGCTGGGATAGCTTTCGATTTGCAGCGCGGTATAGGCTTGCAGCGCTTCAGGCGTTGAAGTCACCACCATAAACTGGCGCGGTCCAGCACCCGGCAATTCGGTGCTCATCACCTCATCAAAGAAGCGCAACACCGTATGGTTATGATGTGGGATATCCGATCCCAGCACGTGAAATAAAGTCATTTTTTTCGGCAATAAATCATAAAGGCGCCACAGCAAAGGGCGAAGTGGAGCACGTAAGTCGCCATATAGGCTTGTGCGGCTCCGGCGGTTCCATGCAGCGGAATCAGCCAATGTGAGAACGCGGTTAACAGCACAAACTGGCTGATTTCCGTCAAAATATAAAAGCGCAGTGAGGCTTTAGCGATCACCAGATATCCGAAAACATAGGCGCCAACTTTAAAGACGTCACCGCACAACTGCCAGACAAACAGGTCTCGCATCGCGTTAAACTGCGGTGAAAACAGCAGCCAGATGGCAATGTCACGCAGTAACCACACGCAGAAACTCGCAGCCGCCACGGCAGGTAACACAAAACGCAACGCACGCCCAATTTCACGCGCAATCTGCGGTTTACTTTCCAGTCGCGCCAGCGTCGGCAGTAACCAGACACTAAAAGTCGCCGTGATAAATTGCAGATAGGCATCGGAAATACTGGTCACCCCCTGCCACAGGCCCACCTGCGCCCACCCCTGCTGTTCTGCCAGCAAGTTACGCATCATCACCCACGCCACCGGCAAGGTGACCGATGTAATCAGTGCCATCAAGGTGAACTTTGCCAGATTTCGCGCCAGTTCCGGCTGCCAGCTCGGTTTTAACCAGCGCAGCGGTAGCACCTGACGATGACGGCGCAGCATCAGCAATGCCGGAAACACCAACAGTGCAGGCACCAGCGCTAAACCCACCAACGCGCCAGCATATCCGCCCAGCCACCAGAACAACACATAACCCAGCACGCCCACCAGACTACCGATAATCAGCGCCAGCGCATTGCCGCGCGCATCGCGGAAGCCTTTTAGTAATGCCAGCGTCAGATTGGCCCAGGCAATCCCGAACTGCAGAAAGGCCACGATCCTCACCACATTGGCAAAGTCGTCATGACCAAATAGCGCATGACTTATCGGCCCCGCCGCCAGCAAGAACACCAGCGCCACCAGTGTGGAGAAGCCGATCACCATGGTGGATGCCGTACCCGTCACGGCACGCAGTTGCTCGGGCTGCTGCTGAAATTGTGCGATGTAGGTGGTTACACCGTTAAAAATGCCCGCGCCGGCCAATACACCTAAAACGGTAATCAGCTGGCGAAAGTTACCGGCCTGGCCAACCCCTTCCGGCCCAAAGCTGACCGCCAGCAATTTCACCACCAGCAGACCGGCAATGATTTTCACTAACGTCGATGAGGCCGTCCAGACTGAGGCTTTGGCTAACGACATTAGGCAAAGAAACTCAACAGCGAGCTGATAACGGTGCGCTGGTTGTTATCCGACAGGTTATAGAACAGCGGCAGGCGCAGCAGGCGCTCACTCTCTTTGGTGGTGAAGCGGTCATCGCCGTGGAAGCGACCAAAACGTTCACCGGCTGGCGAAGAGTGCAAGGGAATGTAGTGGAACACCGTGAGGATTTCTGCCTCTTTCATCCAGTTGATCAGCGCCTGGCGGTCGTCGCTGTCGCGCAGTTTGATGTAAAACATGTGCGCGTTGTGACGGCAGTTTTCCGGCACCATCGGCAATGCGATACGTCCAGCGGCTGCCAATGGTTTCAGCGCATCATAATAGCGCTGCCACAGGCGCAAACGCTGCTGATTAATGCGCTCAGCCGCTTCGAGTTGCGCCCACAGGTAGGCAGCCTGCAGATCCGCCATCAAATAGCTCGAACCGATATCACGCCAGGTGTATTTATCCACCTGACCACGGAAGAACTGGCTCCGGTTGGTGCCCTTTTCGCGGATAATCTCCGCACGCTCCACCAGCTTCGCGTCATTTATCAGCGTCGCTCCACCTTCACCGCCGGCGGTGTAATTTTTGGTTTCATGGAAGCTAAAGCAGCCAATATGGCCAATGGTGCCCAGCGCACGCCCTTTGTACTGCGACATCACGCCCTGCGCCGCATCTTCAATCACAAATAATTGATGCTTCGCCGCCAGCGCCATGATGCTATCCATCTCGCAAGCGACGCCCGCGTAGTGCACCGGCACAATCGCACGGGTTTTCTCAGTGATCGCGGCTTCAATCAGCGTTTCATCGATATTCAGCGTATCGGGGCGCACATCGACGAACACGATCACAGCACCGCGCAGCACGAAGGCATTGGCAGTGGAAACAAAGGTGTAGCTCGGCATGATCACTTCATCACCGGGCTGGATATCAATTAACAGTGCGGCCATTTCCAGTGAGGCAGTGCAAGAGGGTGTCAGCAGCACTTTTTTGCTGCCAAAGTGCTGCTCCATCCACTGCTGACAGCGGCGGGTAAATCCACCGTCACCGCAGAGTTTGCCGCTGGCCATCGCCGACTGCATATATTCAACTTCGCTGCCGACGACTGGCGGCGCATTAAATGGGATCATGAGGCTGTCCTGTAAAACCAGTAGGCGGTGCTTTCAAGGCGAGCACCGCTGCGTAAATAGAGGCGCATCGCCGTAAGATTGCTAAGCTGGGTCGCGACGCGCAGTCGTTCAAGTTGCCGCACGCGGCCCCAATCCGCTGCCGCCAACAGCAAGCGTTGACCAATGCCCTGCCCTTGCGCTGCGGGCAGCACGGCGAGCAGGCCGATACGCGCATCACCGTTCACTTCACGCATCGAGACAAAGCCTTGTAACTGACCGGATTCGTCGCTGGCCACCAGGCATTGGTGATCAAAGGTGCCGCGAACCGCGTTTTCAATCCACTGCGCATAGAAACGACCGCTGTCATCGGCGTTAAACCAGGGCGCACGAAAACGGCTTTGGCGAAAGGCATGCGATGCCGCCTCACGCAATGCCGGGATCTGTGCTTCACGCGCGATGCGCACGCCAACCTGGCGCTCGGTGCGTTTGATATTAATGGCCAGATCGGCCTCACCCTCCACCAGCTGAAAACCGTGCTGGCTCAAGGCATCAATGGCATCAGTGCGCTCGGCGGGCACTTTGGCCTGCCACAACATATCTGGCTGTTTCAGCGCGTCGGCAAGGGTGAAGTCGCCATCCAGATCGATACGCGCACTGTTCACGCCAAAGAAATCGCTTTCCCACGCAAGGGGGTTAATACTGACGCGGACGGGCATGGAGAACATCCAGCAGATATTGGCCGTAGCCGGTTTTGGTCAGTGCTTGCGCCGCCGCCAGCAACTGATCATCAGTCAACCAGCCGTTACGCCACGCAATCTCTTCCAGACAAGCGATTTTAAAGCCCTGACGTTTTTCCACGGTCTGGACGAACATGCTCGCTTCTATCAGGCTGTCGTGAGTTCCCGTATCCAACCAGGCAAAACCACGTCCCAGTAACTCGACGGAGAGTTCACCCTGCTCAAGATACATCTGGTTAATCGCAGTGATTTCCAGCTCGCCCCGAGCTGAAGGCTGTACCTGTTTGGCAAACTCCACCACGCGGTTGTCGTAGAAGTAGAGGCCGGTAACCGCCCAGCGCGATTTGGGTTGCAGCGGCTTTTCCTCGATGGAAAGCGCATTGAAGTCCTCATCAAACTCCACCACACCAAACCGCTCAGGGTCCATCACCTGATAGGCAAACACCGTGGCACCACGGCTGCGCGCGGCCACTTTTTTCAGCTTCGGGCTGAAGCCCTGACCAAAATAGAGATTGTCGCCCAGCACCAGACAGCAGCTGTCATTGCCAATAAAGGACTCACCAATGATAAACGCCTGCGCCAGGCCATCGGGACTGGGTTGTTCGGCATACTGCAACTGCAGGCCGAACTCGCTGCCATCGCCGAGGAGACGCTCAAAGTGCGCACGATCTTCCGGCGTGGTGATAATCATAATCTCGCGAATCCCCGCCAGCATCAGCACTGACAGCGGATAGTAGATCATCGGCTTGTCGTACACCGGCAGTAGTTGCTTTGAGATAGCACGGGTGATAGGGTGCAAGCGCGTGCCTGAACCACCCGCGAGGATGATACCTTTCATCGTTGCTGCTCCTGTATTATGCCTCAGTGCGGCGTAGCTAAACCCAACCGCTCGCCACGATAGCTGCCGTTGAGAATCGCCTGCCACCATTGTGGATTTGCCAGATACCACTGCACGGTCTTGCGAATGCCACTTTCGAAAGTTTCCTGAGGCGTCCAGCCTAAATCACGCGCAATTTTGCTGGCGTCAATGGCGTAACGCAGATCGTGACCGGGACGATCGGTGACAAAGGTAATCAGATCACGATAGCACGCGAGGTGCGCCGCGCGCTGCTGCGGTGCGAGTTCGTCCAGCAGATCACACAGGGTTTCCACCACCTCAATATTACGGCGTTCGTTGTGACCACCAATATTATAGGTTTCGCCGACTTTGCCGCTGCTCACCACGCAGTAAAGCGCTCTGGCGTGGTCTTCGACATACAGCCAATCGCGGATCTGACTGCCATTGCCATACACCGGTAGCGGTTTTCCGGCTAAGGCATTAATGATGGTGAGCGGAATCAGTTTTTCCGGGAAGTGGCACGGGCCATAATTGTTCGAACAGTTGGTGACAATAATTGGCAAGCCGTAGGTGCGTAACCAGGCCCGCACTAGATGATCGCTGCTGGCTTTCGTCGCTGAATAAGGGCTGCTGGGCGCATAAGGCGTGGTTTCAGTGAAGAAATCATCACTGCCATGCAGATCGCCAAACACTTCGTCAGTGGAAATATGATGGAAGATGAAGCCTTTTTTACGCTCATCCACCATGCCATTCCAGTAGTGGCGAGCCGCTTCCAGTAGCTGATAGGTGCCCACAATGTTGGTTTCGACAAACGCAATTGGCCCATCGATCGAACGGTCCACATGGCTTTCTGCGGCCAGATGCATAATGCAATCCGGTTGATACTGGGCCATGACGCGGTCCAGTTCGGCTCTGTCGCAAATATCCACCTGCTCAAAGGCATAGCGCGCATCATTCTGTACTGAAGCCAAAGAGGCTAAGTTGCCAGCGTAGCTGAGTTTATCCACCACCACCACCTGATGGTCTGTTTGCTCAATCAGGAAGCGCACCAGTGCGGAACCAATAAAGCCAGCACCACCCGTGATGAGGAATTGTTTCATCGCCAGACACCTTTAGTATCGATAATCCACGGCTGCGTAATCTGGCTGGCATCGATCGCGCGAAACGGCGTGTGATCCACCAGCATCACGATGATATCCGCCTGCTGCAACGCATCCTCAGTGGAAACCAGTGTTGCTTCATTTGCCAGTCGCGCAGGAATTTCTGCCACATGCGGTTCAACCACCAGCGTGCTGCCGCTGTGCCACTCAGCAATCAGGTGTGCCACCGCCATCGCCGGGCTTTCACGTAAATCATCGATGTTCGGTTTAAACGCCAGGCCGAAGCAGGCAATCGTCACCTCAGAAGCACGTTTGCCGCTGACAGTCAGGCAATCTGCCAACTGCTGTTTGACCTGATCTAACACCCACGTCGGTTTCGCATCATTCACTTCCCGCGCGGTGCGAATCAGCCGCGCCAGCTCCGGATTTTGCGCCACGATAAACCAGGGATCGACAGCGATACAGTGCCCACCGACGCCCGGCCCGGGCTGCAGAATGTTGACGCGCGGATGGCGGTTCGCCAGCGCAATCAACTCCCACACGTTGATCTTCTGCTCCGCACAGATCAGCGATAGCTCATTGGCAAACGCAATATTCACATCGCGGAAGCTGTTCTCCGTGAGTTTGCACATCTCCGCAGTACGCGCGTTGGTTTCCACACATTCGCCGCGCAGGAAGATGCGATACAGTTCGCTGGCCCGTGCTGAGCACGCAGGCGTCATGCCGCCAATCACACGGTCATTTTCCAGCAGTTCTACCATCACTTTGCCGGGCAGCACGCGCTCCGGGCAGTAAGCGATAAACACGTCACAGTCATCACCGTGCTGCGGGAAACGCAGGTCAGGACGCGCCTCCGCCAGCCAGGTGGCCATCTGCTCGGTAGCGCCAACCGGTGAGGTCGATTCAAGAATCACCAAATCGCCGATTTTCAATACCGGTGCAATCGACAATGCTGCCGCCTGTACGTAGCTCAGATCCGGCTGATGATCGCCGATAAACGGCGTGGGTACAGCGATTAAGAAGGCATCCGCGGCTTCGGATTCTGTGGTGGCGCGCAGATGTCCTGCCTGAACGGCGTTGCGCACCACATCACCCAGCTCCGGCTCAACAATGTGAATATCGCCGCGATTAATGGTCTCGACTGCGCGAACATTGATATCCACGCCGATCACTTTTTTTCCCTTTGAGGCAAAAACGGCCGCCGTAGGCAGCCCAATGTAGCCCAGTCCGATAACGGAAATGGTTTCAAAACGCATAATTATACTCTGTGTTGTTTCAGTGCCTGCAGGATGCGCGCGCAGGCTTGTCCATCGCCATACGGATTGTGCGCGCGACTCATCCTCTGCCAGGCTTCCTCGTCCTGCAGCAGCAGGCCGACTTCTTCGACAATCCGGTTGATATCGGTACCGACCAGTTTTACGGTGCCCGCATCCACCGCTTCCGGACGCTCAGTAGTATCACGCATGACCAGAACAGGTTTACCCAACGATGGCGCTTCTTCCTGAATGCCCCCGGAATCGGTGAGGATCAGCCAGGAACGGTTCATCAGCCAGACAAACGGCAAATACTCCTGTGGCTCAATCAAAATTATGTTGTCGATCCCACTCAGGATACGATTAACCGGCTCGCTGACGTTGGGATTGAGGTGCACCGGATAGACGATTTGCGCCTGCGGATGCTGACGTGCAATCTGCGCCAGCGCGCTGCAAATGCGTTCGAAACCGCCGCCAAAGCTTTCACGACGATGGCCGGTGACCAGGATCAGTTTTTTATCTGCATCAAGGAACGGATAACGCGCTGCCAGACGCGCATTCAGGTCGCCATCATCCAGCACCCGATCGCGCACCCATAGCAGCGCATCAATCACCGTATTGCCGGTAACAACGATACAGTCATCCGGCAAATTTTCACGCAGCAGATTCTGCCGCGAACTCTCGGTTGGAGTGAAATGGTAGCTTGCCAGATGACCAGTTAAGGTGCGGTTAGCCTCTTCCGGCCAGGGCGACATCAGGTTGCCCGTGCGCAGTCCTGCTTCGACGTGCCCCACAGGGATCTGATGATAAAAAGCGGCTAAGCTAGCGGCAAAGGTGGTGGTGGTATCGCCGTGCACCAGCACCACATCGGGTTGGAAATCGGCGAGCACCGTTTTCATTCCTTGCAAAATGCGGCTGGTGATCTCCGTCAGCCCCTGCTCCGGGCGCATAATATTGAGATCGTAATCGGGCTGCAGCTTGAACAGCCGCAGCACCTGATCAAGCATTTCACGGTGTTGCGCGGTCACGCACAGGCGTGATTCAAACGACGGGTCCTGCGCCAATGCCTGCACCAGCGGGGCCATTTTGATCGCCTCAGGACGCGTGCCAAATACGGTCAGAACTTTCACGTGGCTTCTCTTTAATGGCTCGTTGGTGACGTTGGACGAGGACGGCGCACCAGCGCCACACCTGCACCCACCAGCGCGCCAATGACGCCCCACATGATCATCATAAACACTCGGCGCGGACTGTCGCGCGACACCGGCTCTTCAGGCGTACGCAGATAGCGATATGTCTGGAATGGCTTATCCAATTGCGCGCCTGCCTGCAACGTGCCCAGCATCGCTCTGTTCTGATCATAGCTCAGATCGTAAGCGGGCCCGCTGGCCTGCAATGTATCGAGCTGAGCCTGCAACATTTGCTGCCCGAGCAGGAAGCGATCGCTGTCAGGCAGCGCTTCGCCGATGGCCGGTGCACGGTTTTCCTGGATGCCCTGCTGGCTTGCCACCTTTAAGGCTTGTTCAATACGTTGGCGCTGGCGATCAAACACCGCCTGTGCCACTTCCTGCTGACGAGTCACCTGCGCTTGCAACTGCGCACTGCGCGCCTGCCATGCGCCTTTTAGTTCCGCATTCAGATGACGTGCGGCACGCTCGCTGGCATAGGCGATATATTGGCGCAGCAAGTTATTCGCGTCGCCAGCGGTTTCGGCAATCAGCTTTATGTTATCCAGTGTGTTATGCGCCGCATCCGCGGGTGTGAACTGAATATTGGTAATTAAATCGTCCAGCAAAGCCGCATCGTTGTGTGTATTACCACTTTTGCGGCTTTTGAAGTAATCGGTCTGCTGCCAGAAATCACGGCGCGTGTCCCAGGAAGCCAGTTGCATGGTGAACTCCTGATAGACCTCATCCATCACGGTGGGGGCGGGCGTGTTGAGATTGAGCGTGTTGTTACGCACATCAAGGTTATTAAGGAATTGCTGCTGTACAAAGAAGTCACCCAGCATATTCACCGTGGGACGATCGGTAACGGCGGTGGTGCTCCATGCCTGTTTCATCAGCATCGAGGCAAGCCATGCCAGTAAGGCAAACAGCAGCGCAAAGCCGATAATCCATCGCTTACCGCGCCAAAGCGTGCAGCCCAGGCCGCGCACATCCAGTTCGTTCTCCACAACGACAGAGGTCATAACAAAAGTCCTTATCAGGGTACTGATCGGGGTAACTTATTTTTTATCTTCGCCACTGCTTTGCCAGCGGCGTTTAATGCGACGGATTTTGCGCGCCACACGCCACGCGTGTTTCAGGCAGTAGCCGTAAAGGAAAAACGCCATCAGGAATAACACCAGCATCACCCACTCGGGGATGAAAGCAAGGTACTCGCCCAGCACGCCGATACCGGCTAAAAGCGCAGCAGCCACGGTGATCAGTACAAAGGCCTGGCGGGAGGTGAAGCCGGCACGCATGATCAAATGGTGAATATGCTGGCGGTCAGCTGAGAACGGACTCATCCCCTTACGCAGGCGGCGATACATAATCGCCACCATGTCCATCAGCGGAATGGCAATTAGCCAGAGTGCCGTGACCGGCGTAATCGGATGGCTCAAACCCTGGGTGGTTTCCAGCAGGATCCAGATAATGGTGAAGCCAATCATGGTGCTGCCGGCATCGCCCATAAAGACCTTGTAGCGGCGACCAATCAGACCCAGATTAAGCAAAATGTAGGGGATGGTGGCGGCAATCATGGCAAAACACCACATGGCGAGGCTGGTCTGACCGTCGAAATAGAGGATGATGCCCATGGCGGCGAAGGTCACACTGGCCAATCCACCCAACAGGCCATCAATACCATCAACCATGTTAAAGGCGTTAATGGCAGCCCAAACGGCGAACAGTGTGAGCACGTAACCAAATGGCCCAACAACCAATTCCACCGGACCAATGATAAATCCGAGGCTCAGCAGATACAGTTTTGCGCCGACCATCATCACGATGGCCACCGCCGCTTGTACTAATGCGCGGATTTTAACGCTGATATCGAACCGATCGTCCAGTGCACCCACCAGCACCAGCACCCCTGCGCAGCAGAGGAAAAGTGCCGCGTGAGGCAAATAATAATCTGAAATAGCGAAAGCAAAGCAGATCCCCGCATATACGGAGATTCCACCCACTAACGGAATGGCGCCATGGTGTCGTTTTCTTAAATTAGGTGTGTCCACCAGCCCAATTTTTTTAGCGGCTTTACGGGCAAAAAATAGGAACACTAAAGTAAACAGAAAAACAAAACCAAGCTCAGTACTCATAGTGAGTAAATTCACGTTAACGCTCTCAGCTAAAATCATCGACAACAATAAGCAAGATTCTTGCCATTGCCGTATATCCTTTGTCCGAATTATGCCTGGGAAAAGTCTGATTGCTGAAAAAACCAGCACCTTTCTGGCACAATCATTATCTTTCTTCCTGACTGGGCTAATCCTAATGCCCATAAAAAAAAAACGCCACGTTAAGACGTGGCGTTAGCAATAAATCCTGGCAAATTGTGCGAAAGAATCGCTTCGCTTAGCGATTCAATTTCGCCAACTTACGAACGCTTCATCATATCGAAGAATTCGTCGTTGGTTTTGGTCATCGCCAGCTTATTGATGAGGAACTCCATCGCATCAATTTCACCCATTGGATGGATGATTTTGCGCAGGATCCACATTTTCTGCAGCTCTTCCTGCGTGGTGAGGAGTTCTTCTTTACGGGTACCGGAGCGGTTGTAATCGATCGCTGGGAATACGCGCTTTTCAGCAATTTTACGCGACAGGTGCAGTTCCATGTTACCTGTACCTTTAAATTCTTCGTAAATCACTTCGTCCATCTTCGAACCGGTATCAACCAGCGCAGTCGCGATGATGGTCAGGCTGCCGCCCTCTTCCACGTTACGTGCTGCACCGAAGAAACGCTTCGGACGATGCAGGGCGTTGGCGTCCACACCACCGGTCAATACTTTACCGGAAGCCGGTACCACGGTGTTGTAAGCACGCGCCAGACGGGTGATGGAGTCAAGCAGGATAATAACGTCTTTCTTGTGCTCGACCAGGCGCTTAGCCTTCTCGATCACCATCTCAGCGACCTGAACGTGGCGTGAAGCCGGTTCGTCGAAGGTGGATGCGATGACTTCGCCTTTCACCAGGCGCTGCATCTCGGTCACTTCTTCCGGACGCTCGTCAATCAGCAGCACCATCAGCACGCAATCCGGATAGTTGTACGCAATGCTCTGTGCGATGTTCTGCAGCAGCATGGTTTTACCGGCTTTCGGTGGTGCCACGATCAGACCGCGCTGACCGCGACCAATCGGCGATGCCAGATCCAGTACGCGAGCGGTCAAATCTTCGGTTGAGCCATTACCGCGCTCCATACGCAGACGATTGTTTGCGTGCAGTGGCGTGAGGTTTTCGAACAGAATCTTATTACGCGCGTTTTCCGGCTTGTCGTAGTTAACTTCGTTAACTTTCAACAGCGCAAAGTAACGTTCACCCTCTTTTGGCGGGCGAATTTTACCAGAAATGGTGTCACCAGTGCGGAGGTTGAAGCGGCGGATTTGGCTGGGAGAAACGTAGATATCATCGGGACCGGCGAGGTAGGAGCTGTCTCCAGAGCGGAGGAAACCAAATCCGTCCTGCAATATCTCCAGCACACCATCACCAAAGATGTCTTCGCCACTTTTCGCATGCTGTTTAAGGATAGAGAAAATAATATCCTGTTTACGCATACGTGCCTGGTTTTCCAGACCCATATTTTCGCCGAGGGTAATCAGCTCAGAAACCGGCGTGTTCTTTAATTCGGTAAGATTCATAGTGAGGGTTCTTAAACTCGGGGTAATTCTCGAAATGATTGTCGTGGGTGGTATGGCAAAAATTCCATGCCGTTAATGGCTCTTTTTCAACTCTGCTCGACGATTATCGTCTGATGTGGCGATAGGAAACGAAGAGATGGTCGAAAGGTGATGCCGAATGTGCTAGTCATCAGATTGCCAAACCACGATAACGTTCAATGCGAGCAGGGTCTGACAAGGGAAAACTTTAGATGCAAACTACAAGGTAAGTGCGTAATGCAGTGAGGTCAACTTAACACGCCTGAATGGAGACGTCCAGCAGTGGCGAAAAAATTCACCACTGCGGAACAACACCGCGCCGGGCTTAGGCCAGGTTAGCGTTCAGGAACTCTTTCAGCTGACCTTTAGACAAGGCGCCTACTTTGGTCGCAGCCACTTCACCGTTCTTGAACAGCAGCAGTGTCGGGATACCACGAATGCCATATTTAGGCGCAGTGCCCGGGTTGTCATCAATGTTCAACTTGGCGATGGTAAGCTTACCGTCGTACTCTTCTGCGACTTCGTCGAGAATTGGGGCGATCATTTTGCAAGGACCACACCATTCAGCCCAGAAATCTACCAGAGTGACACCGTCGGCTTTCAGCACGTCAGTGTCGAAACTGTCATCGGTTAAGTGAACGATTTTATCGCTGCTCATGTTTAACTCCAAAGATTGTGCCTGGCGAATTGGCGTAAAATATACCAACGTAGGTTGACTTTATTTCATCGGATACGCTTTCGTAAAGCGCTAGTAAGCTGATATTCTACCACACTATGAGCAAAACACACTTAACTGAACAGAAGTTTTCCGACTTCGCCCTGCACCCACAGGTGGTTGAAGCCCTTGATACCAAAGGCTTTTCTAACTGCACGCCTATTCAGGCGTTGGCACTGCCTTTTGCGCTTTCAGGGCGTGATGTTGCGGGTCAGGCGCAAACCGGTACCGGCAAAACGATGGCGTTCCTGACGTCAACGTTTCATCATCTTCTTTCTCATCCAGCCGCTGAAGGCCGCCAGATTAATCAGCCACGTGCGCTGATCATGGCCCCGACGCGTGAACTTGCTGTGCAGATCCATGCCGATGCAGAGCCGCTGTCAAAAGTCACGGGTCTGAAACTGGGTCTGGCTTATGGCGGTGACGGCTACGACAAACAGCTGAAAGTGTTGGCCGATGGCGTCGATATCCTGGTGGGCACCACCGGTCGCCTCATCGACTATGCGAAACAAAATCACATCAACCTCGGCGCCATTCAGGTCGTGGTTCTGGATGAAGCCGATCGCATGTTCGATCTTGGCTTTATTAAAGATATCCGTTGGTTGTTCCGCCGCATGCCGCCGGCCACCCAGCGTCTGAGCATGTTGTTCTCGGCTACCCTCTCTTACCGCGTACGTGAACTGGCGTTTGAACATATGAACAACGCTGAATACGTGGAAGTGGAACCGGAGCAGAAAACCGGCCATCGCATCAAAGAAGAACTTTTCTACCCTTCGAATGAAGAGAAGATGCGTCTGCTGCAAACCTTGATCGAAGAAGAGTGGCCCGACCGCGCCATCATCTTCGCCAACACCAAACACCGCTGTGAAGATATCTGGGGCCATCTGGCCGCGGACGGTCACCGTGTAGGTCTGCTGACGGGCGATGTGGCACAGAAAAAACGTCTGCGTATTCTGGATGACTTCACCAAAGGTGATGTGGATATTCTGGTCGCGACCGACGTTGCAGCGCGAGGTCTGCACATTCCTGCCGTGACCCACGTGTTCAACTACGATCTGCCTGACGACCGTGAAGACTACGTGCATCGCATCGGTCGTACCGGCCGCGCGGGTGCCAGCGGACACTCCATCAGCCTGGCGTGCGAAGAGTACGCACTCAACCTGCCAGCGATTGAAGAGTACATTGGTCACGGTATTCCGGTGAGTAAGTACAGCAGCGAAGCACTGATGAGTGAGCTGCCTCCGCCGAAACGTCTGCAGCGCAGCCGTTCTGGAAACGGCCCACGCCGTGGCGGGAACAACAGCAACCGTCGTAGCGGTGCGCCGCGCAATAACAACCGTAAACGTTCGAGTTAAGCACACCATGCTGAGCGCATCGTCACTTTATGCTGCGATTGATTTAGGCTCTAACAGCTTTCATATGTTGGTGGTGCGCGAAGTGTCCGGCAGTATTCAGACCATTGCGCGTATAAAGCGCAAGGTACGTCTGGCTGCCGGTCTGGACAAAGCCAATCACCTCTCCGCCGAGGCGATGCAGCGTGGCTGGCAATGTCTGAAGCTCTTCTCTGAACAGCTGCAAGATATTCCCCCCGAGCAAATCCGCGTGGTCGCCACGGCTACGCTGCGTATTGCTGAAAATGCCCAGGACTTCCTGACTCACGCCGAAGAAATCCTTGGCTGCCCGGTGAATGTCATCAGCGGCGAGGAAGAAGCACGCCTGATTTATCAAGGTGTTGCTCATACCACTGGGGGGTCCGATCAGCGCCTGGTGGTGGATATCGGCGGCGGCAGCACCGAGCTGGTCACCGGCGAGGGTTCGCACGCGACCACGTTGTTTAGTTTGTCGATGGGTTGCGTCACCTGGCTGGAACGCTACTTTGGCGATCGTCACCTGGCGAAAGAAAATTTCGAGCAGGCTGAATTAGCGGCCCGCGATATGATTCGTCCGGTCGCGGCTGCACTGCGTGAAAAAGGCTGGCAGATCTGCGTCGGCGCTTCAGGCACCGTGCAGGCATTGCAGGAAATTATGGTTGCACAGGGCATGGATGAACGCATCACCCTGAGCAAGCTGCAGCAGCTAAAACAGCGTGCGATTCAGTGCGGCAAGCTGGAAGAGCTGGAAATCGAAGGATTGACACTCGAGCGCGCGCTGGTGTTTCCCAGCGGCCTGTCGATTCTGATCGCTATCTTCCATGAACTTAGCATCGACAGCATGACGCTGGCCGGTGGCGCACTGCGTGAGGGGTTGGTGTACGGCATGCTGCATCTGCCGATTGACCGCGACATTCGTAGCCGCACGTTGCAAAACGTCCAGCGCCGCTTCTCAATCGATGTGGAGCAGGCAAGCCGCGTGCGTCAGCTGGCTGAAAGCTTTTTCCGCCAGGTGAGCGCTGCCTGGAAGCTGGATAACCGATGTCGCGATCTGCTACTGAGCGCCTGTTCGATTCACGAAATTGGCCTGAGCGTTGATTTCCGCCAGGCACCGCAGCACGCAGCTTACCTGATTCGCCATCTCGATCTTCCCGGCTTTACGCCTGCACAGAAAAAAATGCTCGCCTGCCTGCTGCAGAATCAGAGTGGCAGTATCGATCTCGCTTTACTGACGCAGCAGAACGCTGTGCCACCACGTATGGCGGAACGCTTAAGCCGTTTACTGCGTCTGGCGCTAATCTTCTCTAGCCGACGTCGTGATGACACGCTGCCTGCGGTACGTTTACAGGCGGATGATGATGCGCTGCACCTGACACTCCCCGCAGGCTGGCTGGACGCGCATCCGCTGCGTGCCGAGTTGCTGGAGCAAGAGAGTCATTACCAGTCTTATGTGCACTGGTTGCTGACTATCTCTTGATCAAACCTGCTGCGCTTGCTGATGCTGCGTTGAAAAGCTCCCGTCAAATGCTCATTTACGGCCTGTACACGCCGCTTTGCCGGGAAATTTTCGCCTTGCCTCCGCTTCGCTCGCCACGGTTCTCGCCAGAGGCCTGGCTGAACGAACGGCGGGGGTTTTACCCCTTCTTCGCATTCTCCAGCATCGCACGTAAACCCGCGACGCGCGTCTGCCCGGTTTTCACCCGCTCCTCGGCGCTGATCACTTTTTTCTCGCGCTCCCACACCACATCATCCTGAGGTAGCTCCATCAGGAAGCGGCTCGGTTCCGGGCGGACCAGTTCGCCATACTGACGACGTTCACGACACAAGGTAAAGGTCAGCTCTTTTTGCGCGCGGGTAATGCCCACATAGGCCAGACGGCGTTCCTCTTCGATGTTGTTCTCATCAATGCTGCTCTGATGCGGTAACAACCCCTCTTCCATACCGACCAGATAAACATACGGGAACTCCAACCCTTTGGAGGCGTGCAAGGTCATCAGCTGTACCTGATCGCTCTCCTCATCGCTCTCACCGCGTTCCATCATGTCGCGCAGCGTGAAGCGCGTCACCACCTGCGCCAACGTCATCGGCTCATTCAGCTCATCGCCCTCCAGCATCTCCGTCATCCACTGGAACAGCGTGTTGACGTTTTTCATGCGCATCTCGGCGGCTTTGGGGCTAGGCGAGGTCTCAAACAACCAGCTTTCATAATCGACACCGCGAATCAGATCGCGTACCGCATTCACCGGTTCGCGTTCCGTCAGCTGGATAATCTCATTCAGCCATTGAGTAAAACGCTGCAGATGCTCCAGTCCGCGCCCGCTCAGCGTCTGTTCCAGTCCCATATCGAAGCTGGCATTGAACAGACTTTTATTGCGCAGGTTGGCCCATTCACCCAGCTTCTGCAGCGTGGCGGGGCCAATCTCACGGCGCGGAGTATTGACGATACGCAGGAAGGCACTGTCGTCTTCCTGATTGGTCAGCACGCGCAGATAGGCCAGCAAATCTTTGATTTCCGGGCGCGAGAAAAACGAGGTGCCGCCAGAAATACGATAGGGGATGCGGTTTTGCATCAGCTGCTTTTCAAAGACGCGCGACTGGTGGTTGCCGCGATAGAGAATCGCATAATCTTTGTAGGCGGTTTTGTTGACGAAGTGGTGGGCAATTAACTCACCGGCCACCCTCTCGGCCTCATGATCTTCATTGTTGGCACTCAGCACCTTCAGCTCGCTGCCCTCGCCCAGCTCGGAGAACAGGCGCTTCTCAAACACATGCGGATTATTGGCAATCAGGATGTTAGCTGACTTCAAAATGCGCTGGGTTGAGCGATAGTTCTGCTCCAGTTTAACCACTTCCAGCGCCGGAAAATCCTCTTTCAGCAACACCAGGTTTTGCGGCCGCGCGCCACGCCAGGAGTAAATTGACTGGTCATCGTCGCCTACCACGGTGAAACGCGCCCGCGCGCCCACCAGCAGTTTCACCAGCTCATACTGGCTGGTGTTGGTATCCTGATACTCATCCACCAATAAATAGCGAATACGCTGCTGCCAACGCTCGCGCACTTCCTGATTGCGTTGCAGCAACAGCGTCGGCAGCGCAATCAAATCGTCGAAGTCCAGTACGTTGCAGGATTTCAGATGCTGGTCATACAGCTGATAGCAGTGGGCAAAAATCTGGTCGCGCTGGGATTTGGCCAGGCCAGCCGCACCCTGCGGATCGACCAGATCATTCTTCCAGTTGGAAATGGTGGAAATCAGCTGCTGCAACAGCGTTTTGTCTTCCTCCAGCCACTGTTTAGTGAGGTCTTTCAACAGCGCCAGCTGATCCTGGTCGTCGAACAATGAGAAGCTCGCTTTCATCCCTAACGCTTTGTATTCACGTTTAATGATCTCCAGTCCCAATGTGTGGAAGGTGGAGATCATCAGGCCTCGCGCCTCTTTGCGTCCGAGCGTTTGCGCGACACGCTCTTTCATCTCGCGCGAGGCTTTATTGGTGAAGGTGACTGCAGCGATATGGCGCGCCTGATAGCCACACTCGCGGATCAGGTGGGCGATTTTATTGGTGATGACGCGGGTCTTACCCGAGCCTGCACCGGCCAGCACCAGGCAGGGACCGGTGACAAATTCGACAGCACGTTGTTGGCCGGGGTTTAAACGCATAACGGAATATCACTCAACAAATGAAAAGGAGATCCCCTGACGATTTCGCATGGCAGGAATATGGACAGGTGAGCGACTCCCGGAGACTGACTCAATCAGTCACCGTATCAAGCATACGCAGCCAACGCACCTGCAATTTGAAGTAGGACGGGGATATAATGCGCCGAACATTATACATACATACAGAGACACCAACATGGCGAAAACCGCGGCAGCTTTGCACATCCTCGTCAAGGATGAAGCGCAGGCCAAATCCCTGCTGGCCCAGCTGGAAAAGGGCGCAAACTTCCAGCAGCTGGCAAAAAAGCACTCCACCTGCCCATCAGGGCGTAACGGTGGCGATCTGGGTGAATTCCGCAAAGGCCAAATGGTGCCCGCCTTTGATAAGGCGGTGTTCTCCTGCCCGCTGCTGCAGCCTTACGGGCCGGTGAAAACCGCCTTTGGGTATCACATCATCAAAGTGCTGTGGCGTAACTGATCACTTTTTACTTTTCATCTGCTGCAGCACATTACTGCACTGATTGGCATCAGTATCACTGGGTGAAATCAGTGCCAGCAGTGCTGCGGCCGGTGCCACCACCGCGCCCAGCGCTACTGCGGCGGCGCCACGTGCGATCAGCGGCCCGGCTTTCACTCCGGCATCCGGATTTTTGAACGTGCCACGCACATACAGCGGCGAACGCAAGGTGATGATACGAATGCCTTTGCTCTCTGGATTAATAGATAAATCCAGCCCTTCATTGGCAAAGTTAACGTTGCCGGTGACATTAATCACCGCATTCTCCGTATCCAGCACAAACACTTTCGGCGTGGCGAGACCCTGACGGATATTGAGGTCGGTGGCGGCACAGTTGATGCGCACCTCATCATCACCAAACAGTTTGCCGACCACATAGTTACCGACATTCAGGCCGGCAATTTCCATCAGACTACGGCTGATCAATCCATCATTCATCAGCAGTTTCAGTTCACCGTTGCTGGTCCCCAGAATATCCGCTACCGAGTTGCCGGTACCGCTCAGGCTGGCATCGCCGTTTAACTGACCCAGGCTGCGCTGCATCGCCGTGACATTCGGGAACAGTTGACGCAGTTGCAGCTTACGCGCATGCAAATCCGCGCGACCGCGCATCGGGCTTTTATCCCCTTCCAGATGAATGGTGGAGTTGATACTGCCGCCCGCCATGCCGAAGCGCAGCGGATCGAGCAGCAAGTCACCGTTTTTCAACTGCAGATGGGTATAAAGGTCGCTCAGCGGCAGCTTGCTACTGTGTTCGATGCGTTTTCCGCTGAATTTCACATCCGCATCCATCACGTCCCAGCTTTTGGTATCAAACTTGTCATGCGGCAGCACGCGATCGGCCGGTTGAGTCGAAGCGTCACCACGCTGGGCTTTAGCCTGCTGGGTTTTCTCACTGCCCTTGCCCGAATTCACACCAATCAGCGGGCCTAAATCCGCCATGCGCAACTGGTTCGAGGTTAATTCTCCGGTCAACGTTGGGCGCGGTTTCACCTGGTGATAAGCCAGCGAACCGTGAATATCGCTATCGCCAATATGACCATTGAAGTTTTCATAGCGGAACAGCGGCCCTTTCTCTTCATTGAAGCGCGCGATCAAATGGCCGTCAGTTTCGTACGGCGGCGTATCAGGCAGCAGCACGCCAGTTAAACCGTACAGATTCGCCAGCGTATCGCCAGCAAAGCGCAGACGCACATCCAGCCCGCCGAGATTTAAAGGATCCTGCAACGTCCCGTCAACGCGCACGCGCGTGGTGCCGTTGCGCACATCCACCTGCAGTGGGAACGGTGTGGTTTTGCTGCGCAACGAGAGCATGCCGCCGATCTTACCGTCGCCAGTCAGTTTCTGATTGTTGTAGGTTCCATCCGCCTGCCAGCCAAAGACAAAATCGCCCGCGCCTTTCTGCTGGTCGTTACCGCCCGCTACCTGCGCATAAGGCACCGGTTTGCCCAGTGGATTAAGGGTGACGGTCACATCGGCTTTATTGATGGCATCGCGATAACGAATCTGGCCTTTATCGAACAGGATATTATCGAGGCGGAAAGACCAGGCAGAAGGCGGCGCATTGGCATCGCTGTTCTCGCTGCTGGCTAAGTTGAAGGTCCAGTTATTCATTTTATCCGCCGTCTGCACCAGCCGCGCATCGGGCAGCTGCATTTTAATCCATGGCAGATAAACCTGTTTATGCAGGAGCGCCAGCGGCGCAAGCGTGGCTTCAACGCGCTGCAAATGCACCATGGTGACATCGGGAATATTCGGCGGATTGCCCAGCATAATGTCGTCGGCATGCACCTGCGGCCAGGGCACCCAACTGCGCCAACCGGGTTCTTCGCGATTGCGCACCCAGGCAACACCCAGATCGCCACGAATGGCGAAAGGCCGGTTTAACTCAGTGGAGACTTTTTGGTTGATGGTTGGCTTCAGGCGGTTCCAGTCAAACGTGGCGATAATCACCACCACCACCACAACCAACAACAATAAAATCCCGAACACCCAACTCAGGACTTTTCCCGTACGTGACATTCTGCTTCCTCCTTGCCCTCAACGTCTCACATAACTGTAGTCGAGACGTTGCGGATCGGGATCAGGGAAGCTCGAGCGCCAGGGATTCCAGCGTGCTGAAGGGAACAGGGCGCGAGAAGAAATAGCCTTGTGCCGCCATCGCAGGCGAATTACGCACCTGCTGCCACTCCTCTTCGGTCTCCACGCCTTCAACAATAACGCCGTTGCAATAGCGATTGATCAACGCCAGCAGCATGGAGAACAGCGAGCGACCTTCATCGGTAGAGCGCAGCAGCATGAACAGTTCGCGCGACAGTTTAATGTAGTCATAGCGCAGCTCAGTCAGCGCAGAGAAGTTTGCCATGCCTGACCCAAAGTCATCGAGCCACAGCGGCCCCAGTTCAGGCATCTTCGCTACCATCTCTTCCTGCGGCAATGCATGATGCTCCGTGAGTTCAAAACGCACCCAGGGGAGCTGCGTAATCAACTGGCGGATATCGTCATGCTGCTCAATGGCTAACAGCGTCGGACCATCAATATTCACCGAGGCCACCAGCTGACGCTGGCTGAAAAAGTGTGACCACTGTAATAACAGCTCAAGCTGTTCCTCGACGACATCAAGGCGCTGCGCGATAGTCAGCGCATCAAAATAGGTTTCGGGCGACAACCTTTTCTCTGGTGCGGAGGGGTGTGTCACCGCAGTCAGTAATTCAATAGCCAGTAAACGGCCGGAGACCTGGTAAATCGGCTGGAAAGTATAGAATCGTTGGCACTGCTGCCAGAAGAAACGCGTTTCCTGTTGTTGCTCCAGTTCAATTGAAATAGGCAGCCGATGACTTAAATTGTTCATCACCATGGTTTTTTCCTGGTAGGTGGTGGGTGCCTGCAAATTGTTTCTCAGCGGCAAGTATCGGCGAGTAACACGATAACTTTATTGGTCTCAGCCACCTCACGAGCAGTTGAGTGTATCAGCGCGTTTCAGGCTTAATCGGCAAAACAAGCGGCGCTTTGTCCGTTAAATCGCCGTGGAGAGAGGGTTCAGGCACCTTAAGTTAAATTAAAACATCGTTTTAAAAACCATTGACAGCTGCCATACCAGACGCGAGACTCGAGGGCAGAATTCACTACAGGCCGAAGACCATGACGCAGAAGAACATTGCCATCATTGGCGAATGCATGATTGAGCTATCCGAAAAAGGTGAGAACATCAAACGTGGCTTTGGCGGTGACACGCTAAACACAGCGGTTTATCTGGCACGCCAGTCAGATAGCCAGCAGCTGCGGGTGGACTATGTCACCGCGCTGGGCACCGACAGTTTCAGTGACCAGATGATCGCTGCCTGGCAGCAGGAGCAGGTTCACACCCAGCTCATTCAGCGCCTCGACAATAAAATGCCGGGCCTCTACTTCATTGAAACCGACGAACACGGTGAGCGCACCTTCTGGTATTGGCGCAATGATGCCGCTGCACGCTTCTGGCTGGATGGCCCAGAGTCTGACGCGATTTGCGCCCAGCTGGCCCACTACGATTACCTCTATCTCAGCGGTATAAGCCTGGCGATTCTGCCAGCTGCCAGCCGGGAGAAGCTGATGGCACTGCTCAGCACCTGTCGCCAGAACGGTGGCAAGGTCATTTTCGATAACAATTACCGTCCACGTCTGTGGGCAGACAAATCTAGCGCGCAACAGGCTTATGCCGAGATGCTGCATCATACCGATATCGCCTTCCTGACGCTGGATGATGAGCACCTGCTGTGGGGTGAGCAGCCGCTGGACGCAGTGATTGCACGCACGCGCGAAGCCGGTGTGCAGGAGATTGCCATCAAACGCGGTGCCGATTCCTGTTTAGTGGCGATAGGCGATGAGCCGCTGCGTGAAGTGCCTGCCATCAAGCTGGCTAAAGCGAAGGTGATCGACACCACGGCCGCAGGCGACTCTTTCAGTGCCGGTTATCTGGCCGTGCGTTTAGCCGGAGGGAGTGCAGAAGATGCGGCCGCGCGCGGTCATCTCACCGCCAGCACGGTGATCCAACATCGTGGAGCCATTATCCCTTTAAGCGCTATGCCGCAGTAACCCTCCTGTCAGCATTTTCCAGCGGCGCTATTTCAGGCACGACGCCTGGCGCCGCTGGATATCTGTTGGCGCCAGGCGTTCACTTTGCCGCTGTTGATTTGATAATCACGACTTACGCAATGCACAGGATAATTTGTCTTAAACCCCGACATTACACTGCGAATTTCAACTAACCTCGCCAGCGATCCATCTTTGGCTCATATCCGCCCTCGCCAGTTTAGCAACTCTTACCATATCAATTTAAATTCAATAGATTACGGACAGAAATCGGGCCGCCAGGCATAGTCCGAAACTGCAGAAATGGTGGGTTTTCGGCTGGACGCCAGCGCGAAAACAGACCATGTTTTAATCAATAACAGCAGGACGCTGTTAATCCGGCCGCGAACAAAATAATGACAACACGACTCGCTCAGGACTGATTTATGCACACAGAAATCATTAATATCTGGCCACACGGTGATGCGCCAGGCGCGAGTGATTCGCGCGCTCAGCCGCAAATCGTCGATCTCGCCAAAGAGTACGAACCCTATGACCGCGCCGCAACCGGCGTACGTTGCCCTGAAATGGCGATCTGGCACCCGGAAACCTCCAACGGCATTACGCTGCTGGTCGCGCCCGGCGGCGGCTATCAGCGAGTACTGATTGACCGTGAAGGCAGTGCCCTCGCCACGTTCTTCACATCGATGGGTTATACGCTGGCAGTGATGACTTATCGCCTGCCCTACGATGGCCACCACGAAGGTCCCGATGCCCCGCTGGCCGATGCACAACGTGCGGTGCGCGTGTTGCGCGATCGTGCGCAGCGTGGCATGAACGGTAAATACATTGTGATGATGGGCTTCTCAGCGGGTGGGCATGTGGCTGCCAGTCTGGGGACGCGCTTTGGTGAGAAAATTTATCCGGTGCAGGATCAGGCCGACAGCTTCTCGCCGCGCCCGGATGCCATGGTGCTACTCTACCCGGTGATCAGCATGCGCGAGGGTTTGGCACACGAAAGTTCGCGCACTCGCCTGCTCGGTGCATGGCCGGACCAGAGGTTGATTGATGCGTATTCAATGGAAACGCGCGTACATGCGCAGACACCGCCAACGCTGCTAATTCACGCTACCGATGATGAAGCGGTATCGGTGAACAACAGCATGGTGTTTTTCAGCGCCCTGCGTGAACACAAGGTGCCGGTGGAAATTCACTTTTATCAGAAAGGCGGCCATGGATTTGGCATTCGCGGCGTCGCCGATCTGCCCCTCGCCAGTTGGCCGATGCTGGTCACCGAATGGCTACGCGCCAAGTGATCTCCTTCATACTTTGAGCTGCAGCTGCGTTCGCTGCGTGGATGCGCCCCAGTCACTTACTGACGTAAGCTCCGGGGGACTTATCCACTTGCCGCCTTGCTGCAACTCAAATTATTTTGGAGATCTCATATGCCACTTGCCATGTGCCATGAATCATAAGACTTGATACAAGGGTCATGAATCATAAGCCCTGTGTCATGACGATGGTTGCGCCGGGTCGGTCGCGCTCGCGCTGCCGTTACTTTCCGGTTTAGCTTCATCAGAAGCCGCCGGTGCTGCAGGAGCATCCGGTACCTTCATCACTTTATCCCAGCCGTCCTGCAGCATCTTCACGTTGGTCTCAGCTTCACCTTGTGGTTGAATCAGCACCATCGTCAGTTCCTGCGTCAGCTGCTGGCGCAATTCCTGATTCAGCTGGTCACGTGTCAACCCACTGAGAAACGCCTGACGCAGCTTTTGATACTGCTCCGGCGCGATATCCACCACCGCGTTCTGCTGCGAGCGCAGACGCTGCCCCATCAAGATATCGGTATCCGTGCGCGCATAGGTGGCGAACAGCTTATTCAGTTCCAGCAGCTTCTGCGCCATCAGCGCATCGAACTCATCCTGCGGTAAGCCTTTATCTCGCACTGCCGCCAGTTCTTTCGCCACCTGGTTCATGTTCTGCGCCAGCGATGCGTTCGGGCTGTCCATGTTGATGGAACACTGCGCACGCTGGTAAAGCACGCGGCAATCAAAGCCCACCTGCACGCTCTGTGCTTTGCTGTCCGCCAGTGCGCGTTGCACATGCCAGAACAGCGCTTCGCGCGCCAAATCACTCTGCCAATAGTGCTGTAAGTTTTGCGAGTCACGAATCGGTTGCCACGGCGTATCCCACACCAGCGACAGGCGATCCTGACTCATCCCGCCATTGACCAGGTTGACGGGCTGATGTGGCAAAGGAGACAACGTAGGCAGTGCTGCGGGCGCCACCCGTTTCCCCTTCAGCACGGAGAAGGTTTTGTTGATTTGTTCTGCCATGCTGCGGCTGTCAACGTTGCCCACCACATACAGGGTCATGCCATCCGGCGTGTACCACTGCTGATAGAAGCTGTTGAGCTGTGCAATATCGACCGGCGCGCGCGGCTGTTCGCCCGGATCGTGCGCCAGCATCGCGGAACCCTTGAGACGGTAACGCCACCAGACATCCTGGGTATTTGGCGGCCAGGTGGCGATAGGATCGGTCGCGGTCAGCGCGGTTGATACCACCTGCTCATTGATGGTCATTTTCCCTGCGGTTGCCGCCAGCCAGTTCAGCGCTTCTTTCAGCAGCTCCGGGCGGTTGTTGGGCAAGCTCAGGTTGTATTGGGTGTAATCGTACGACGAGATCGCTGGCGGCAACGGTCGTTGCGGATCCATGGCTTGCTGCCACAGTGCACGCTGCTGATTGGTATCCAGCGCGGTGTTGTGCACCATTGCCAGACGCGGTATCAGATGGCTGAAACCGGTTTGCTGAGCGCTCTCCACCAGTGAACCGGTGTTAACAATCAGACGTAATTCAATACGATCGCTTGGACGTTGTGGCGTGGTGAGTAACTGCCAGCTAAAACCATTGTCCAGTTTGCCTTCCTGCCACGCGGGATCGGGCTGGAGTGTCTCGGCGTGCGCGCCAAAGCCGGATGCCGCAAGGATTAATCCGCCAACCAAAAGTCGAATTCTGGTGCCCTGCATGTGAACCCCTACATAAACAGATCAACGCTCGTTATCGCGACATGTGCGGTCACATCTTTGGTGACCGGCGCGGCCATTAGCCGCCACGTTTAATGAAGAACAGACTCTTTGACCACAGGAAGGTCAGGATGTCGCGCAACGAGGTAAAAAATCGGGAAAAAATCAATGGGGTTTATTATGCAAATGCCCGCTGTCAGGGCAAGCGACAGCGGGCATTTCTCGGGAAATTAACGCAAATAGGCGATCAGACGCTGGTTTGTGAGGCGTTATTGACCTTTTTCGCTGAAGAAAGCGTCGCTTTCATCTGCTTCTCATCCAGCTGACCGACCCACTTCGCCACGACAACCGTCGCCACACCGTTACCCACCAGGTTGGTCAATGCACGCGCTTCAGACATAAAGCGGTCGATACCGAGAATCAGCGCCAGACCTGCTACCGGCAAATGTCCGACTGCAGACAAGGTGGCCGCCAGCACGATAAAGCCACTGCCGGTCACGCCCGCTGCGCCTTTTGAGGAGAGCAGCAGCACCACTAACAACGTGATCTGGTGGAAGATATCCATGTGCGCATTGGTGGCCTGGGCAATGAATACCGCCGCCATGGTCAGGTAAATCGAGGTGCCATCAAGGTTAAAAGAGTAACCCGTTGGAATAACGAGACCCACCACCGATTTCTTACAACCCAGCTTCTCCATCTTGTCGAGCATACGCGGCAGCGCAGATTCAGATGAAGAGGTACCCAGCACGATCAGCAGCTCTTCTTTGATGTAGGCAACAAATTTGAAGATGTTGAAGCCGGCCCAGCGTGCAATCAAACCTAACACCACCACAACAAACAGCACGCAGGTGATGTAGAAGCAGATGATCAGCTGACCGAGCTGCACCAGTGAGCCCACGCCGTATTTACCGATGGTAAACGCCATGGCACCGAAAGCACCGATGGGCGCAAGACGCATAATCATATTGATAACGCCGAAGATCACTTTCGAGAAGCTCTCAATGACGTTGAACATCACGGTACCGGCGTTACCCAGTCGATGTAGGGCAAAACCAAACAAAATCGCGAACAGCAGCACCTGCAAGATATTGCCGCTGGCAAAGGCACCGATCACGCTACTCGGAATGATATCGAGCAAGAAGGCAATAACGCCCTGATCCTGTGCTTGCTGGGCGTAAACCGCCACGGCTTTGGCATCCAACGTCGCGGGATCAACGTTCATGCCCGCACCCGGCTGCACCACGTTAACCACCACCAGGCCAATAATCAGCGCGATGGTGCTGACAATCTCAAAATAGAGCAGCGCGACTGCGCCAGTCCGTCCAACTGCTTTCATGCTCTCCATGCCGGCAATACCGGTCACCACCGTACAGAAAATCACGGGGGCGATGATCATCTTGATCAGCTTAACGAAACCATCGCCAAGCGGCTTCATTTGCGCGCCTAACTCAGGATAGTAATGGCCCAACAGAACGCCGATGCCGATGGCAACCAGCACCTGAAAGTAGAGGCTTTTGAACAGTTTCATAACAGGTGTCCAGGTATAGACGGAATTCACCGCCGTTATTATGGAGAACGCATGCGGCAAGCCGCCTGGAAGCGAAAAACCTTACCGATTGCGGGAAAATAACACTCCATTAACAGGATTAATATACCCTTACATTCCTTACAAAAGTTACAAAACTCTAACTATGAACTGAAACGCTTCAGCAAACCGCTTGATAGCAATTTCGTGAGTAAAATCAATAACCAATGTGATTATTCAGGATGTGACGAGCTGTCAAGCCAGCGTTGGTTGAAGACGTTGAGAGGGAGCGCTTCAGCGTATAAGTAGCCTTGCCCTATCGTAATTCCGCGTGCCAGCAGCCAGTCTCGCTGCTCATCGGTTTCCACGCCTTCAGCAATAACATCAAGATGAATGATGTCCGCAATCGCCGCGACAATACGCACCATGGTGTCATCATCCGGTAGCGCCGCAACAAAACTGCGGTCCATCTTCAGCTTGTTCACCGGCAGCGCTTTAAACTGATGCAGGTAATTGAGATTGGAGTAACCCATGCCAAAATCATCCAGCGCCACGGCCACGCCGGTTTGCTGCAGCGAACGCAGCAGCGAAATCGCTTGCTCGGCATCGCCAATCTGCGCGGTTTCGGTAATTTCCAGCACGAAATTGCCAGGTGCAATACGATGTCGCTCCAGCAAGCCCTGCAAATGGCTCACCATGCTGGGGTCACGCAACTGCACTGCCGATATATTGACGCTCAGCGGAATATTGATGCCCAGCTTCTGCCACGCGGCAAGGATGCGGCAGGCTTCTTCAAACACCCAGCGCCCAATCGCGGAAATCACCCCAATCTCTTCCGCGCTGGCGATAAACTCTTCTGACAAACCATAGCTGCCATCCGGCATGCGCATACGCAATAGCGCTTCCGCACCCGCCAGCTCACCGGTTTGCATATTGATTTGCGGCTGCAGGTAAAGTGCAAATTGACCATCCTGCAACCCCTGCAGGATATCGTGCTCCTGCGTCAGGCGTTTTTGCGCCCGCTCAGTCAGCGCCGGATCAAAGAACAGAATCTGGTTTTTGCCCTGATGACGCGCCGACATCATTGCCGAGGTCGCGCGGTCGAGTTGCTCGCTGGCGCTGACAACACTGTCATCATGCAGCGCCAGACCAATACTGGCGTTTGGGCGCAGTTGTAACTGATGTAAATTCACCGGCTGGTTGATACGAATCATCAGGTTACGCGCCAGGCGCATGGCGCGGAACGGGTTGTGCGCACGCTTCATCAGTAGCGCGAAATCACTGGGTCCGGTTTGCGCCAGCAGGGTGTGATCGTCAACGGTGCTGCGAATCTTCTCCACCAGCGTCAGCATCAGGGTATCGCGCTGTTCATCACTCAGTACACCGTTGGCTTCCTGCAGCGTTTCGATACGAATCACCATCAATCCCCACGGCTGACGGCTATGGCGATGGCTGGCGTGCTGATCCAGTAACGCAAGGAACAGGGCACGGTTGGGCAGGTCGGTCACAGCAAAATGGGTGGTCATGCGACTCATTTCATCATGAATCGACTCCAGCACCTGCTGATTGCGGTTGTAACTGCGAATTAGCATACCGATTTCATCGTCGCGATGATTATTCGGCAAATCGAGCTTGTGCGTGAGGATGGCCTGCGGCGGCAACTCCTGCAAATCACGCGACAGATTACGTAACGGGTGAACAATCAAGCGATTGATACACCAGCTAATCGACACCGAGAGGATCAGCGCCAGCAGCAAATAGGTGGTGATCATCGTCGATAACGTGCTCAGCAGAAACTGATAAACGCGCGACGAGTCAGCCTGCAGTACCAGATAGGCAATCGGTTTGGGCAGCCCGGTGCGCTCAACTGAATAGAGCGGTAGGGTAATTTGCACCGGCAGCTCAAACAGACGCGCCACAAAACGCGGCACCGGTTTTTCCGGCACAAAATCGGCGTGCAGCGCCTGAAACGCATTCGGCAATACCACATCGGCACGAGACAGAATGCCCGCCGGTTTCAGGGTGTTAAGGATACGTTCGGCTTGCGGAATATCGCCTTTCAGAACGGCTTCTGACAGCGGTTGGCGCACCGTGTGCGCGATATTTTCCATCTGCTGGGCGTAGTCAATCCTGCGCTGCTGCACAAAGTGGAATAACTGGATGACGATAAAAATGCTGATGGTCACCATTGCCACGGCGGACACCGTTGCCATCTGTTTTATCGTTAACGAGCGACTAACGCGCAACAAAACCCTCTCCCGACCACTTAAATCGACTATGTATACCCTAAATTATTCAAGGTGCAGGCAGGCGGCAAGGGAATGAATCCCCAGGAGCTTACTCAGGTAAGTGACTGGGATGAATGAGCACAGCCAACGCACCTGCAACTTGAAGAATGACGGGTATAGATGAAATGCGCAGCGAGTATATCGCAGGTGAGCATTGTTATGCGCCGGGATAAAGTCGAAAAAAGGCAGGAAGGGCGAGATAAAGTGGTGATTAGGAATTGTGCACGTTAAAGTCGCGGCGCAAAGTTTGCGCCGCGACCCCAACTATTGCGGATAAGGCACCCAATCGCCGCCGTTCAGACGAATCCAGGGTTTACCCTGATACATCATCACCACCGCATTATCATTCTCGGACACCACCGGTGATTGCGGCAAATTATCCGCTAACACCGACATATTGACGTTCGGGGCGTTAAATACCTGACCATCCACCACACGGGAAATGATTTCGGAAATCGCCAGCAGGCTGGTTGGCGTATCAATGCTCAACGGCTGCCCCTGATGCGGCGCTTTCATCCCGACAAATTTAATGCCCACCGGTACATGCGTAATACTTGGGCTGGGAATATCACGCAGACCGGACATCTGCATTTTATCGCCCTGCAGTGCAGCACCGTGCTCCGGCACCACCAACACCATCACGCGGCGACCCGATTTCTCCAGATTGGTCAGGAACGTATCTAGCTGATCAAACAGTACTTTAGCGCGCGGTTGCCAGTCAGCGGTACGCGTGCTGCCGAGCTCGCGCGTGCCGTCATGCAACGGAATCAGGTTGTAGAAGGTGGCACTGCGCGCATCGCTGCTTTTGGTGCGATCGTCGAGCCAGCGCTGCATCAATTGACCGTCATTAAACACCGGCGAACCATCAAACGAAGTCAATTCTGGTGCTATTCCCGCTTGTGACATCAGCGGTGCCTGCAAATTGCCCTCTTCACGTAACTCTTTGAGATAGTTACCAAACACGCCGGTATGATCCATCATCAGTTCCTGCTTAAAGCCCAGCTTCGCCAGATTATCAAACAGATAGCAGCGCTGGTCGGTGGCCTTATACAGATTGGAGTGTGAAGTCTGGCCGCAGCTGGCACGCAATAAACGGATCCCCGCCGGACCGCTGTAGCCGGTGGCTGAGTTGTAGTTGTTCAGCAGAATATCGAAGTGTTTCCACAAGGGATGATCACGCAGCTGGGCCACATCCATATCTGACCAGGACAGCGAACAGATGTTGATCACTAAAATATCAAACGGCTGCGAGTCCGCGGGTAGCGCATCCGGGAAATGGGTCGCGCGCTGGCGCTCACTGTCGTAGAAGCGATTGAGCCAGGACGTCAGATTGGCGCTGGTCGGCGGTGCTGACTGGTCCAGGCCATCCGGTGCTTTGGTTGCCGCAGGTGGGTTGCTCAGTGCCACTTCCGGGGTCGCCGCTTTGGTTGGCAGCAGATTCATCGCCGGCCCGGCAATGGTCAGCACGTTAAGCCAGATCAGCATCAGTGACACCAGCACTGTGATGCGAATCCACTGGGCGACAAACAGGTACAGCACCAGCAAGACAAAGCCTGCGCCGATCATCTGCCAGTTAATAAAGCGCTCCAGTAGATCGAGCAGATAAGCAGAGGAGAAGCCCGCAACCTGGCTGCCCTGGCTCATGATCGATTCCAGCCCCGGCAGCCAGGTGTCATGCCAGAACAGCGCGAAGCCAATCGGCAGCGAAATCCAATGGCGCACACGGTGCAAACGACGTGACGGCAGCGGGAACAGCAGCCAGGCCAGGAACACTAGATTGCTCAGCGCATGAAAATTCAGGTAGCCGTACCACAACAGACCAAATTTGATCAGGAAGTAGAAATTCCAGCCGCCGAGACCGCGCCACCACGAAGCGTGCAGCGTCGAAGGTTTGTTATCACTCATTACGGTTTGGTATCCGTTTTCGCAGATTTGCGTTGCCACTGCCCTTCCGACTTCAGCGCACGCGGTGGCAGCAGACGCATCAGCAGGCTGGTGCTACTGCGCGGTAACCAGCGCACGAACAACGATTTCAGGAACAGTAAAATTAATAACAGCAGGATCGCCACCTGCACCCAATCCATCAGTGTCATTAGCGGCGATCTCCATCGAGGTTGAGAATAATGGGCTGCGGGGTTTGCGCCCCACGCAGGTTAGCAGCGGACACCTTATTCGCCTGAGGGGCTTCAATGGGCGCCATCGGCACTTCACGCTGCGCCACGGGCGTCAGCTGACGAATCTTGTGCACTTCCGACAAAATCTGGTTGTCCTCAAACCACACCACGCGATTACTGAACAGCTCATCGTGCGGCAGCGAGAAAATCGATTTCAGCGCGATATCCAAATCGTTGAAGCGACAAGATGACAGGAACAGATAGATGCGATCGTTAATCAGCGTCACCAAATCACCGAAACGACGCGGCTTGCACAGCGTCAAAATTTGCTCGGGTTTCAGCTGTGGCACCGGACGCAATGCCACCATCAGCCCTTTGTCGTTTTCCGGCAACAGCGTATTGCTCATCAGCTGCTGCACCGCCGCGCAGAAGGACTCCAACTGCAGATACCCTTTTTGCTGCAGCGGCTGGAGTGCCTGCATCAGCGCGGGCAAGTTGGCCGGAACATGACGCGTAAACTGCTGGCCCTGAATCCCTTCCAGCGTGGTGAGAAAGCGTGACAGCGTTTGAGCGCCGGGCACGATGGCATTCACGCCACACGCCAGCAACAATCGCTCATCGCTATACCTAAGACTGGTACTGATTTCGCGCACCACGATCTTTAATGCGTTGCCGCGCGAACGGCGCAAACTGTGGACCATTTTTGCCAGGGCATAAATGTCCTGGTTATGGGCCAGACTAAAAATGACCGTGGCGGCGTTGGCCTGTTGTGCACGCGAGAATACGCTTTCATTATCGCTAAACAGTTGCCACTGGCTGGAGAGTGGCGGTGCGCCTTCCAGCACCCCTTCTTGTGCCAGAAACTGATTTTCATCATTAAGGCTAAGAGGGGTGGTTTGTTCAACGTCATTAATGGCAATGAATTGATTCTCATTACAACTCAAGCGAATCGCACGGTCAGCCAGTAATTTGTCTGCGGAGTACCACCAGTTAATTCGATATTGCCAACTATCCTGTTGAAATTCTAAATGTGCGACACCATCAAGTTGGCGAAAATAACGCTGTAGATGGTTACGCAGATGAATAATTGACGCCCCCGAGGTGATCAGTAACAGCGTGATTTGTTTTTTAATCAACAACCGCCGCATGCGTTTCACCCAGAGCGTCAGCTCATCCTCGGATAATTTACTCCACTGCGCAGCGTTGCTGTAAAACAGCACTAAACCACTGCGGACATTCAGTACACGCGCGAAATCATTCTCCAGATGCTGCAAGCTGGCTTTATTGGCCGGCAGCGAAAATAGGGGAATGCGCGCCGGTCCTGTCAGTGGGTCCGGCGTTAGTAATGACTGAGGTTTCTCATCTGAGCTGACCAGGGTTGCCGCCTGTTGATGGCTCACCACCTGACGCAGCAGTACCCGCGCGTCTTCCTGACGCTGACTGGTAATCCAATAAAACCCCGGATTTTGCAGGGTAACTAATTCCTGCTGAACCTGTTGTAGGCCAAGCGCATAACGATTTTTCATATTTGTTTCGCGATCAGAACAATCCAGGCTAGTTTAATATAGACGGCAACGATTGGAACTGCTGAAATAATTAAAACCTGCGCTATCTCAAATGATATCGATTTTTGCATAGTCTGCGCATTTTTCCGGGTTTAAACTTTACAAAAAATAGAACCACAATTCATCCATTGCTGTTTTTTGGTGGCAAAAAGTAATGAAAACAGAGAATGCCTTTTCGCTGATCGCGTCAACTACTGAAGATCAGGATGACATTAATACCCTGAGCGAAGCCTTTTCCCTTAAGGCATTTCGTTACATTGATATTGCCCGCGAAGAGCGACTGAATAGTCTGCTGACACGCTGGCCGCTGCTGCGTGAATTATCTGCCGATCAGGAGCCGGAACGCTAATGCCGGTTATTGCCTTACAAGGTTTGCGCGGCGGTTGTGGCGCAACATCACTCAGTGCGGCGCTTGGCTGGGCGCTCAATACCTTACAGGAGTCGGTGCTGGTCATTGATTTTTCCGCCTCGAATCAACTGGCCGCCCATTTTAATCTAGCGCTCAATCACACCCAGGGCTGGGTTCCCGCACTGCTGGAACAGCAGCCGTGGCAGCAGTGCGCGCAGCGCTATCAAACCGGTCTCGATTTCCTGCCGTTCGGCGCGCTAACCCCTCAGCAGTCCTTAAGTCTGCAAAACGCCGACGAACAGCTTGCTGCGCCGTTGCTGAAGGCGCTGCCGGCCCTGAAATCACACTATCGCTGGGTGATCTTCGACCTTCCAGCGGATCTGCTGCCGTGGCAACGATCCTTCGCCATTCACGCCGATCGCCTGTTGCAAGTACTATCGCTGGATGCCAACTGCCAGTTGCGATTGCACCACCCGCGTTTTTTGCCGCATACGCTGTTTTTGATTAATCAATTCAACGCCAACAGCCAGCTGCAACAGGATCTGCATCAACTGTGGCTGCGCACGCTGAAGAATCTGATTCCGCAGGTGATTCACCGCGATGAAGCACTGGCAGAAGCCCTGATGATGAAACAACCGGTGGGCGAATATCGTCCTCATGCGCTGGCGAGCGAAGAAATCAATACGCTGGCGAACTGGCTAATACTGAACGTTGCGGGCGGTGCGGCGTGAATCCGCTGCGCTGGCTGCTGGTTCCTCAGGCCTGGCAGGCGCTGCAAAGCCGTGCCCGCGTGGCTCGCCAGCACGGCGCGGGCCGCTTAACCGTGATGTTGCATCTGCTCTGGTGCGTGCTCGCCTGGTCGCTGCTGCGGCTGGAAACGCCCGGCTGGCAGCGCTTGCTGCAACAGCGTCAGCGATACTATCCGCAAATCTCACCGCTGCGTCCTCGCCCGTTAGACGTTCTGCGTTACGCCATGCAGAGCCTGTGGCTGATGCTGGTGTTACCGCTCGACAACAGCGCACGCAGCGAGCGCAAACGGTTTAACGCGTTTGGCCCACTGTTCCGCTGGCGTCAGCAGTGTTATCAATGGCTGGGAGCGCTTCCCGCGCGCATGGCGAAAACGGGCATTCATCTGCGAACCGAACAGCAGTTGCAGAAACTGCCACCGCGTCTACGCCAGCTGCTGTTTATTGTCGCGGCGATTGTCGCCAGCCTGCTGGCGCTGTTGTGTATTTCACAACCGTTTGGCATCACCACGCAATTTGTCTTCGTGCTGCTGCTGTGGGGCCTGGCGATGATGGTACGCCGCGTGCCGGGCCGCCTCTCCACCATCATGCTGATTGTGCTGTCACTCACCATATCCTGCCGCTATTTGTGGTGGCGCTACACTGAGACCCTGAACTGGGACGATCCGCTGAGTCTGACATTCGGTCTGCTGCTGATTGGCGCTGAAACCTATTCGTGGACGGTATTGGTGCTGGGTTACTTCCAGACGCTGTGGCCACTGAATCGCCAGCCCGTTTCAATGCCGCCGGAAATCACTTCCTGGCCCAGCGTCGATATTCTGGTGCCGACTTACAACGAGCCGCTGAGCGTGGTGAAACCGACCATTTATGCCGCGATGGGCATCGACTGGCCGCAGGACAAGCTCAACATCTACCTTCTGGATGACGGCAGCCGCGAGGAGTTTCGCGAATTTGCCGCCAGCGTGGGCATCAACTATGTGGTGCGCCCTACCCATGAGCATGCCAAGGCGGGCAACATCAATCACGCATTGAAAGTGGCCTGCCGCAGCGATTACGTGGCGATTTTTGACTGTGACCACGTACCGACACGCTCATTCCTGCAGATGACCATGGGCTGGTTCCTGAAAGACCACCGCCTGGCGATGCTGCAAACGCCGCACCACTTCTTCTCGCCCGATCCGTTTGAGCGTAACCTCGGTCGCTTCCGCCAGACGCCGAATGAAGGCTCGCTGTTCTACGGCCTGGTGCAGGACGGCAACGATACCTGGGATGCGGCGTTCTTCTGCGGCTCTTGCGCCGTATTGCGCCGCACCGCGCTGGATCAGATTGGCGGCATTGCCGTTGAAACTGTGACCGAAGATGCGCACACCTCGCTGCGTCTGCATCGTCAGGGATATACCTCTGCCTATATTCGTATTCCGCAGGCGGCGGGCCTTGCCACCGAGAGTTTGTCCGCGCACATCGGCCAGCGTATTCGCTGGGCGCGCGGCATGGTGCAGATTTTCCGCCTCGACAATCCACTGATGGGCAAGGGCTTAAAGCTGGTACAGCGGCTGTGCTACGCCAACGCCATGTTGCACTTCCTCGCCGGGATTCCGCGCCTGATCTTCCTGCTGGCGCCGCTGGCGTTTCTGCTGTGCCACGCCTACATCATCTACGCGCCCGCACTGGCGATTGCGATCTATGTGCTGCCGCACATGGTGCACACCAGCCTGACTAACTCACGCATTCAGGGACGCTGGCGTCACTCATTCTGGAGTGAAGTGTATGAAACGGTGCTGGCGTGGTATATCGCGCGTCCCACCACCGTCGCGCTGTTTAACCCGCACAAAGGCAAGTTCAACGTCACGGCGAAAGGCGGCTTGGTCGAAGAGCGTCATCTCGATTGGGTGATCACCAAGCCTTATATGATGCTGGTGCTGTTGAATATTGCGGGTATCGGCATGGCGTTCTGGCGCATGGCGTATGGCCCGGCCAACGAGATGCTCACCATCTGGGTGAGCCTGGTGTGGGTGGTGTACAACATGATTATTCTCGGCGGCGCCGTGGCAGTTTCAGTGGAAGCGCGCCAGATTCGCGAAGCGCATCGCGTCGAGATTGCCATGCCCGCCGCCATTGCACGTGAAGATGGCCATATGGTGCCGTGCACCCTGCGCGACTATTCAGATGGCGGTGTGGGTGTCGAACTGCGTGAAGCGGATGCGCTGAAAGAGGATGAGCCCGTGTGGCTGCTGCTGCGCCGTGGCCAGCAGGAATTCAGCTTCCCGTGCCAGGTACAGCGTGTATTTGGCCGTCGCGCCGGTATTCGCCTGCATCAGCTCTCCACTCGCCAGCATATTGAATTTATCCAGTGTACCTTCGCCCGCGCCGATACCTGGGCGCTGTGGCAGGACGGCTTCCCGGAAGATAAACCGGTGCAAAGCCTGGCCGATATTATGGTGCTGGGTTTCAAAGGTTACCTGCGTCTGGCGGAGTATGGCCCTGTCCCATTGCGCCGTCTTTTCCGGGCACTGACTTCCCTGGTGAGCTGGCTGGCGACACTGCTGCCACAGGGCATTGGCCGCGCACCTGCGGCAATCAAAACCGATTTTTCATAAGTTGATGATATGACCATGACGAGAAAACTGAGCTGGTTTACTGCCCTGCTGCTGGGCACCGCAACGCTGGCACAGGCCGCGCTGCAGCCTTCCGCTCCTGAAGCGCCGCGCACCAGTGCACAGATACCGCTGCCAACAGTCAGCCAGCCGCTGGATGCCAATGCCCCGCTGCGCGACAGCCAACTGCTGTTTAATCAGGTCGCGCCTCCGCCAGGCAGCATGACGTTGCGCGGCACGGAGCCCACCAGCCAGATTGAGTTCGGCGTGCGCAGTGATGAAGTGGTGACTCGCGCCTTGCTGACGCTCAGCTATCGCCCTTCACCCGCGCTGATCCCGACGCTGTCGCAGCTCAAGGTCTATCTCAACGATGAACTGGTGGGACTGGTCACCGTCACCGCCGATCAGCTGGGCAAAGAGAATCAAACCCAGTTGCCGATCGATCCGCGTTTTATTGGCGATTTTAACCGCGTGCGCCTCGAACTGGTGGGTCACTACGCCAACGTGTGTGAGAACCCGGCCAACAGCACCATCTGGATGGATATCGGTAAAGAGAGCAAGCTCGATCTGACGCTGCAAAAACTGCCGCTGAAGAACGACCTGTCGCACTTCCCGGAACCGTTCTTTGATGCGCGTGACAGCCGCCCGTTGCAGTTACCGATGGTGTTCAGCAATCAACCTAACCTGGTGCAGCAGCGTGCCGCAGGGATTTTGGCTTCGTGGTTCGGCAGCAAAGCGCAGTGGCGTGGTCAATCCTTCCCGGTACTGTATAACCAGCTGCCGAAAGAGCAACATGCGGTGGTGTTTGCCACCAACGACCATCGCCCTGACTTCCTGAAAGATCTGCCACCGGTGGAGAAACCCACGGTGGAAATGGTGAGCCAGCCGGACAATCCCTACGAAAAAATGCTGCTGATCCTCGGCCGGGATGACAACGATCTGCTGACCGCCGTCGAAGGCATTGCCCAGGGCGAACTGCTGCTGCGGGGTGATACCTCGACCATCGACAGCGTGAAAATGCTGGCACCGCGTCAGGCCTATGATGCGCCTAACTGGGTGCGCACCGATCGCCGCACCACATTTGCCGAGCTGACGCAGTATCAGAACCAGCTGCAGGCCGATGGTTTACAACCGAATCCCATCAGCCTGACGCTGAACCTGCCGCCCGACCTGTTCCTGGTGCGCGCGCGCGGCATCGACATGGATCTGATTTACCGCTACACCTCGCCGATCCAGCAAGATGGATCGCGCCTGGCGGTGCATCTGAACAATCAGTTCATGCAGGATTACCCGCTGACGCCGAAAGACACGGCAGGCCAGCAGATCATGCGCATTCCCCTGATGCAAGGTCTGCAGGACAGCAACCGCCAGCTGACCATCCCGGCGCTGCGCCTCGGCGTGGTCAACCAACTGCGCTTCAGCTTTGATTACGCTAACACCTTTATCGGTGGCACCGCCGACGGCCGCTGCGAAACCGTCACCGCCGTAGGCCATCATGTGGTGATCGATGACAACTCCAGCATCGACTTCTCCGGCTATCGCCACTACATCGAAATGCCATCGCTGGGTGCGTACGCCAACGCCGGTTTCCCTTACAGCCGCTACGCCGATCTGGCGCAGACGCTGGTGTTAGTGCAGCCGAAACCCGCCAACGGTGAAGTCAGCACCATGCTGAACGCACTGGGTGCCATCGGCGCTCAGACCGGCTATCCGGCGCTGCGCGTGCAGATGAGCGATGACTGGAAGCAGGCAAAAGACCAAGACGCTGACCTACTGATGATCGGCGGCATTCCGCAGGATCTGCAGGACGATAAGAAGATCAACCTGCTGGTGAATGCGGCGCGCAGTTGGATCAACATGCCATCGCGCCCGATTACCGCGCAGAACGTGCCGGTGTCCGCCGGCGATCGCGCGGTTGAAAGCCAGACCGGCATCAGCTCACGCGGGCCGATGGGGGCGATAGTTGGCTTCCAGTCACCGTTTAACGATCAGCGCAGCGTGGTCGCACTGTTAGCCGACAGCCCGCGCGGCTGGGATTTGCTGAACAATGCCCTGCTCGACAGTGGCAAGCGCGCCGCTGTGTTCGGGTCTGCCACCATCGTGCGTGAATCGGGCGTCACCAGCGTGCGCGTCGGCGATACCTACTTCGTCGGCCATCTGCCATGGTGGGAACGCTTGTGGAACCTGCTGGCGACCCACCCGGTATGGCTGGCGATTTGTGCCGTCGTGGTGGTGATTCTGTTTGCTCTGATGGCATGGCGCCTGATGCGCATGGTGAGCCGTCGCCGCCTGGCCGAGCTGGAAGACGATGAATAAACTGCCACTCGGGCTGCTGATTGCCAGTATCCTGGCGGGCTCCGGCATAGCTGCCGAGGGTCCGCAGGTGTCACCGGTGGCATGGCTGCTGATGCAGATTCGCACCGGTGAATCCACCAACAAGTATGATTTGGTGCAGCAGTCGCTTTATCGTCTGGAAAAAATCGACCCTGATAACCCGCAGGTGCTGGCCGCGCAAATCCGCATGGCACTGCGTCAGGGCGATCAGGCTAAAGCGCAGACGCTGCTCGATGAACTAAAGAAAGTGGCGCCCAATGACGCGGCGACGCGTGAATCGGAAACCGGCCTGCGGCTGATGAGCGCTGAAGGGCGCCAGCAACTGCAGCAGGCGCGTTTACTGGCCACGGCTGGCCGCGTAGAAGAAGCCAAAACGGCCTGGGATGACCTGTTCCACGGCGTGTTCCCGGATGTGAATACCGAACTGGAATACTGGCGGCTGGTGGCGCGTTTACCCGGTCAGCAGCCCACCGCTTATCGCCAGTTGCAGGCGCTGGAAGCACGTTATCCCGGCAACATCGGTGTAGAACTGCAGCTGGCGCGCATGGCGTTTGATAACAATCAGCCCGGCGAAGCGCTGGTGCAGCTGCGTCGTCTGGCCAATCGTGACGGCGGACGTGATGCCGCCTCCGAACTCTGGCTGCAGCAGATTCAAAATCAGCCGGTGTCAGAGGGCACGGTGGCCAGTCTGAAGCAGTATTTGCAGGTGTTTACTTCCGGTGATGCGCAACAGCGCGGCGAGGAAGAGCTGGCAAGACAGCAGAAGCTGCTGGCCGATCCCGCCTATCGTCAGCGCATGCGCGGGCTGGCGCTGGTGGATGCCGGCGGTGGCGCGGGTGCCATTGCGTCACTCAACGCCGCGCTCAAAGCCAACCCGAATGATGCCGAGCTGATGGGCGCGATGGGTCAGGCGCAGGCGCGAGCGAATAACCGCGCAGCGGCGATCAGCTGGCTGCAGAAAGCGATTCAGGCCGGGCAGGCCAGTACACAAGTGGGCAAATGGCAGTCGCTGTTGCAAACCAATCGTTACTGGCTGGCGATCAATAACGGCGACGATGCGCTGAAAAAGGGCGATTTGGCGAGCGCGGAACGCCAGTATCGCAGCGCGCAGGCCATTGATAATCGGGACAGCTGGGCGTTGATTGGCCTCGGTGACGTCGCTCTGGCGCGAAAAAATGATGCGCAGGCAGAACAGTACTGGCAACAGGCACTGCGCCTTGATCGCAGCAATACTACCGCCGTGCGCCGACTGGCTGCGCTGTATCAGCAGCAGTCCCCTGCCCGCGCCATGGCGTTTATCAATGCCCTGCCCGCCGCGCAACAGCGGTCACTGGCCGAGACGTTGCGATCGCTGCGCAGCGACAGCCTGCGTGCTGAAGCGGATGCGCTGGCGCAGCAAGGTCAATGGCATCAGGCGGTGGTGAAATACCGCCAGGCCACTCAGGACAACCCCAACGATATCTGGCTCTCTTACCGTTTAGCCGGCGCGCTACGCAGCAGCGGCGAAGAAGCACAGGGCGCTCAGGTGATGGATGCTATGGTGCGTCAGCACGCGCAGGAACCCGCCGCGCTCTATGCCTGGGCGCTGTGGCTCTCGTCCGGCGATCAGGATGATGCTGCACTGGCGGCACTGCATCGCCTGCCGGAAACGCGTTGGGACAGCAATATGCATGAGCTGGCGGACCGTTTAACGCAGGATAAAGTGTACGCCCGTGCCAGCGAGCTGCGCGCCAACGGCAATGAATCTGCCGCGCTGGCACTGTTGCAACAGCAACCGGCCTCGACGCGACGTGATATCACCCTGGCGGATTGGGCACTGGAACGCAGCGACGCGAAAGCGGCGCTGGCGAGTTACCAACGTGTACTGCAGCAGGATGCGACCAACAATGATGCAGCACTGGGCCGTATCGAAGCACTGATCGCCCTGAAACGCCCAGACGAAGCTCGTCAGGCGTTGCAGGCTTTACCCTCCAGTGTGGCGCAGCAAAATATCAACAGCGGACGCCGCGTGGCGCAGCAAAATATCAACAGCGGACGCCGCGTGGCGCTGGCATGGCAAAACAGCGGCGACACGGCGCATGCGCATCAGCTTTTCAATGATTTAAAAACGCGCGCCGCCAAAGAAGCCCCCTCGCAAAGCAAAGCGTTGGTCTATCGCGATGCGGCACGTCTGGAAACTCAGCAGCAACAGCCTGATGCGGCGCAGCAGGACTATCGTCTGGCAATGACGGCCAGCGGTATCAGCGCCGACGCGCCGCAGGATAATGACAGCTACACCCGTTTGACGCGTAACGACGCCAGCGATGACTGGCTGAAGCGCGGTATTCGCAGCGATGCCGCCGATCTCTATCGCCAGCAGGACACCACCTTCACGCTCGAACAGGATTATTCGCGCGATAAAGGCACCGGCGGTATCTCCGATTTCACCGCACATACCACCATGATGCAGGCGGAGACACCGCTGGCCGACGGGCACAGCTTTGTGCGCGTCGATCATGTGCTGGTATCAGCGGGCACCTTCTCCACCAGTAATGGCAGCCACAGCGAACGCTTTGGTAGCTGTAATGATGGTAACTCCGGAGGCTGTAGCCGCGACTTTACCCAACGTGATGAAGGCACGGCGATAGGCGTTGGCTGGCATAACGATCGCTGGTCTGGCGATATCGGCACCACACCGCTCGGCTTTGAAGTCACTAACTGGGTAGGCGGTCTGAGCTGGAAAACCGACGTTGATGATATTAGCGTGACGTTCACCGCTTCACGCCGACCGATCTCCAGCTCACTGCTGGCCTACGCAGGCGCACGCGATCCGGCGGCCAACGGCGGCAAAACCTGGGGCGGCGTAGTGGCAACCGGTGGTTCGGTGGGGCTGAGTTACGATCAGGGCGGCGCGAATGGCGTATGGGCCGATATCAGCGCCCAGCAAATTACCGGGGAAAATGTCGCAGACAACAGCCGTGAACGCCTGATGGCCGGCTATTACTACAAACTGATCAACGAAGATAATCGCCGCGCCACCGTCGGCCTGAACAGCATGCTGTGGCATTACCAAAAAGACCTTAGCGACTACACCTTCGGCCAGGGCGGCTATTACAGTCCGCAGCAGTATTTCTCGCTGGCGGTGCCGGTCACTTATCGCCAGCGCACCGAGAACTGGTCGTTTGATCTGGGCGGCTCGGTCTCCTGGTCACAATCGCAAACCGACGGCCAGCAGCGATATCCGGTCAACCCTGGCTTTACGCTGGCTTCCGACCCGACCTCCGACAGCAGCTCCGGCAACGGTTTCGGTTACACCCTGCAAGCCGTGGTAGAACGCCGCATCACGCCGCACTGGTCAGTCGGTCTCGCCATGGATATTCAGCAAGCCAAGGATTACACCCCAAGCCACGGCTTGATCTACATGCGTTATTCAATGGGCGGCTGGAATGGCGATATGGATATGCCACCACAACCGCTTGAACCCTATGCGGATTTTAAATAGTTGATCCGACTCAATGTTGACTGAATGATGCACCCAGTTCGGTAGCCATCATGGGGGGTGACTAAAGTTCACCACCATGATGTGCCGAATCCATCGCGTGGCTATTTGCTTTGCAGCTCTCGCATCATGGCGGCGCGCAAAATCGCATTCAAGCGCGTCTGGTAACCTTTCCCTGGCGCTTTCAGCCATTCCAGAACATCGGCATCAATCCTCACCGAGGCTTGCGTTTTTACCGGACGATAGAAGCGGCCGCGCGTAGCTGTGCTCCAGAAGGCGTCGTCTAACGGCGCAATGTCCTCAAAATCAATGTCTCCGTCCGCTTTTTGACTCAACGCTTCCAGTTCCAACTGCTGTTTATCTGTAAGCGGCGGCAGTTCACTGCGTTTAACTCTGATTTTGCTCATATTGCCTCCTCTCATTTCGCGTTGCAGAACGAGCACTGATGATCCTGACAATCTCGGTACCCTGTTCAAATCTGACCGTATGGGCAACCAATACGATGAGATAACCCGACACACTACCCAACGTCTGCCAGCGATATTCGCCGTTTTCAACGCGATCCTGACTAGCGATGTGATAAGGGTCATCAAAGACTCTGGCTGCAATTTCAAAGGTGATGCCATGCTTGCGGATGTTGGTTTCCGCTTTGATGGTATCCCATTCAAACTCCAATTCCGTTTGCATTTTAGCATACACTTTTGTCTATACATTTTAGCATGACAAATTCACATGTTTGTTTATGGCTCAGCATTGATCAAGATCAACGCGCTTCAGGTTATTGTCTTGAAAAAGATAAACAATGTGAGCTGCTACGTGAAATTTAGACATAAAAAAAGCCGCACTCCATCAATGAAGTACAGCTTTTAAAATGTGCGTCGTCGCGACGCAACCCGAAATTGGCTAACGTTTTTCCTGATACGCCAGCCAGGTCAGTAACTGCAAGCTGGCGGAGAAGTAGTTCTGATCCGGCGCCAGACGATCGCTGAGATAACCGGTTTGATTCAGGGTCAGATCGCGAATCGCCAGCAAGCCGCCGTCCATATTGTATGGCGCAGGGGTGTTGGCGAGTACATCAAACCAGGCCGGTGTTGTCTGGCGACCATAGCCCTGCCAGACGCGCTGGAATGGCACCAGGCGCAGGCTTTGCGGGTCATACCACCAGATATTAAGCGGAATACGAATCGCATCGTAGCTAAAGCGATTGGAATAACCCACCGCCGGTGCCACCGAACCATCGGCATTCAACGCCACCCAATCCAGCGGCAGACCGGTTTTGCCGAAGTGCATATCACCGAGCAGTTCCATGCCGTCGTCGATCAGGTTATTCCATACGCGCAGATGGCTACGATCGGCAAACTCCTGCCAGGCAGCAAACAGGAAATAAGAGGGATTCAGCACCACATAGCTGTTTTTGTTGAAGCCCTGTGCTCCAGGCAACATCACCGTGTGGCCGCCAAACGTGATCACGTTTTGTTTGACGATGGCGCGCTGAATACGGTCAGAAGTTGACTGATAATCACCGCCCCACTTTTGACCTGCGCGCTGCAGTGCCCACGCAATCAGCACATCGCCATCAGAGGCATTGTTCTTATCGGCAATCGGGTCTGAAGCACCCGGCGTGTAACGCCAGTAGAACAGATCGTTTTGTGGATTACGCAGATGGGTGCGCGTCCACTTCCACAGCAGATCAAACGTGGTTCGGTCGTCGTTCGCGACCGCCAACAGCATGCCATAACCCTGACCTTCGGTATGACTGACATTGTTGTTGGCCGTATCACTGATACGTCCATCGCCGCTCATAAAACGGCCTTTGAAGGTGCTCCAGCCATCTGCAGCAGCCTGGGCGCTGAAAAACATCACCATGAAACACAGCATCCATTGACGCCAGAAGCGCATGACTCTCATCAAACAATCCTATTGATATCGGTAATGCAGCGTGTTGCCGTCATTCTTCTCGAAGGTGACCGGCACCGCAGCGCTGCCGCCCTGTGCCTGCAGCCACTGTGAATAAACACCGGCCAGCACGGCGCTCATCGCCAGCTGCCAGCGCTCTGCACCCACCTTGCTGTCGCCCTGCGGCAGCGCATGGTGCTGAATCAGAATGGCATTTTCCAGCGGCTGAAGCTGGGTAAAACCCCAGCTAAAGCGCGCCAGTTGCAGATTCATCTCGCGTTCCAGATCCTGCACGGTGCGCGCTTCCGCTAAAGGATAGCGCGCTGCCAGCGATGCGCCCACATTGTTGAGAAAGCCTTCGGCTTCCTCGCCCGCGTTGTCCAGCATCCCTTCAATCATCACGCTGACCAGATCAAACCAACCCGGCTGATGCGGATGGCTGACGCGCGCGGTTGCCTGCTCACTCATTTAGTTGTCTCCGAACAGATAACGGAAGTACAGATTCGCTGTGCTTTCGTTGTAATCGCCAAAGGTGTCGTAGCCTAATTGCCCACCCACAGTGACATCTTTGTTGATCTTATAATCCGCACCGGCGTGCAAGTTATAGCCAATGCCATTCTTGCTCTCGCCGCTGTAAAACGCGCTCTTCACGTAACCCTGATCGGCCAGGCTCTGCATTTGTGCCTGGTAAGTCGGATCGTTCGGGAAGTAGGCGCTCTTATCCTGGCTGTAGGATTGATAACCCACCGAACCACCAACGTTCACTTTCAGATCGTCGAACTTGCGGGAGAACTCGATCGGGAACGAGACCGATGCATAGTTCTGCGGGCTGAAGTAACCGCCCTGACCGTAGCTGAAGTAACTCAGGTTTTTCGAGTAATCCATCCACGACAGGCTCATGCCCACTTTCAGCTCGCGGTCGTCGTAGTGGAACGGACGCACATACGCACCGGCAGTCGCCTGCACGCTGTTGTTACTCGCCACGTTTTCGCCGATGTAGCTGTACGCGCCGCCGCCGACATAGAAACCAGCATCGCCGTTATCGTAGCTCAGCAAGGCATTACCGCCGTTTTTGGTCACGCGACCCCAGCGCTTACCGCTGGTTTTATCTTCCACGCCCACATAGGAGAGCAGGCTGTCGGTCATCGCGCGACGTTCACCGGTGAGGATCAGCGTCAGGAAGTCAGTGAGTTTCGGTGACCACTGCACGCCCCCCACCAGGGTACTCAAATCCTGCCCCAGTGGCGTACTGCCGAGGTCAATCTTGTAGCTGTCGCCTTTCAATGCCAGGTTCAGCTCAACACCCGTGGCTTTCTGCGAATCAGTGGATGAAGACGGGACATCGTCAATTTTGGCATCGCCTGACGCCACCACATTACCCTGCACCAGGGCATTGGTGCCGAAACGACGCCACGCATCGCCCGCCGCACTGCCCGCCGTGAGCGAGACAGGTGTCATAGTAAAGTCAAAGCGCGATTCGCCAAACGGGACGGTGGAGAAAGTCAGTGGCGCTTTGGCTTCGGTCAGTTTGCTCAGACCCGATTCGCCGTCACGACCACGTACCTGCATGCCGCCCTGAATCCAAGTGCCGGTTTTCTCTTGCAGATCGTCCATCATACTGTCGATCTGGCGCAGCGTCTGGCTCTGCTGGATTGCTGGTGTGTTGCTGGCCAGCGTGGTCCCCGTTGCGCTGCTGGTGACATCCGGTGACGATTGCCATGGCATCACCGCGCCATAGGCAGACGGAGAACGTCCCACCGGCGAAGTACCACGGTTGATGAACGGGTTATCCGCCAATGCCAGACCACCCACGCTTGGCGTATCACCATTGGTGGCGCCCTGCAGACCAATCAACTGGCCGCGCGCGCTGCGCAGATAGCTCATGGCCTGGCTGTGATTGCCGTTGGCTTCAGCCACGCGCGCCAGTAACAGCTGGCGATCCGGTGACTGCTCATTGTTCAGGCCGCGTGTCAGGGTATTGGCTTTATTGACGTCATTGTTGGCCAGTGCCACGTTGATGGCACCGGTACGCGCATCTTGCGTTGGCGTATCCTGGGTCATCAGGTAGTCATACACCACACCCGCTTCTTTGTTCATCTTGCCGGACTGATACAATCGCGCCATGGCGAACATCAGATCGCGGTTCTGTGGATCGTGCTGCAATGCACCCACCAGCTTGTCGTAAGCCGCGGCGTACTGCTTCTGCTCACGCAGACGATCCACTTCGTTGATCACGTAACCGTTGCGAATACCCGCCAGCTGCGTGGGCGTACTGCGCGCCTGCAGCTCCGGGCTGCTGAGGAAGCTCTGCGCTTCGGTATTCAGACCCGCCTGGTTGAGTACCGCGACCTGTGCAGCGTAATCACCGGCGTTCCCCTGAATACCGCGCTGCATATTGCTGCGCACCACAGAGACAGCGGTGGTGAGATCGCCCGCTTTCGCCAGCTTCTGTGCCAGATTACCAGCATCTACCGGGTTGGACGGAGGTGACGAGGCCAGCGCACGCAGGGTATTCGCCGCTGCAGCATTGGAACCCTGCGCCAGATACTGATCGGCCGTGGTCATCTGCAGGTTGAAGTTCACACGCTGCGCCAGTTCGCGCATATCGCTGCTCTTGCTGCCGTTCGGTATGCGTGACAACAGCAAACTCGCCTGCTGCCAGGCGCCGCTTTCGCTGGCGTTCAATGCGCCGGCATACAGCTCTGCCGTACTGGCGCCGCTGCGCATTGATGGCTGCATGATATTGGCGGCCATCATGCTATCGCCCTGCGCACGATAAATACGCGCCAGGTCGAGTCGCAGCCAGCCATCGTTGGGATAACGCTGAATCCCGTTGTTCAGCGTGGCAATCGCCGCACTGTTATTGCCTGCCGCCAGCTCACGCCTGGCCTGCGCACGGATTGGATCGGTGCTGCTGCCGCGCGGTGCCACGCTCTGGCGTACGCTGTCCGGCAGTGATGCCAGCAGCGTGTTCGCTTCGGCGCTGCGGTTCTGCTGACGCAGCACGTAGAACAGGCCTTCTTTGGCGTTACGGTTATTCGGGTCGCCTTGCAGGATAGAACGATAGGTTTGTTCCGCCTGGTCGAGTTGATTGCTGCGACGCTGCACGTCCGCGCGGAACAGCTTAGCTGAAACGCCTTTCTCACCATCGGCCAGCGCCAGGGGTTCACTCAAGGCTAATGCCTGCGCGCTGTCACCGTTTTTCAGCGCCTGCTGCGCGGTGGCCAACTGGGCATAGAAGCGCGCATCGGCTGCCTGCTTCTGGCGCGTCTCGCTCTGATCGCCGCCCATCTGCGCGGCACGCGTCAGATAATCCGCCGCTTCCGCATAGCGTCCGGCACGCTGGGCCACATAGCCCATCCCTGCCAGTGCATCGGCATCCTGAGGGTTTGCCTGCAGCACTTTCTCAAAGTTGTTCTGTGCGTTGCTGACGTCACCGCTGTTCAGTGCGGTAAAGCCCGCCCCTTTCTCAGCACCACCGACATTTTTACGGTAGTAATCCATCACCGCATTGTCCTGCGGATGGCGCTGCTGCCAGGTCTGGTACAGGGAAGCATCGGACGCCTGCGGCCCGAGCCACAGCAGCGCCTGGCGCAGTGAACGGTCAGCGTCTTTATTGCCATCCGCCAGCGTGCCCAGCAGATCAATACCCTGACGACGGGTTGATTCCTGATAGGTCAGTGCTTTGCCGAGTGCCAGCTTCGCGCCGGTATCTTGTGGATGATCGGCCGCAAATTGGCGCAGCGCTTCGACCGCCTGCGGCAGCAGCGAGCGGTCTCCAGCCATGGTCAGGTAATATTCCGCCGCCACGCTCGGTGGTGGCTCATTACCATTAAAGGTATTGCGCCAGGTCTGCAGCGAAGCCGCAATATTGCCGCTGCGGGCCTGCTGGCGCGCTAACGACAGCTGCGCCTGCGGAATGGTTTGCAGCTGACGCGCATTATCCAGTTCGGTGAGGTGCGGATCGTTCGGCGATGCGGCACTCAGGCGCGCGCGCCACTGCGCCGCTTCCGCGCTGCTGCCGCTTTGCTGGGAATAGAGCGCCAGCAAATAAAGCGCCTGAGTGTTGTTGGGTTCCACCATCAACACTTTTTGCAGCGAAGATTTGGCCAAATCGTCATGCGCTTTCTGATGCCAGTAAGCCGCCTGATCAAACAACGCTTGTAACGCAGGATTGGTGCTCTCCGCCGCCAGCAGCGGCTGAGAGAACGCCAGTGCCCCACCCAGAATCAGGGCATGACGAATACCGGCACTCAACAGATTTTTTTTCATTGTTTTTATCCTTACTTCTTGCCGGACTTGCTATCAGCTTTCGGGTTGAGGCGTCGCCATGCATGACGCTTCAGCATCGCCCATGCGCTACCGCCGACCAGCGTTGCCAGCAACAGAGCCGCCAGCGCCATCAGCACCGAGTGCTGGTTGGCATACCACACCACCATCATGTACCACGGCATTTCGCCACTCGGGAACTGTGGGCCGACGCGGAAACTGCGGATACCGTTTTCATCGGTGATGATGGCGGTATCGCCACGAATGCCCGCGTTAATGCGCGCCGAGTTGAGATCTTCATGCAAACGCAGCAGCTGTTGATCGCTGGTTGCCACCGTCATCACCACCAGACGATCGGCATTCCACGGCGAGCGGTAGCTGACAAAGCCACGCCACGCTTCGTTGGAGGAGAAGTAACGATCGGCATCCAACTGCTGAAGATTCCAGTCGCCGGTCAGCCAGCCACGCAGCTTGTCCCAGGTCGTCGGATCTTTCACGCCCAACGTATTACCGCTGGTCTGATAAGGCGTGTTAGCCAGCATCTGCTGATTGAATTCACTGTTCTGTGTGGTGCTCACCGCCAGCAGATCGCTGTCCTGCAGGCGTGTCAGGTTAGTGCCACCATTTGGCAAGCCAAACAGCACCTGGTTCTGCACCAGCGGTACACCGGTCGCGTTACCCGCACGTGAAGACATATCCAGCAGCGTGGAGATCTCCGCATCGGTCGGTTTTTCTGGCAGCAGCAAGGTGGTCTGCGAGAAGTCCGCCAGACGCGAGAACGGGAACGATGCGCCGACGAAGTACGACAGGTTCGGCAGCATGGTGAAGTGACGCGTGTGGCTCAGATCGATCCACGAATCATCTTCGATGCGGCTCTTGATGTTGTTGTTGAGCAACACACCACAGGGCGCGTCCGCTTTCGGTTTGATGTTGAAGTACAGCGCCAGCTGGTTATCACCGTAAATCAGATACGGCTCCAGCTTCAGGGTATAGTGCTCCTGACGGGCGTCGCCGCCCAGACGATGCCAGGCGCTCTCCAGCAAGCCGACTTTGTTTACGGTCAGGTTGCGCAGGAAGGTGCCGTTAAGCATCACGTTGAGGAACGATTTGTTCTCATCAATCCAGCTTTCTGACGGGAAGCGGTAGTGCAGCTCGACCGGAATGGTGTCGCCATCCCACATGAACAAATCGGGTGCCGCGCGGAAGTTCACGCTTAGCGCATCGTGCCAGATGCCGGTGGTAGTCAGACTCTGATCTTTACGCAGCAGCTCGCTCAAGCGCACCGGGCGGGTGGTGTTGATCCAGCGCGGCGCGTCATACGGCTTACGCAGGCCAATCGGCTGCGGCTGCACGTTCAGGCTGCTGGCATCGGTCGCCAGCGGTTGCGTGGTCAAACGGTTGGCCGCCTGACGCAGCTGAGCATCATCCGCGCCGACCACTAACAGCAGTTTGTAAACCGGGTTGTTTGGGTTATCAATCACCTGCAACAGCGGTCCGTTGGTGGCAGGCAAAGTCACAGAACCGATCTTCTCACCGGGATGGCCAATCAAAATGCCGTTGTGCTCAGGCAGATCGCCACGTACCACCGGGAAACGAATGCCGCGATAGTCCGATTGAATACCCATCCATGATGCCACTAACGCCGCCGCGCTGATGCTGTCCGGCGTGGCATTGGCGGCAAAGCCAAAGGTCACGCTGGCTGGCGTCATACGCTGCGCATCCATAAACGGACGCGGGAAGTTGCGCAGGCTGGTGCCGATATTCAACTGCTGGCCTTCGAGGCTCAGCGTGGTTTTCGGCAAGATGGAGACCTGATACTGCTGCGCACTCTCTTTTTCGCACAGCAGTTTGTCGGCATCGTTAATTTTGAAGCTGAGGTTGTTGCTTGAAACCACCATCGCCGCCGGAATATCCAGCTGATAGTCGCTGACATCACTGTCGCTCGATCCCAGTGGCAAGGTGCCCAGCGGCTGACCGTTCAGCATCAGCTGCAACGAGGTATTACGCGCCGCCAGTGCTGCTGAAACGCGCAGCGACAAATTCAGGCGCGCGTTGGTGATCACTTCATCGCTCGGCAGAGTAAACATGATACCCGATTGCAGCTGACCGCCGGTTAAGGTGATGCCCTGCGGCTGGCCCATCTGCGCCACGGAAATGGTGCTGCTGATAGGTTGATTGAGCATCGCAGAAGCGGAAACCACGGGTGCGGCAACTGATGCCGCAGGTGCCACATCAGGCAGCACCATCTCTGGCGCTGGCGTGGTAGCAGGCAGCTCCGTCTGTGGTGCAGCCGGGTTTGTGGCGTTGGCTGCTGGCATATCCGTCGCAGCCGGGGCGCTATTTTCAGTCGCTGGTGCATTTTCAGTGGGCGCATACGGTGTCGCACCCGCCGCCTGCTGCAACTGGGCATCCGCTTCACTCTGGATGCCTTGCGGTGGCGGCACGTTGGACAAGGCCGAACTATCCTGCGTTACCGCAGGGGTTTCTGCCCAGGCCGGGGCGAGCATCAGCGCCGTCGCCAGCGAGCTTGCCAGCAACGTTTGCGTCAAATTCTTCATACTGCGCTGTCCTCTTTCACTGCCGACTGGTTGTCACGCTTACGCTTCTCACGGCGATCTTTCCAGGTCAGCCAGAACAGCTCAAATACGGTACGAATAATGGTGCCCAGCGATACCAGCGGGTTGTCCTGCTTATACTCCGGCTGGATCCACGCATCGGCGCGCGCCAGTACCACACGCACCAGCTCACGACGACGCGATAGCGGCATATCACCAAAGCGCAGACGAATGGTCTCTTCATCGCCGGAGATTTTGCTCACCGGGATGGTAATGGCACCGGATTTCAGCAGCAGATCAATCTCTTCAATTTCATCATGCTCATGACGATTGTCCGGCGCATCCAGTTGCGCGCCGCCCATCGACAGGTCGCTGGTTTGGGTGCGTGATGAGATACCGCTGGCGTAGTGAATCACCGCCGGAATCTGCACTTCGATACGAATGGTTTTACGTACCTGCTTGGTTTCGCGCGCCACGGCAATCGCCGCCATCAGGATGATCAGGCTGAACACCGCCCAGCCGACGTTGAGGGCGATAACATAAGGGTCAACACCGAAGTAATCATGTGCCGTCGCACGTACCACACCCGCGACGATACCAATGGTCAGCAGTACCGCGACAATCACATGGGGGCGGACGATGTGGAAATCGAAGAAGCCCTGATCCAGCAAGCCCCCTTTATCCGTTACGTTAAATTTACCGCGCTTAGGTGCCAGCATGGTCAGCAACGTCGGGATCACGAGGTGGAAGCACATCACGGTTTCGTAGATTTCACCCCAGAAGGTGTAACGGAACTTGCCGTTCATGCGGGAGTTGACGTACAGCGACATCACCAAATGCGGCAATACGTAGGCGAAGATCAGCGACGCCGACGAGTGAATGATGTTCAGGTTGAACAGCAGGTACGCCAGCGGCGCGGTCAGGAATGCCACGCGCGGCAGACCGAACTGGAAGTGCAGCATGGCGTTGAGGTAGCAGAGACGCTGCTGCCATTTCAGACCACGGCCAAACAGTGGATTATCCACACGGAAGATCTGCGTCATGCCTCGTGCCCAGCGGTTACGCTGAACCACGTGCAGACCGAGACGCTCAGTTGCCAGCCCCGCAGCCAGCGGAATCGCCAGGAAGGCAGACCCCCAGCCCAGACGCTGCATTTTCAATGCGGTGTGCGCATCTTCGGTCACGGTTTCCACCGCAAATCCACCAATCTCTTCCAGCGCGCTACGGCGAATCACCGCACAGGAACCGCAGAAGAAGGTCGCGTTCCAGTTGTCGTTACCCTGCTGAACCGGGCCGTAGAACAGCGCCCCTTCGTTCGGGATCGTCCGTGCCGCACGCAAGTTACGTTCAAACGGGTCCGGTGAATAGAAATAGTGTGGCGTCTGCAACAGCGCCAGCTTGGGATCGTTCAGGAACGGACCCACCGTTGCCTGCAGGAAAGTACGCGTGGCCACGTGGTCACAGTCAAAGATGCAGATCAGCTCACCCTTGGTGATTTTCATCGCATGGTTGAGGTTACCGGCTTTCGCATGGCTGTTGTCGTCGCGGGTGATATAGCCCACGCCCACATCGGCGGCAAAAACCGCAAACTCACTGCGCTTGCCATCATCCAGCAAATAGACCTTGAGTTTGTCACGCGGATAATCAATACACTGGGCCGCCAGCACGGTATCACGGACAACGTCGAGGCTTTCGTTATAAGTCGGGACATAGACGTCGACAGTGGGCCACAGGCTGGTATCGTCCGGCAACGGTTCAATGGTGCGTTTTAATGGCCAGGTAGTTTGCAGGAAGCCGAGAATCAGAATCAGCCAGACATACAGTTCGGCCAGATATAAGCCGATACCGAGAATCGCTTCAATCTCGGAATTAAACTGTAGCGTCTCCGTGGTGCGCCACCAGATATATCGGGTCGACATCAGCGCAGAAAGGATAACCATGATGACGGTTATTTTGCGGCTTTTGCTGAAGCCCAGTAAAAACATCATCCCGATGCTGATTAAGCCAAAAATATATTGTTTTTGGCTGTCCATAGGCGTGATGACGATTACCGCAGCCACAGGTGCAAGCACCAGCAGCAGCAGGTAAAACCCGAGTTTACTCATGATTCACCCTAAAGAAGCTGTGTTGTTATTATTGCTAATACCGCCAGGCAAATGCCTGGCGATTAATAATGGCTGCGGATAGGTGCCTGAACTTCACCGTTACCCACGGTAATATTCAGGATATTGGCTACGCGCTTCGCCACCAGTTCGATATCAAAGGCTGCGGCTGATGCCGGGCTGAAATCATAAACTGATTGTTGTGAAGCATTGGCTTCCGCGACGCTTTCATCACGATGCACCACGCCTAATAAATTCTCGCCCAAACGCTGCTGCATAAAGCCAGTGACTTCACGGCTAATATTGCGGCGATTGTCACTTTGGTTAAGTACGAAATAATGACCACGCTTATTATTGAGTGGCTGACCTATCATGCGGTCATTTTCAATTTGCGGCAGTAAAGAGACCGAGGCGGTATCTGCCAGCATCACCACTAAATGCATATCGGCCAAAGCGGCCATGGCTTTAAGTGCCGGACCTGGGCCTGGCGGGAAATCGGCAATAATGACCAGTCCCGGATAATTTAAAACCGTGTCCAAACCGCGGCGCAGGAAATGCGGATCTTTAATCAGGTTCTCTTCAAAACGCTCACGCTGATCTTCGGTCACATCGCCATAAGGCATGACGAAAATATTACCGCCGGTGGTGAGGATGGATTGGCTCCAGTCGGCCTGCTCTTCAGAGCGCGCAACAAAGCCGCGACCATCGTGCAGCGGCACACCAAAATGCAGGCGCAATGCGTTCTGGACATCGAAATCGATTGCCAACACCTTGCTGCCAGCGCGAGCCAGGCTCCATGCAAGGTTGGCCGCCATGGTGGTTTTCCCTACTCCCCCTTTTGGCGAGCACACACAAACTAACGGCATAGCGCAATCTTCTCCAATAGCGGTTTTAAGGGTGTTTCTTTCGATAGATTAGCAGGTTCCGTCGCACGCGAGCGGAACAGGGCACCAAAACGAGAGGGTGCAGAAGCGGCCGGACGCGCCGATTCAACCGGAGCGGCAAAGGCAGACGCGGGTGCACTGAACGTTGTTGCAGCCTGCGGTGCTTCAGCCGATGTCGCGGCAATCGATGCGGCTAAAGGCGCTGGAGCAGGGTTTGCTACAGGTGCGGGAGCCGGCGTCGCTGCAGTTACCGCAGCGATAGGTGCGGATGCAGATAAAGGTGCAGCAGCCGGTTTCGCTGGCGGCGGTGGAAACAGCGACGTCGTGGCCTGACGCTCAACGTGGGTCGCTTTCGGTGCCTGTGAGATGACAGAGGGCGCCGGTTTAGCCGCTGGTACAGGCGAAAAGAGAGACGAGACTCCCGCAGGCGGCGTGGCTGGCGCAGGTTCTGCAGGCGCAGTGGCCGCCAGGATATCGAGAATCGAACCGCGTGAAGTGCTGGCCGCTGGTGAAATTGCCGCCGGTTCAGCAGCGGGTGCGCTGAACTCATCACCGCGGATCGGCTGCGGCTGTGGCAGATCAATACGCTGGCCGCTGCCTAACTCAGGCTCATTATCGGTCGCTAATTGGCGGATGATCGCCCACTGGCTGTGATCCGCTTCCTGCGATTGCCCAGACATATCCTTAAAAGCGATATCGAGCGTTTTGGTCTTTTCTTTAAAACGCTGCAGATCGTCGTAATTCTTCATGATCAGAGCCTGTAAAAGCGGGAGGGAATTTTCCGCGAATATATCACACACACTAAAAGAGAGTGAGGGAATTCTGATTACAAAAACGGCGTATTCAACAAAAGACTTTTATCAAAATGATTGAAAATCTGGCAATGCAAAAAGCGTGCAGATATTTAAGGCCGGAGATTTATTAATATCGATTAACTGAAATAATAACGACAAAAACATGCACCTAAGCTACTGATATGAAGCAGAAGTGGTTCAAGTTGCGGATTTAACAGGTGCGTGATTATGCTCACATAATCCTGACGCTATTCAGAATTTGCCTTAACGATTTAACCCTTAATCAGGACCAATCGATTACTGATGCACTGGAGTAATACATTTCCAGGCGCTTCCGGCAGAAACATTTTTCGCGTTAGCATCCCTGAAGTATAACGCAGGAAAAAATAAAGGCTCCCGCAGGAGCCTTTATTCATTTTTGGCGTTATTAATTACACGCCCACTGGCTGATTCTCGTCCTGATCCACCGCGAAACAGGCAATTTGCTGTTCGCCATATTGCTTCAGTTTGGGCTGCAACTGGACGCAGGTACCAAAACGGCGGCGGCAGCGCGCGTTAAACGCACAGCCCGGCGGCGGATTAAGTGGACTGGGCAGTTCGCCGGTCAATTTAATCCTTTCACGGCGCTCATCTGGATTCAAACGTGGCGTGGCTGACAGCAATGCCTGCGTATAAGGATGACGCGGATGACTGAAAATGGCCTCTTTGCTGCCTCGTTCAACGCAGCGACCTAAATACATCACCATCACTTCGTCAGCGATATGCTCAACCACCGACAAATCATGAGAAATGAACACATAGGACAAACCCAAATCCTGCTGCAAATCCATCATCAGGTTGAGTACCTGCGCACGCACGGAAACGTCGAGCGCAGAAACCGGTTCATCGGCGATCAGCACGTCCGGGTCGAGCATCAAACCGCGCGCGATGGCGATACGCTGGCGCTGACCACCAGAAAACATATGTGGATAGCGATCGTAATGCTCGGTTTTCAGGCCCACCTTCGCCATCATCTCCAGCGTTTTCTCGCGACGTTCCGCTTTAGTCAGTGAGGTGTTAATCACCAGCGGTTCTTCGAGAATCTGGCTGATTTTTTTACGCGGATTAAGCGAGCCATACGGGTTCTGGAACACGATCTGGATTTTCTGACGACGCAGTTTTTGCGCCTGTGGATCGTGTTTCAGCAAATCCTGACCGTGCCAGTAAAGCTGGCCTTCGGTCGGTGTTTCAATCATGGTCAGCAAACGGCCAAGCGTGGATTTCCCACAGCCCGATTCACCCACCACCGCCAGCGTTTTACCGCGTTCAAGGTTGAACGACACGCCATCCAGCGCTTTCACCAGACGTTCCTGGCCAAACAGCCCTTTCTTCACCGGGTAGTGTTTTTTCAGGTCGATCGCCTGCAGCAGGTAATCCTGCTGAGTATTATTAAGACTCATAAGTCGGTCTCCCGGCATCATCCAGTGGGAAATGGCATTTAGACTGGCGACCCGGAATGTCACGCAGTTCAGGTTCTTCACGACGGCAGCGTTCGGTCACATATGGACAGCGCGGATTGAGCAGACAGCCGGTTGGACGGTCATATTTGCCCGGCACCACACCCGGCAGCGAAGCCAGACGCGCTTTATCTGCGGCAAACTCCGGCAGCGCACGCAGCAGCGCCTGAGTGTACGGATGACGCGGCGCTTTAAAGATATCTACCGCTTTACCGCTCTCCACGACCTGGCCGGCGTACATCACGATGATGTGCTGCGCGGCTTCTGCCACCAGCGCCAAATCGTGGGTAATCAGGATCAGCGCCATGTTCTCCTGCTTCTGCAACTCCAGCAGCAGTTCGATGATTTGCGCCTGAATGGTCACATCCAGCGCCGTCGTCGGTTCATCGGCAATCAGCAGTTTGGGTTTGCAGGCAATCGCCATGGCGATCATCACGCGCTGGCTCATGCCGCCTGACAGCTGATGCGGATAAACATCCAGACGAGAGGCCGGATCGGGAATACCGACCTGATCCAGCAAGTCGATCGCACGCTGACGGCGCGTGCTTTTGCTACCGCCCTGATGCACCTTCAGCGCTTCCATGATCTGGAAGCCCACGGTGTAGCACGGGTTGAGGCTGGTCATCGGGTCCTGGAAGATCATCGCCACTTCCGCGCCCACCAGCTGGCGGCGCTCTTTCTCAGAGATCTTCTGCAAATCGCGCTGGTTGAACTCCAGCTTTTCCGCCATTACGCGGCCGGGATAATCAATCAGTCCCATGATCGCCAGCGAGCTGACCGACTTACCAGAGCCGGATTCACCCACAATTCCCACCACCTGGCCTTGTTCAACCTGGTAGCTGATACGGTCTACTGCACGGAACGGTGTTTTTTCGTCGCCGAAGTGCACCGACAGTTTTTCTACATTTAATAGTGCCATCTCGGTGCCTCTTTACTGCTTGAGTTTCGGGTCGAGTGCATCACGCAAACCATCGCCCATGAGGTTGAATGCCAGCACGGTGAGCAGGATGACGACACCAGGGAACGTCACTACCCACCAGGCACTTTGCGCATACTGCAACACGTCGGAGAGCATGGTGCCCCACTCCGGCGTTGGCGGTTGCGCCCCCATTCCGAGAAAGCCCAACGCCGCCATATCGAGGATGGCGTTGGAGAAGCCTAATGACGCCTGCACGATCAGCGGTGCCAGGCAGTTAGGCAGAATATTGACGAACATCTGGCGCAACGTACCGGCACCCGCCACGCTTGATGCGGTGACGTAGTCGCGGTTCACTTCCACCAGCACCGCTGCACGCGTCAGACGGATATAGTGCGGCAGCGCGACGAAAGTAATCGCCAGCGAGGCGTTGACAATCGACGGACCAAAGATCGCCACCAGCACCAATGCCAGCAGCAGACTCGGCAGCGCCAACATGATGTCGACCAGACGCATGATTACCGCATCGACAACGCCGCCGAGGTAACCCGCCATCAGGCCAAACACCACGCCAAGGATCAGCGACAGCACCACCACCAGACAGCCGACCAGCAGCGATAAACGTGCACCGAACATCAGGCGTGACAGCACATCACGGCCTACGTCATCGGTGCCAAAGATAAATTTCCAGCTGCCGCCTTCCTGCCACACCGGCGGATGCAGCAGCGCATCACGGAACTGCTCCGACGGCGCGTGCGGCGCCAGCACATCGGCGAAGATGGCGATCAGCAGCATCAAAATGATGTAAACCAGGCCAATCACCGCGCCTTTATTACGTTTGAAGTAGTGCCAGAATTCCTGAATCGGGGTCATCGGCTTAGGTGCAGCGCTTACGCTTGCGGGATCAACAGTTGTCATGATGCCCCCCTTATTTCTTATGTCGAATGCGCGGATTGACCACGCCGTACAACAGATCAACCAGCAGGTTGACCACGATGATCAGAATCGCCACCAGCAGCACGCCGCCCTGCACCACCGGATAGTCACGACGTTGCAGCGCTTCGATCAGCCAGCGACCGAGTCCCGGCCACGAGAAGATGGTTTCCGTCAGAATCGCGCCCGCCAGCAAAGTGCCGACTTGCAGACCGATCACGGTGACCACTGGCAGCATGGCGTTGCGCAGCGCATGCACCACGATGACGCGCATACGCGTCAGGCCTTTAGCGCGCGCGGTACGGATATAATCCTCACCCAGCACTTCCAGCATTGAAGAGCGCGTCATACGCACGATCACCGCCAGCGGGATAGTCCCCAGCACGATGGCCGGCAAAATCATGTGCATCACCGCATCTTTGAAATCGCCCTCTTCACCCCACAACAGCGTATCAATCAGCATAAAACCGGTGAGTGGGTGGCTATCGTCGAGGAAAATGGTGTCACTGACACGCCCCGAAACCGGCGTCAGGTTGAGCTGCACCGATACCAGCATGATCAGCATGATGCCCCACCAGAAAATCGGCATCGAGTAGCCGGTCAGCGAGATACCCACCGCGGTGTGATCAAATACGGAACCGCGCTTCACCGCAGCCAGCACACCCACCGGAATGCCCACCGCAATGGCGAAGATCATCGCGCAGATGCCGAGTTCCAGCGTGGCTTTGAAGCGGGGGACGAACTCATCCCAGACCGGGATGCGGCTTTTCAGCGAGATGCCAAGGTCGCCGTGCAGCACACCATTAATGTAGGTGATGTACTGTTTCCACATCGGCTGGTCGAGGCCAAATTGGGCCATCAACTGGGCGTGGCGCTCGGGAGAGATACCGCGTTCACCCGCCATGATCAGCACCGGGTCACCGGGGATCAGATGGACAAACGCAAAGGTCAGTAAGGTAATACCGATGAACGTTGGGATGACAAGGCCCAGACGTCGGAGTATGAATTGCAGCATAAGCCGGATTCTCAGTCATTTCCCGTGGCGTTGCCGCCAGGGACTACATTGCTCACAACACGCAATCGACAACGTCGTTTGCGACGCAAGAAGCGCTTCAAAATCCCCGTCATACTTCATGCTGCATCTGCGTTGGCTGCGTTCGCTCATCCCAGTTACTTACTAGAGTAAGCTCCAGGAGATTCACGAAATTGCCGCCTTGCTACAGCGTGAAATATTGAGGGTATATAAGAAATTAACCGGAAAAAAAGTGCGGAGACCGGGCGGCAAAGGTGCCGCCCGAGGGCCAGCAGCGCTGGCCCAGACCGCGATAATCCGAAAGGTTATTCCTGGATATCGACGTTTTCGAAGTGATGTTTACCTAATGGATCAACCACATAGCCAGTCACTTTCTTGCTCACCGGCTCATACACGGTAGAGTGAGCAATAATCAGCGCCGGAGCCTGGTCATGCATCACGACCTGAGCCTGTTTGTAGAGCTCAATACGTTTGTTGTGATCGGCTTCAGCACGTGCAGGCTGAATCAGATCTTCAAACGGCTTGTAGCACCAGCGTGAGTAGTTAGAACCGTCTTTTGCGGCGGCACAGCTAAATAGGGTGGCGAAGAAGTTGTCTGGATCCCCATTGTCACCGGTCCAGCCCATCATGACAGTCTGGTGTTCACCGGCTTTGGCGCGTTTCAGGTACTCGCCCCACTCGAAGGTGACAATCTTGGCTTTCACGCCAATTTTCGCCCAGTCAGCCTGAACCATTTCCGCCATGCGACGGGCGTTCGGGTTGTAAGGACGCTGTACCGGCATCGCCCACAGGTCGATGGAGAAACCATCCGGCATGCCGGCTTCTTTCAGCAGTTCTTTCGCCCTGGCAGGGTCATAAGCGTAGTCTTTCACCGCATCGTTGTAGCCCCACATGGTTGGTGGGATCAGGTTTTTCGCGGCCTGGCCAGCGCCCTGATACACAGCGTCAATGATGGCTTGTTTGTTCACCGCCATGGTCAGTGCCTGACGCACTTTCACGTTATCCAGCGGCTTTTTCTCGGTGTTGAATGACAAGTAACCGACGTTCAGACCAGGCTGTTCCATCAGGTTGATTTTGTCATCTTTTTTCATGCTCGCGATGTCAGCCGGGTTTGGATACGGCATGACCTGGCACTCACCTTTCTGCAGTTTGGCGTAACGCACAGAAGCATCAGGGGTGATAGAGAACACCAGACGATCAATTTTCGGCTTGGTGCCCCAGAAGTCTGGGTTCGCTTTATACAGAATGCGCGAGTCTTTCTGGTATTGCTGCAGCACGAATGGACCAGTGCCCACTGGATTCAGATCCAGCTTCTCTGGCGTGCCGGCTTTCAGCATGTTGTCAGCGTACTCTTTTGACAGGATTGAGGCGAAGTCCATGCCGAGGTCGGCAATGAACGGCGCTTCAGGACGGCTCAGGGTGAAGCGTACGGTGTAGTCGTCAACTTTCTCGATTTTCTCGATCAGCTTAGGCATGTCCATGCCTTCGAAGTATTCGTAGCTGCCGCCCGAAACACCGTGGTACTTGTTGTTTTTGTCGAGCTGACGCTCGAAGGAGAACACGACGTCGTCAGCGTTGAAGGTACGAGTTGGCTTAAAGTCTTTGGTGGTTTGCCATTTCACGCCTTTACGCAGATGGAAGGTATAGGTTTTACCATCTTCGCTAACGTCCCATTTTTCTGCCAGACCCGGCTGCAGCTCGGTAGTACCGGTTTTGAACTCAACCAAGCGGTTGTAGATCGGCACGGAGCTGGCATCGTAAGTGGTACCCGATGTGAAGAGCTGTGGGTTGAAGCCTTCCGGCGAACCTTCTGAACAATATACGAGGGTTTTCGCCTGGACACCCGCGGCAACAGTCATAGCAATCAGGCTAAGACCGACCTTCAGCATCCTGGATTTAGCCAGGGAGTTGATCATGTTTTGCTCCATTGTGATGTGATGTTGTGTGCGTCGCCCGACCTCTGAATTTTTTTATGCGGTTCGGGCAGCATGCGAGTGGTTTATTTTGTCATCCGATAGCCAACGGCTCCTCAGAATCGCCCTACTCTGCATGTTATTGACGCATCAATTTGTCAACAGTTGCAAAGAACGTCAATACAAGGTGGGGTTATTTACACAGAGTGTGAGTAAGTGCAAGCAACGATAAAAAACAGGGTTATTGCGCTGAGCCAAAATTTAAAAAGGTGATAAAGCGCGCAATGCCGTGTGATTGTCTGGCTATGCAGCCAAATGACAGTGATTATCACCGCTAAAAAACACACAAAAGTTATTGGTAAACGTCGAATAACTGAACGATTCGTCGTGCGTTATGACGTTCAGGCAGCGAAATATGCTGGTGTAATGGCATAAGAAATCAGCAAAAAGCATTAATCGGTCATAAGAAGAATGTGTCGCGAATTAAGCGTGCAGGGTTGATTGCGCGAGGGGTCGAGTCGGTAAAGTTGGAATAATGGCGGGTAAATATGATTTGTTGGATGGGATGGGTGAATTAGAAGGTTAGGTATAAACATCATCGCTTTTAAACGGTGCGTTGCTCAGGGAAGGCGGTTCGATCGCAAAGACGGCGTAAATACATCCCTGTAGCCTCGGCCGCCGCGTCCCTGCGGCGGACGCTTTGCTCCCCGAACCGCCTTCCCATCGCACATCAGCAAGGGTGCCGCTGTTTTGAAAAGCAGCACACTCAGCAGCAGAATGTTTTCATTTAGCAGCACGCATAGAACCACATGCTAGATTTCAAAAGCACGCACAGAACCAAATGTCAGCTTCCCAAAACGCGCACAGAATCAAATGAAGGAGGGAATGCGGGACCGCGGAGTAAAGCGTTACA
>NZ_JZRH01000026.1:0-47599 GCF_000963985.1 Pantoea sp. BL1 | reverse complement strand
AGGTTAAGGGGTTCACTTCAGAAGGTGCGCCCATATGCTTTATTCAGATATGCAATGCCATTTAAAGCATTTGCCAGATCCCCTTCTTGCAATAGCATGACTTTTCTCTTTTTTATCCTCACAGCTGAATCGCTAGCCCATGCGCAAACTGCAACAACGTTGCCTCTCGTTAAATGATTTCGAGAAATATGCCCAAAAGCGTCTGCCCCATCCGCTGTTCGCTTATGTGTCCGGTGGTGTTGAGGACAACATCGCGCTCCATCACACTCAGCAATCCTATGCTCATTACGGCCTGATACCGGAAAACATGGTCGATGTGTCGCAACGTAATACTGAGGTAGATCTGTTTGGTCATCGCTATGCGGCGCCAGTGGGTATTGCGCCGATGGGCATCTCCGCCATCACCGGTTTTCAGGGGGATATTGCTTTAGCGCGTGCGGCGGCGAGCAAGAACGTGCCCTTTATTATGAGCGGTTCCTCGTTGATTCGGTTGGAAGACGTGGCCGCGGCTAATCCGGCGATGTGGTTCCAGGCCTATTTGCCTAAGACGCTGGAAGAGATTGATGCGTTGGTGGATCGCGTCAAGCGTGCGCGCATATCCGTGCTGGTCGTGACGGTGGATACGCCGGTCAAAGCCAACCGGGAAAACAACGTGCGCGCCGGTTTTTCCACGCCATTCCGCCCCAGTCTGGCATTGGCGTGGCAAGGCGTCACCCATCCCCGCTGGCTTTACGGCACGCTGTTGAAAACCTTAATGACCTCGGGCATGCCCTATTTCGAGAACAACAACGCAGTGCGTGGCGCCCCTCTGTTTTCCAAAAATGCCGTGCGTGACTTCAGTGGGCGCAGCCATCTCACCTGGCAGCATATCGAACATATTCGTCAGCGCTGGACGGGCGCGATGGTGATTAAAGGAATTCTGAGTCGCAATGATGCTTTGCGCTGTAAATCCATTGGCATCGACGGCATTGTGGTCTCGAATCACGGCGGTCGTCAGTTGGATACGGTGATCCCGCCGATTTGTGTCCTGCCCGAGATTGTCACCGCTGCAGGAAATATGACGGTGATGATGGACAGCGGTATCCGGCGTGGCACCGATGTCATCAAAGCATTGGCGCTGGGGGCAAAGGCCTGCTTTGTTGGCAGGCCTTTTAACTATGCAAGTGCGGTAGGCGGCTCATCGGGGGTTGAGTGGGCTATTGACCTCATCACCAATGAAGTCAGTCGCGATCTGGGGATGCTGGGTGCACCCTCGCTCAGTGACCTCAGTGAAAAGCATTTACGGCTGATAAAGTGACAGCGTCACACCATGCAACCCATTGATTAGATTTGGTTTCAGCTTCGGTTCCGTGGCGATCGCCTGTCACATCTAACCTTCTGTCGCTAAGGTTTACGCGGCAGCGAAACGCACAGCAATCCGAACACAATCAATACAACACCGGCAAAACTGCTCCAGCGGAAAGCTTCACCGAACACTGGCAACGAAATGGCTGCCAGCCACACCAGCACATAACTCAGACTCAGCAACGGATAGAGGCGGTTAAGCTGCATATGGCGCAGCGCCAGCATCCAGCACAGCATCGATAATGCGTACGCACCAAGTCCCAGACCGAGCAGGATCAGCGGCTGCAGATGCTGCCAGAATTGCGGGCTAAGGATCGCAGTCAATGGCGGAAAATTTAGCATCGCGGCGCGCAGCACCAATTGCGCCAGCGACACCAGCAGCACGCTGCACAGCGCGAGGATCACCCCTTTCATAAGTGGCTCCCCATCAGCGCGACTCCGGCAACAATCGCCAGCGTACCGAACCATTGTTGCAAGGTGTATGTCTCACGCCAGATCACCTTAGCTGCGATGGCCACCAACACGAAGTTGAGACTCAGCATTGGATAGGCCACGCTGACCGGCACCACTCGCAATACCAGCAGCCATAGCAACATCGCCACGCCGAGCAAAAAGAGGCTCAGCGCAATCCATAGCATGAGCTGCTTCTTGCCGTGGCGCATCCCCAGATACGCCGCCTGCTTTTGACAAAGCTGGGCGGCGCAGCTCAACAAACTGACCAGAAGAATAAGCAACAGGTTCATGGTGTCGCGTTATAACCGTAATAGACCAGTCGACCTTGACGGTAAATGTCATCCGGCGTTGGCATTGCAGGGTCAGGCCCGTTCTCGCCCGAGTTGAGCATCATCACCACGGACACTTTGCCATGGCGACGATGTTCGCGCAGCCAGTCAGCAAAAGCTGCGCCATCAACATAGCGCGTTTGCGCATCGGGATAGCTAAGACCGTATTGCAGTTCGCCTTTGGCATCATAGAAAGTGATATCACTGCGCTCGGTTTCCCATGCCACCGCTGCTGCAATGCCAGGATTGTCAGCCAGCAGATAACGGCTATCTGCCAGTTGATGATGCACAGCCAGTACAAAACTCTGCGGCTGTTTGGAATCACGAACCTTCTCAGGTATCGCGAAGCCGATCAGTAGCGCCAGCGTTAAGGGACAAAGCGCCGCCAGTTGCCAACGGCAGGCACCCGGCTTGAGACTGAACCACCCCATAATGCCCCAGCCGACAAAGGCCAGTACGCCACAGATTAACGGCAGTATTTCATCATGGGTATAAACGGGCTTGTGCGCCAATCCCCATGGTGCAATCACCACCAACAGGACGAAGGTGGTTATGGCGCCAAACAGCAGGTTGATCCAGCCATTAACTTTAAACACCTTCACTAACTGTGCAGAACCACTGTGCGCGTAATGCGCCATCAACAGTGCTAAAGGTGCAAAGCACGGCAGAATGTAGGTCGGCAGTTTCCCTTTAGCGATGCTAAAGAACAACAGTGGCAAGATCACCCAACTTAACAGGTAAACGGCTCCCGCATGTTGACTGCGTTGGCGCCATGCGCCCATCAGAGAGCCCGGCAGCAGCGCCAGCCACGGCAGGCATCCCGCCAGCAACACCGGCAGGTAATACCAGAAGGGTGCTTTGTGCTGTGCATCTTTCTCTGCAAAGCGCTGAATATGCTCAACCCAGAAGAAGTAATGCCAGAAATCCCCTTCCTGACGATAAATGGCCAGCGCCCACGGCGCACTGAGCAGTGCGGCAACGATGATCGTCAAAGGTCCCCAGCGCAATAACTCACCGAAGCGTTTTTGCCAAATCGCCCAGGGCACTATCGCCAATACCGGCACCGCCAGCGCGAGGAAGCCTTTGGTCATAAAGCCCATCGCGCAGGCTGCGCCCAGCAGCACATAGCCGCACAGACGCTGTTGCGTCGTAGAAGCTTGCGCCACTAGCCAATAGCTGCACATCGCGGCAACCATCCACAACAGCAGAATAGGATCCAGCACCGCGTAAGTGCCAATGCCATACACCAGAAGCGAAGTGAGAAAAATGATGCTGCCGGTCAGTGCGATTTTCCGGCTGGCAAACATCTGATGCCCCAGCCAGTAAATCAATACTGCACTGAGTGTGGTGCAAAAAATCGAACCGGCGCGTACACCGAAGTTGGTATGACCAAACAAGAGCTGGCCGATATTGTTGACCCAATAACCCGCGATGGGCTTTTCGAAATAACGCAAATCAAAGAAGTGCGGTACCACCCAATTGCCATTAACCAGCATTTCACGGCTGATTTCAGCGTAGCGGGTTTCATCCGGCTGCCATAAGGCGCGGAATTCGATCGGGATAAGATAATAAAGCGCGAAAAGCGCCAGGAGCAGCGCCGTTTTGGTGCCTGTACGCATCCGTGGTTCCTATAAAGTTTCCTGTTAACGTTTAGCTCTGGCAGCCCAGCCAGCCTTCGCGTCCGGGTATATGCCCACGTACCAGATTGCCCTGCGGGAGTGTGCTGAGATCGTCAGGTAACAGCTCGCTCAGAGGACAGAAATGAATGCCTTGTTGCTCCGCGCGGGTTAATAACTCGCCAAATGCCCGAGAACCAATAATGCCTTCGACTTCAGCATGAATGGTATACACCGGCGACCCTTCGGCTGCGAGCATCTGCTCAAGAATGAAATCGTTATAGTCAGCGGCGCTAACCGACTGTCCTACGACTTCATCCCAGGTTGGCAATGTTACGGGGATTTGCACCGTGCCTAAGCCGCCATCACGCAGACGAGGCAAGAAGGGTCCAGTACCACGACAATCACTGTTGTAGCTGAAACCGAAGGTCTGCTTAGCGGCAACAACGCGCCCATCCGCTCGCCATCCGGCCACAGCAGAACAAGTGACAGTGTCACCGATAATCGCTTCCAGTGCGGCTTTCCCACGCGAAATCTGTTCCAGCAACTTCTCTTCTGACCACACGCCTGCCCAGGTTTGCCAGGCAAAGTGATCCCAGGCGTGCAGACCGACTTCATGATGATCGGCTGTGGCGCTGATGATCTCCTCCAGACCGCGGCCAATCTCACGTCCTGGCCAGGCGGTGCCAGCCAATAAAATATCCCAGCCGTACAGTGAAGCTGCGCGCGAGCGCAGCATTTTCCATAAGAAGCGCGGTTTCATCAGGCGCCACAAGTGGCGCCCCATGTTATCCGGCCCAACGCTAAAGAAGAAACTGGCCTGCAATTGATGCAGGCTAAACTGCTCTAGCAGCGCCGGAACGCCAAGTTTGGTTCCACGCCAGGTATCAACATCTACGCGCAAACCAATTTTCTTCATGGCTTATCCTGCAGCTCAACGGTGCGCAGGAAGAAATCCAGCGTGTTATCGATCGTGGTATCCATCTCAATGGTCGGCGTCCAGTCCAGCAAACGACGCGCATTTTTGATTGACGGCTTACGATGCTCGACGTCCTGATAACCTTTACCGTAGTAGCTGCTGCTCTCTACTTCGCGGAAACCGGCGAACGGCGGGAATTGGTTGCGCAGCGGATGACGTTCAAAGCTTGCCAGCAGGCGTTCCGCCAACTCTTTGATGCTCGCTTCGTTTTCCGGGTTACCGATGTTGACGATCTGACCGTCACAGTTGTTGTTCTTGTTCTCGATAATGCGGAACAAAGCTTCAATACCATCACGAATGTCAGTGAAGCAGCGCTTCTGTGCACCACCGTCGATTAACTTGATCGGTGAACCTTCCACCAGATTAAGGATCAATTGCGTGATCGCACGGGAACTGCCGATACGCGCGGCGTTGAGGTTATCAAGACGCGGGCCCATCCAGTTGAATGGACGGAACAGCGTGAAACGCAGCCCTTCTTTTTCGCCATAAGCCCAAATCACACGATCCAGCAGCTGTTTGGAGACCGAATAGATCCAGCGCTGTTTGTTGATCGGTCCCACCACCAGGTTGGAGTGATCTTCATCGAAGTGTTTATCGGTGCACATACCGTACACTTCTGACGTGGAAGGGAAAATGATGCGTTTTTTGTATTTTACGCAATCACGGATGATCTTGAGGTTCTCTTCAAAATCGAGCTCAAACACGCGCAGCGGGTTACGGGTGTATTCAATCGGAGTAGCAATCGCCACCAGTGGCAATACCACATCACATTTTTTGATGTGATATTCGATCCACTCTGAGTGAATGCTGATATCACCTTCAACAAAGTGGAAGCGCGGCTGTTCGAGGAAACGGCTGATAGCATCAGAGCCAATATCCAGGCCGTAAACTTCGAAGTTATCATCTTGCAGTAAACGTTCGGTTAAGTGGTTACCGATGAACCCGTTCACCCCCAGAATCAGCACGCGTGTGCGACGTTTTACTGCCGCCACAGGCTGAGAGTACAACAGCGCGCCCGGCACCATCCCCAGACTCTGCGCCAACTGGCTGCCGTTCATATAGACGCCATTTTCACTTTGTCCGGTCACCACTTCCAGTGCACCTTCCCCGCAAGCAATCAGGAAAGGCTCAACGGAAATCACTGTGCCTGGCTTAGCTTTTGGCGCATCAGCATGTACGCGCCCTTTCCACACGACAAATTTCACGGTTCCTGCGAAAGCAAATGCGCCCGGCCATGGATCGGTGACCGCACGGACCAGGTTGTTGATTGATTGTGCAGACTGCTCCCACAGAATGCGGCCGTCTTCTGGCGTACGGCGGCCGACCACGGTCGCCTGAGTGTGATCCTGAGGAATCGCCACAATCTCGCCACGCTTCATGGCCGGCAGTGCCTGTTCCAGCAATTGCGATGCACTGGTCGTCAGTTTGCGATGCAGAGTTAACGCGTTGTCTTGCTCCTCAATGACGACACGCTGCTGTGCCACGATATCGCCCGCATCTGCGCGTTTCACCATGCGATGCAGGGTCACTCCGGTTTCAGTCTCGCCATTCACTAACGCCCAGTTGAGTGGCGCGCGTCCGCGATATTTAGGCAACAGTGAACCGTGCAGGTTGAAGGCGCCCAGACGCGCGCTGCTGAGGATGCTGTCATTGAGCAGATTACGATAGTAGAAGGAGAAAATGTAATCCGGTGCCATGGATTTAATGCGGTCGACCCACAGCGGATGGTTGGCATCTTCCGGCGCATACACCGTGATACCCTGCTCAGCCGCCAAACGGGCGACAGAACCAAAGAAGTGGTTCTCATTAGCAGAATCAGCATGGGTGAAGATCGCGCTGATTTCGAAACCCGCATTTAACAGCGCAGTAATACCTGCACAGCCCATATCGTGATAGGCGAAGACGATAGTTTTCATTGCTCAATTTCCTGTACAGAGGAGACATCTTTCTGCGAGTTAATAACACGTTGAATGAAGTAGCGCGGACGAGCGCGTACGTCGTTGTAAATTCGGCCGATGTATTCGCCGAGCAGGCCCATACCGATAAACTGCGCGCCGACAAAAATAAACAGCACCGCAAACAGCATGAACACCCCGTCTCCGGCCCAGTCGGCACCGAGGAACAGGCGCAATACAATCAGCACCAGTGAGAAGGCAAAACCGGCCAACGCAATCAGACTGCCGACAATACTCAGCAGGCGCAGTGGCGTCGTGGTCAGGCAAGTCACCAGGTCGTACATCAGATTGATCAGCTTCATAAAGCTGTATTTCGAATCACCAAATTCGCGCTCGGCGTGGGCCACAGGCAGTTCAATCGTGCGGCGCGCAAAGGTGTTGGCCAGGATAGGAATAAAGGTGCTGCGCTCATGACAGTTGAGCATGGCATCAACAATGTGACGGCGATAAGCACGCAACATACAGCCATAGTCACCCATCGCTTTCCCGGTGACGCGTTGAATCAGCTGGTTAATGGTGCGTGAAGCACGGCGGCGGAACCAACTGTCCTGACGATTTTGACGCACGGTACCGACCACGTCATAACCCTGCTGAGCGGCTTGCACCAGATTGGGAATCTCTTCGGGTGGATTCTGCAAATCCGCATCCAGTGTGATAATCAGGTCGCCTGATACATGGCTAAAACCCGCCATGATTGCCGAGTGCTGTCCATAGTTGCGGTTCAGCAATACGCCGACCACATGGCTTCCGGGCATGTCAGCGGCATCGGCGATCATCTCAACTGAGCGGTCGCTACTGCCGTCATCCACCAGCAAAATCTCATAGTCGAGATTCAGCACAGCACATGCTGCATCGGTGCGACGCACCAACTCTGGCAGGCTTTCCTCTTCGTTGTAAACCGGGATCACCACGGAGACTTTACGAATGATTTTTTCTTCGAGCATGTCAATCAAACTCCAGCGATATGACGTAATGCACCGATCACGCGGCTAACGTTGTCATCGCTCATATCTGGGAACAGCGGTATTGAACAAATGCGGTCGCTATTCCATTCCGTGTTTGGCAAGGAAAGCTGTGGGTAGCGTTCGCGATAATATTTGTGGGTATGTGCCGCGCGGAAATGCAAACCGGTGCCTATGTCTTGAGCTTTCAGCGTTTCCATCAAGGCATCGCGGCTGAGTCCACACTGCGCTTCATCAACGCGAATGATGAACAAATGCCAGGCGTGTTGATGCGCCCAGGTGGGTTGGGACAATGGCAGGAATGGCGTATCAGCCAGTTCTTTTAAATAGCGTTGGGCAATCTCAGCACGGCGAGCATTGATGGCGGGCAGTTTGTTCAACTGAACCAGCGCAATGGCAGCGCTAATGTCCGGCAAGTTGTATTTGAACCCAGGCATAATCACTTCAGCCTGCGGTTTACGGCCATGCGTGTGACGGTCATAAGCATCAACACCCAAGCCGTGGAATTTCAGGCTGCGCATCCGATCGGCCAACACAGCGTCATCGGTAACAATCAAACCACCTTCCGCGCAGGTCATGTTTTTAATGGCATGGAAAGAAAAAATAGCCGTGCCCTTATTACCGACATGCTGACCTTTGTAATAACAACCTGCAGAGTGCGCCGCATCTTCGATCACTGCGATGCCATGGCGTTCACCAATGGCTCGAATGGCGTCAATGTCCGCAGGCGCACCGGCATAGTGCACCGGAATGATGGCACGCGTCTTTGGCGTGATGGCCGCTTCAATTTGCTCAGGTGTGACCATCAGCGTATCGCGGTCAACATCAATCATCACTGGCGTTGCACCCAGCAGCGTAATGATGTTGATGGTGGATACCCACGTCAGTGAAGGTGTGATCACCTCATCACCAGGCTGGATGTTTAACGCGAGGAGGGTGACGTGCATGCCTGCCGTGGCGGAACTGACAGCAATCGCATGTTGATTGCCGGTTAACTGGCAAAAGGCTTGTTCCAACGCCGCATTTTTCGGGCCGGTGGTAATCCAACCTGATTCAAAAACCTCTTTTACTGCCGCTAACTCTTCCTCGCCCAAAGCGGGGCGCGAGAATGGAAGAAAAGTCATAAGTTTACCTTAACGTTTTACACCTAAAATTGCCTGCAACAGGACCAATTGCAGTGTGCAGTGATTCAGATCCATAACAATATTCAGTAACTTGCTGTTTAAACTTAGATTACACAGAAAAAATTTGACAGCACTAAATGTTAATTTTTTAACCTACAGCAAAAAACTTAAGCACACCTGTCTTATTGCTCGTAGAACAAAATACGGATGAAAACTTAACTGAACATTAAATGGGTAACGCACAAGCTGGCTTTTTTTCTTAAATGTTGAGGATTGGTAGAAGATGTCAGCCCTACCGTTGCGTTTTGCTATTAAGGCGTCACCAAAGTTTCATCAAGATGACCAGATGCGTGAAACATTTCGTTTGCTGCTTTTTTGAACGGCAAAAGTTGAAGTATAGAGATGAATAGAAAATGACCATGAAACAGTCTGTTAGCAAAGTCGCAGCACTGTTCTTAAGGTTAAGCTAAGCTTCAAACCATACTCTATGTCGGGATATTGGCGTTGAAACGAATGGAGGGGATGAAGATGAACACCGGAGCTGACAGGCTGGCGCAGGCTGCCCTGCGTCGCCATCATATTGGTGTGAAAACCAAAGGGTTACGCTTTCGCGGAGATCTTTACGTCTTCCGCTACAATGCCGGTCACTATGACGTGTTCCTCAATAATGACCGTGTGATGTCCCTGGCTACCAGCAACGTGCAGGAAGCTATCCAGATGTTCAAACAGCAGTCATGATGCATTGGCTGCTGTTAGCACTATGAGCAGTGCGCCTTTCGCTATAGGCATCCAACATCACTACAGACTCCGTCTTACTCCCACCACTCTGCACCGCCTGTTTACCCGCTGAAGAGTTTTAGGTACTCATCCTTCCAATGGTGAAGCGTTACCGGGTAAGTCGCGATCGGCATATGCTCCTCATTGCTTGAACACCGATCGTGAAACGTGATGAAAAACACCGTAATTCCCCGCAGATACTCGCCTACTTCGCGCTTCAGGCGTAGGTTTCTTTTCGATAAAACCGGGAAGGAACAAGAGGTCAACATGGAGTGGATACTGTGGTTGCTGGCTACGGTGATAGCCTTAAGCATCGGTAGCTTTATTAATGTCGTTATTCATCGCGTGCCACTGCAGATTTTACAGCCAGGCAATGGCGTGGATTTTCGGCAACCGGCTTCACACTGTCCGGTTTGCAAAAAGTGTTTGCGCTGGCGAGACAATATCCCGGTCGTGAGTTGGCTGTTACTACGCGGTCGGTGTCATTTTTGCCGTTGTGCTATCAGCCTGCGCTATCCGTTAACAGAAACTGCTTGTGCAACAATCAGCCTATTATTTGTCGCGCTCCTCCCGGTTGATAAATCACTGCTCGCCCTACTTGTGCTGTTTTGGCTGCTGCTGACCGTCGCGATCATCGATTACGAGCATTATTTGTTGCCAGATGTCATCACCCTGCCATTGCTTTGGCTTGGGCTATTATTAAAGGCAGTCGAATGGCTACCAGGCTCACTCCGTGATGCCGTCTTTGGTGCGGTGATGGGTTACAGCGCGCTCTGGCTAATCCGCTATATATATCAATATTTTAGCGGGAGACTGGCATTGGGTTTGGGAGACGCAAAGTTAGTAGCAGCATTAGGCGCGTGGTTGGGTTGGGCACTTTTACCCTTTGTGCTGTTACTGGCTTGTAGCGGGGCAATTTGTGCGCTGTTTATCGCCAAAATGGGCTGGCAACGTGACCTTAATCAACCCCTTGCTTTTGGTCCCTGGATTGCTCTGGCGGGCATAAGTCTTTTTATTAACACGATTATTTAATAACCACTTCATCTGCTGGCGCTAAAATAGCCGGCCAATTAGTGGCCAACGCCCTGATTCCTATATGAAAAGAATAAACAAATCTAAACAAAATAAATCATTGTGATGTACGTCAAAAGGCTCTATATTGGCCGCGTTTTTTAAACCACTGATACTTTTTTGTTCAACTAGTCAATCGGCCAGCCATCACGAGCCCCGGTTGAAGGAGAGATATGATGACGGATAAAGTCCGTATTGATAATTTTGGTGCCAACGCATTCAATGGAAACAACGACGCATTCTTGGCCCGTCAGGCTGAGTTTGAATCAAACGTCAGGAGCTACCCGCGCAAGTTGCCTTTAGCGATTGCCAAAGCCAACGGCGTGTGGATCACAGATGTCGAGAATAAACAATATCTTGACTGCCTGGCTGGCGCAGGGACGCTGGCACTTGGTCATAACCATCCTGATGTTCTGCAGAGCATCCAAAATGTCATTACCAGCGGCTTGCCGTTACATACTCTTGATCTGACGACACCTCTGAAAGATCAATTCTCAGAATCTCTGCTCTCGCTGCTGCCTGGCCAGGGTAAAGAATATTGCCTGCAGTTCACCGGTCCTTCCGGTGCGGATGCGGTTGAAGCGGCACTGAAGCTGGCGAAGAAAGTCACGGGCCGTAGCGGTGTGATCAGCTTCTCTGGTGGTTACCATGGTATGACTCATGGCGCACTGGCGGTGACCGGCAACCTGTCACCGAAAGAAGCCGTTAACGGCATGATGCCAGAAGTGCAGTTCATGCCTTACCCGCATCTGTACCGTTGCCCACTGGGTCTCGGCGGTGAAGCGGGCGTGAAAGCCCTGACTTACTACTTCGAAAACCTGATCAACGACGTGGAAAGCGGCGTGCGCAAGCCTGCAGCTGTTATCCTGGAAGCCGTTCAGGGTGAAGGCGGTGTGAACCCTGCTCCGGTAGAGTGGCTGCAGCGCATCCGTAAAGTGACTCAGGAACACGGCATTCTGCTGATTCTTGATGAAGTTCAGGCTGGTTTTGCCCGTACCGGCAAATTCTTTGCCTTCGAACACGCAGGCATTGAGCCAGATATCATCGTGATGTCTAAAGCAGTAGGTGGTGGTCTGCCACTGGCTGTTCTGGGTATCAAAAAGCAGTTCGACGCCTGGTCTCCAGGTCACCACACCGGTACCTTCCGCGGCAACCAGCTGGCGATGGCAACCGGTCTGGCGACCCTGAAAGTCCTGACCGAGCAGAACATCGCTGGTAAAGTGGCTGAACAAGGTGAATGGCTGAAAGCACAGCTGGCTGAGATGCAGAAGCGCTTCCCGGTTATCGGCCACATCCGCGGTCTGGGCATGATGATCGGTATCGAGATCGTTAAACCAAACGAAGCGGCTGACCATATGGGTAGCCTGCCGGCTGATGGTGAACTCTCTGCACTGCTGCAGAAGAAGTGCTTCGAAGCAGGTCTGATTCTGGAGCGTGGCGGTCGTCACGGTGCAGTACTGCGTCTGTTGCCGTCACTGCTGATCACCAACGAAGAGCTGGCGATTTTCCTGGATAAATTTGAGCAGGCGCTGATTGGCGCTGGCGTCAAACCTGTTTGATTGGAAGAGTAAATGTCTGAAGTAAACCCGATTCTGGCCGCCTCTGCACAGAGCATTGAGGCGTACCAGCAGGCGATTGCCCAGAGCAGCGCCGCGGTTGTGCAGTGGCTGCAACAGCCTGAGATGTATCAAGGCAAAAGCGTTGCCGAACTGCGCGAGCGTATCACGCTCGACTTCAATCCAAACGGCCTGGGTAACCAGGCCGCGATTGAACGCGCGATTGAGTATTTCCTAAAAGACAGCCTGTCAGTGCACCACCCACAGTGTGTGGCGCACCTGCACTGCCCTAGCCTGGTGGTTAGCCAGGCTGCAGAAGTGTTGATTAACGCCACCAACCAGAGCATGGACTCTTGGGATCAGAGCCCTTCTGCCACCATCATTGAGGTCAAACTGATCGAATGGTTGCGTGCACAGGTGGGTTACCCAGCAGGCGATGCTGGCGTGTTCACCAGTGGTGGCACACAAAGCAACCTGATGGGTTTGATGCTGGCGCGCGATGCGTTCTATCAGCGTCAAGGTCATTCAGTGCAGCTAGACGGCATCACTGGCGATCTACGTAAGATCAAAGTGTTGTGTTCTGAGAACGCGCACTTCTCGGTACAGAAAAACATGGCGCTGCTTGGCCACGGCTACAATTCTGTGGTGCAGGTGAAGTCTGATCAGTTCGCACGCATGGACGTTAACGACCTGAAAGCGAAACTGGCGCAGGCCGAAGCCAATGGCGAGCAGATTCTGGCGATTGTCGCGACGGCTGGTACTACCGATGCGGGTGCGATTGATCCACTGCGCGAAATCGCGGGCATCGCAGCTGAGCACAACATTTGGATGCATGTCGATGCAGCCTGGGGTGGTGCACTGCTGCTGTCTGAAAAATATCGTGACTACCTGGACGGCCTGGAGTTAGTGGATTCGGTGACTCTCGACTTCCACAAACAGTATTTCCAGACCATCAGCTGTGGCGCATTCCTGTTGAAAGACGAGCGTCACTACGAGCTGATGCGTTATCAGGCGGCTTACCTGAACTCTGAGTTCGATGAAGAAGCCGGTGTTCCTAACCTGGTATCAAAATCTCTGCAAACCACGCGTCGTTTCGATGCATTGAAACTGTGGATGGGTCTGGAAGCGCTGGGTCAGAAACAGTATGCCGCGATCATCGATCACGGTGTGACGCTGGCACAGGAAGTGGCGAAGTTTGTTGCTTCAGAACCGCGCCTTGAGCTGGTGATGCAACCACAACTGGCAAGCGTGCTGTTCCGCTATCGTCCAGAGCAGCTGACCGATATCGCGCAGATTGCTCTGTTCAACCAGCGTATCGGCGATGCTCTGCTCGATTCAGGCCGTGCTAACGTTGGCGTGACTGAAAATCAGGGCATTACCTGCCTGAAACTGACGTTGCTGAACCCGACCGTGACGCTGGAAGACATCAAAGTCTTGCTGGCGCTGGTTGAGAAAACCGCGAATCAGTTGCTGAACGCGTAATTTCGCTGTGTTCGATAAAGCCGATGACTGACAATAGTCATCGGCTTTTTTATTGCCTGCCATCTTTAACTACAAATATCCAGCACCCCATTTCCAGGATGATTCTGATAACATATTGATCGGTCGAATAATTCCCTTCTTGTCACTTAATAGCCATATATCCTTGTGTAAACTCTCTCCATTCCTGACTGGTATAAACGCCTTCATTCTGCGCTGCCATTCACCGGACATTGATGACAGGAGTGTTGCTGATGCAGGTTTGCACCATGGATTACAAGAAGCTGTCGCGAGATGGTAAAACGTTGCCACTCGAATGCTATGGCATTGGTACTTTTGACGTATTATCGGGAATTGAACGTTACATAAATAATCCCGACTGCTCAGATAAAGAAAAAGCGGCTATTCCGCCTGGCACATATTGGATAGTTGATCGGCCAGAGGGGAGTTTTTTAAACCGCCTACGTGCTGAGGCAATAGATATGGCACATTTATATCGCAATCATCATGCGGAATGGTTTGCTCTCTATAACAGTCAAACCATGAACGATTATGTTTTTGTAAACGGCAATCGTCGTGGCAGTTTTCGTTTGCACCCGCTGAATACTGACGGCTCAGGGGTTTCATGGGGCTGCATTACACTTTATCGTGCCAATGAATTCCACAGCCTGAGGCGTACGCTACTCAGTCGGCCTAAAGTCAAGGTTCCCGGTGGCAATGGGTTGCTTGCCTATGGGCGAATTGATGTGCGCGGTGTTCCTGATTACTCAAAGTGTGAAATCAAATGAAAATACTGATTTTCTTTATCATCCTCATTGCCGGCATCGTGTTGATCCCCGATGGACTCATTAGCCATTTAGTCAGCGTATCCGGTGATGGTGAAACAGCGATGGATAAATACGATTTCACCCTACTTCTGATCAAGGCTGCTATTTCTGCAATCATTGCCCTGGCAGTATTGCAGATTGTTCGCCGGGCGCGCTGATTCAACAGACACACCTCCCTGTGCGGCACGCTGAACTACTGAGGAATTCGCGCGATCACCTTGATTTCAAAATCGAACCCCGCCAACCAGTTTACCCCCACTGCCGTCCAGTTTGGGTACGGCGGCTCACCGAAATGCCGTAAACGCACCTCATTCACGATGGCAAATTGGTTTTCAGGATCGGTATGGAAACTGGTGACATCCACCACATCATCCATAGTGCATCCCGCCGCTTTCAGCACGGCTTGCAGGTTTTCAAACGCCAGATTGACCTGACGTGCAAAATCAGGTTCCGCAGAACCGTCATCCCGACTTCCTACCTGGCCCGAGACAAATAACAGGTCCCCGGAACGTATTGCGGCAGAATATTGGTTAATTTCATACAGCGCCTGACGTCCCGCTGGAAAAATGGCATCACGTTTGTTCATAATCGCTCTCCTGATGGAAAAAAGGGTGAAACCGGGTAGCTAAGCCGGTTATCGCTTTAACATACGCCGCGTATGTATTAATATGGATAACATACGCAGCGTATGTCAATGCAAATTTTTGGAGTTGCTATGGCAGCCAAACGACGAACAGAACAGGTAGAAGAAACGCGGGCAAAATTGATTGGGGCTGCTCGAAGGGCCTTCGCAGAGAAAGGATATAACGCCGCATCAATGGATGATCTGACCGCTGAAGCAGGGCTGACGCGGGGGGCGCTTTATCACAATTTCGGCGATAAAAAAGGCCTATTACAAGCCGTTATCGACCAGATCGACGCAGAGATTTTGGTGCAGATGCGTGCCGCTGGGCAGCAGTTTGAATTAAAGTGGCATGCCTTTCTGGCGGAAGCGATTACCTACATTGAGATGTCCCTGGAGCCAGAGGTGCAACGCATCATGCTGCTTGATGGTCCCGCTGTGCTCGGCGATCCTTCACAGTGGCCCAATCAAACTGCCTGTCTGCGCACCACGGCAGACATGCTCTCTGCGCTGATTGCAGAAGGCACAGTGAAGCCAATGGATACTGAAGCGGCGGCTCATCTGGTGAACGGTGCCGCCTTGAATGCCGCGTTGTGGATTGCTGCCTCCAGCGAGCCAGTGGCTGCGCTTCCGCGCGCGGTTGATGCGTTTCGCGTATTGATGTCCGGACTGCTGGTTAACCCGCCTGCGGCTGCGCATTGAGTTCGCGCACATAGTCGAGGAAGGCTTGTAACGGTGCGGGGATCAAACGACGATCGTTATAGTAAAGCCACAGTCCGGAAAAACTCTGCCACCAATCGCTCAGTATTGGTTGCAGGCTGCCATTATCCAGCTCGGGTTTGATCCAATCTTCAAACAAATACACCACGCCTGCGCCGGATATCGCGGCCGCGACGGTGAGATCCATAGCCGCGCCGATGCTGCATATCAATGGCCCTCTCGGCTGTAAACGCACCACCTCTTCGCACTTTTCAAACTCCCAATCAGCAATCACGCCAGTGGCATAACGGCCATATAAACAACGATGATGCAGCAGTTCACGTGGGTGTTGAGGGGTACCAAATTGAGTCAGGTAGGCGGATGACGCCGCAGCGGCAAAGCGTTGCACGCGTGGGCCAATCGGCAGTGCCACCATATCCTGCTCCAGATGATCATCGTAACGAATCCCCGCATCACAACCATCACGGAAGATATCCTGCACATTGCTTTCCGCTACCACTTCCAACTGAATATCGGGGTAACGCGCCAGAAAACCGGGCACGATGGAGGGCAAAACCAGTCGGGCTGCGCTAACCGGCACATTGAGCCGCAACGTGCCGCCTGGTGTACTGCGAAAATGATTAAGCGAATCGAGTGCCGCATCCACTTCATTCATGGCTGGCATTAGGCGCGTCATTAACGCCCTGCCTGCTTCAGTGAGCGCGACGGTACGCGTGGTGCGATTGAACAGCCGTACACCCAACTGCTCCTCCGCTCGCCTTACTGCATCGCTTAAACGTGAAGGATTGCTTCCCGTCATGCGGGCCGCCTCACGGAACCCACCCGCTTTTGCCACCGCCACCACTGCATGCAGCAGTGCAATATCCAATGCCATTGTTCGCTATTCCGTACACTGTGTCCTGATTTAACCGGATAGTTGCACAGCCATGTGTCGATTACAATCTGTACACACATTGACGAAGGAGGTTTTCCATGTCTCACAACGCAAATACCTATACTTTGGGTGATCGTCAGGTTAAACGCCTCGGTTATGGCGCCATGCAGCTGGCGGGCAAAGGCGTATTCGGACCGCCAGCCGATGAGAACCGGGCATTACAGGTGCTACGTGATGCTGTCGCTGCAGGCGTAAATCATATCGATACCAGCGACTTTTACGGCCCGCACATTACCAACCAACTGATAAAGAGAGCCCTGCATCCTTATTCCGATGACCTGGTGATCGTCACCAAAGTCGGAGCCCGCCGCGATGCGAAAGGAGGCTGGTTGCCCGCTTTCTCGCCCGATGAGTTAACGCAGGCGGTGGAAGATAACCTGCGTAATCTGGGTCTTGAGGTAATGGAAGTCGTGAACCTGCGCTCGATGCTCGACGTGCATGCTCCGGCTGAAGGCTCACTGGAACCGCAGGTCGAAGCGATGATCAAGCTTAAAGAGCGCGGCCTGGTTAAGCATATCGGTCTGAGCAACGTGACGGCCAAACAAGTGTTCGATGCGCAGAAAATGACGCCCATCGCCTGCGTGCAGAACCTTTACAACCTGGCGAATCGACAGGATGAAGCCTTGGTCGATCAACTGGCTGCACAAGGCATTCCTTATGTGCCGTTCTTCCCATTGGGTGGTTTCTCCCCGCTGCAATCCGGGCAGCTTACCGCAGTAGCCGAGGAGTTGAATGCCACTACATTGCAGGTCGCACTGGCCTGGTTACTTCAACGTTCGCCGAACATTCTGTTGATTCCCGGCACATCATCACCAGAACATCTCCAGCAGAATCTCGCCAGTGGCGATCTTGTGTTGAGTCACTATGTCGTGCAGCGTTTAAACAGCATCGCTTAGTCCTGCAAGGGTGCGGCCTGCGGGCCGCCCATCACCGTTTTTACCAGCGGACCGGCCTACGAACGCGCGATAACTCCGCTCTCCACCAAACAAGCCTTCAGCACGCCAAATGCATCCTGACACTGACGCTCATCCACGCAGGCATAGCCCAGCAGCAAGCCGCGCCGCTCCTGTTGATGCATATAATATTGCGATAAAGGCCTGACCTTCACGCCGCGTCGCAGCGCCAGAGCGGTGATCGCCACATCATCACATCCCGCAGGCAGGTTAATCACCAGATGCAAACCCGCCTCATGATTGACGCGAGGCATAAAATCAGCGCCAAGATAGCGCTCAATCAGACCGGCTAAGAAGCGACGACGCTGACTGTAGAGTTTGCGCATACGACGAATGTGCGCCATGTAATGCCCTTTCTGAATAAACTCCGCCAGCGCTCGCTGCACCAGTAGATGCCCGCCACGATAGAGTTCCGCCGCCGCAACGCGCAGGGGTTGAGCCAGCGCTTTCGGCACCACCAGATAACCCAGTCGCAGTGCCGGATAGAGCGTTTTGCTGAACGTGCCCATGTAAATCACCGGCGCATCGGGCTCAAAACCTTGCAGCGAGGGAAAAGGCTGCCCCGCGAAGCGAAACTCACTGTCATAGTCATCCTCTACCAACCAGGTTTTATGTTTGCTGGCCAAATCCAGCAACTGCTTACGTCTTTCAAGGCTGAGATGAACGCCCAATGGATATTGGTGTGACGGTGTCACAAATATCACTTTTGGCGCCCGACTGCGGGGCGGTAAGTCAGGAATAATGCCCTGATCATCGACCGGCATGGCCTGAATCTTCAGCCCATTGATGCGTAACAGATTGCGCGTTCCCCAGTAGCCGGGCTCTTCAATCCACGCGCTATCACCCGGATCGCAGAGCACGCGCGTGACCAGATCAACCGCCTGATGGATGCCTTCGGTAATGATGATTTGATCCGCATCCGCACGCACCGAACGGGCCACGCTGAGATAGTCCGCCAGCGCCTGTCGCAATTGCGGGCAGCCGCCATTGCTGCTGTAAATCAGCCGATCGATATCGGGCTCGCGATTTAATCGCGCCTGAATCTGACTAAAGAGTTTGTGCGGGAACTGCGTGACATCCGGCGCGCCTGGCACAAACGCGCCCCATTGATAAGGCGAGGCGTTGGCATGGCCCAACAGCGATGCACCGCGTTTAGAAATCGCCGCCGTTTTCGCGCTGAGCGTCAGCGTCAGGTCATCGCCACGCGGGCTGTTTAAACAGCCTTCAGGCAGCGTTTCGGCGATCCAGGTTCCGCTGCCGGTGCGCGCGGTAACATAGCCCTGTGACATCAAATTTTCATAAACGTTAAGTACGGTATTACGTGATACCGATAACTCACGCGCCAGATCGCGCGTGGCCGGTAATCGCGTGGCGCGTGGAAAAATCCCCTCAGCAATCGCCGCCTGCATACACGCCAACAGACGCTGCTGCAACGTCCCTTCCGGCATAAACTGCAAACGTTCTAATACATGATCGGCGTACAAACTCCGCAATTGGCTCCATCCTTTTCTCTAAAAGTGGCTCTGGCAACAAACCTGAGTGCAGGGATAAATAAGCGTGTTTGTCGTGATTTGTAAAGACGCTTATCGCTAAGGAAAGGTTATGGAAGGTAAAAACAGCCAGCTGCAACAACGCAAAGATGACGCACTCCCACGTGGCACCAGTAATCTTTGCCAGTGGTATGTCGATCAGGCAGAGAATGCCACGTTGCGTGACGTCGAAGGCAATAGCTGGATTGATTTCGCCGGGGGTATTGCGGTGCTCAACACCGGCCACCGTCATCCGCGCATTGTGAAAGCCATCGCGCAACAGTTAGAAAAATTCACCCATACCGCGTTTCAGGTGACGCCTTACGAGAGCTATGTCGGCCTGGCAGAGCGCATCAACAGCGTGGTGCCCATCGCCGGTAAAGCCAAAACCGCCTTTTTCTCAACCGGTGCTGAAGCGGTAGAGAATGCCGTTAAAGTTGCGCGCGCCGCCACACGCCGTCACGGCATTATCACTTTCGGTAACGCGTTCCATGGCCGTACCTTTATGACGATGGCGATGACCGGCAAAGTGGCTCCCTATAAGCGCGACTTTGGCCCAATGCCCGCCTCCGTGTGGCACGCTCGCTATCCCAACAGCGTGACCGGCATTAGCGTTGATGATGCGATGGCAAGCCTGCAGGACATTTTCACTCAGGACATTGCGCCGCAAGACGTGGCGGCCATTGTGCTGGAACCGGTGCAAGGTGAAGGCGGCTTCCACATTGCCCCTGCTGAATTCCTGGTTCGCCTGCGCCAGCTGGCTGATCAACACGGCATTCTGCTGATTGCCGACGAAGTGCAAACCGGCTTTGGTCGTACGGGCAAGCTGTTTGCCATGGACCATTACGCCGTCAAACCTGACCTGATCACCATGGCGAAAAGCCTGGCGGGCGGCATGCCGCTGTCTGCGGTGAGTGGTCGCGCAGAGATCATGGATGCGCCAGGTCCTGGTGGTCTGGGTGGCACTTACGCCGGAAACCCGCTGGCCATTGCCGCCGCGCATGCGGTGCTGGATATTATTGCCGAGGAACAACTGTGTGACCGCTCAGTGAAGCTGGGTGCAAAACTGGTCGAATTCCTCAATGAGGTACGTCGTCACTGCTCCGCGATCACCGATATTCGTGCATTGGGTTCAATGGTCGCGGTGGAATTTGCCGAGGCGCAGACCGCTCAGGCCATCCAGCAACACGCCATGGCGCGCGGTTTACTGTTGTTGACCTGTGGTCCACAAGGCAACGTGATTCGCTTCCTCTATCCGCTCACTATTCCGGATGCGCAATTCAGCCAGGCGCTGGAGATTCTCAGCAACGTGCTGAGCGCACATCAGGATTCATAGGCCCTCAGCTTATCCAGCCCGCGTGCGGGCTGGCTATTCACCTGCTGCAGCCAGGCTGTGCGACGTTACAGCCCGAGAGACAATCTGGAGAAAACAATGAGTTCACAGAATGCCGATGCGCTCGCGCAAGGCTTAAAGCCGCGTCATGTCCGCATGTTATCCATTGCCGGGGTGATTGGTGCCGGTCTGTTTGTCGGTTCCGGTCACGCCATCGCTGAAGCGGGGCCCGCCGTGTTACTGGCCTACATCGCAGCCGGTGCGCTAGTGGTGCTGATTATGCGCATGTTAGCGGAAATGGCCGTTGCCTCACCGGACTCCGGCTCTTTCTCCACCTATGCAGATAAATCACTGGGGCGCTGGGCTGGATTCACCATTGGCTGGCTCTACTGGTGGTTTTGGGTGTTGGTCATTCCGCTTGAGGCCAATGCTGCTGGCACAATATTGCACAGTTGGTTCCCGCAGATTGCCGTGTGGGAATATACTCTGGCGATCACCACGTTCCTGACGGTCAGCAACCTGTTCAGCGTAAAAAATTACGGTGAGTTCGAATTCTGGTTTGCTTTGTTGAAAGTGGTCGCCATTGTCGCCTTCCTGATTGTCGGCAGTCTGGCTATCTTTGGCCTGATGCCGGGTAGCAGCACACAAGGCATTTCTCACCTCTATGACACGCACGGCTTTATGCCAAACGGTATCGGTGCCGTACTGGCCGCCATACTGACCACCATGTTCTCCTTTATGGGAACGGAAATCGTCACCATCGCGGCAGCGGAATCACGTGAACCGAAAAAGCAGATTACGCAGGCCACCAACTCCGTCATCTGGCGTATTGCGTTGTTTTACCTGCTGTCGATATTCATCGTGATTGCACTGGTGCCGTGGAATACCCCATCGCTGATGAAAGCCGGTTCGTATCAAACGGCAATGGAGATGATGAATATTCCTTACGCACGTCAAATCGTCGATGTGGTGGTGTTGATCGCGGTGTGCAGCTGTCTTAACTCTGCGCTCTATACGGCTTCTCGCATGCTGTATTCGCTTTCCCGTCGTCAGGATGCCCCTGCCGCAGCATCAAAAACCACACGCAGCGGTACCCCCTGGGTTGCAGTCATCGCCTCAACTGCCGCTGCATTTCTCGCGGTGATTGCCAATTATCTGGCACCCGCAGCGGTATTTGAGTTCCTGCTGGCCAGTTCAGGGGCTATTGCGTTGCTGGTTTATCTGGTGATAGCGGCTTCGCATCTGGTGTTGCGCAAAAAGCGCGAGGCGCGGGGTGAGACCTTAAGTTATCGCATGTGGCTGTTCCCAGGCTTAACCTGGGCGACCATGGTGTTTATCGTGGGTGTACTGATCTCAATGTTGTTTATGCCGGCGCATCGCTCAGAAATCATCGCCACCGGTTTACTCACCTTATCTGTGTTGATCACCAGCCGCATCGTGCATCGTAAACGCGCTTTGCGCGAGCGCAAGGCGTTAGTGGCAGTGCGTTCATAACGCCAGAGATTTCCGGGCAAGGATGCCCGGAAGTCTTACTCATATTGCACATCGATACTGATCGACTCTTCCGGCACGTTAATCACCACAACGCATTTATTCCACACCGGCTTGCCGTCGGTCATATCGTGCTCAACGAAGTAGTGTTGGAAATCTTTCAATGCTCCAGTTAAATCGCCAATCGCCTGTGCATCCGGTTCAAACCAGTCTGGCTCGCCGTTTTCATCCAGATAATCGAACTGGTATTCACCGCCCTCGTCATCGGCAAACAGTTCAGCTTTTACGATTAATTCGCGCGCACCTTGCGGTCCACAGCTGAAAACAATCATCGCGATGCGGCGGTAAAGGTCTTCATATGTCATGGCAGTGTATTCCTGTTTTTAGTGAGATCCGTGGGCAGCGTTGGTCCTGAATGGCATAACAACGTTACCGAGGGCTCTTATTGACTTTAAAGCTGATGAGAAGAGAATGAGGCTCTTCGAACAGTAAATTGAAAAAAATGGAGTTTATCATAGCCTGTTCCGCGCGTTTTCCCCGTATGACTCCCGTGAAAAAAATGGCCACGCTATTGGCTGCACTGCTTTTAGCCAGCTGCAGTTCCGAGCCGCCTAAATCACTGGTCACCCCATTCCCGACAGTGACGCCGAAACCGCATCCTGTTCAGCCCACTGTCAGCGCAGAACCGGTGCGTGGTGTGTGGCTCACCACGGTGTCGCGTCTTGACTGGCCCCCCATAGCCTCAGTGAATGCCAGCCCGGCAAATCGCATCACCCAGCAACAAAAGGCGCTGACCGATAAGCTGGATAAACTCAAAAGTCTCGGCATTAATACCGTCTTTTTCCAGGTGAAACCGGACGGCACGGCGCTGTGGCGTTCTAAAATTTTGCCCTGGTCAGATATGATGACCGGAAAAATTGGGGAAGATCCCGGTTACGATCCGCTACAGTTTATGCTGGATGAAGCGCACAAACGCGGTATCAAAGTGCATGCGTGGTTTAACCCTTATCGCGTTTCCACCAACGTGAAACCCTCAACGGTGGCAGAACTCAACAGCACACTCTCCCTGCATCCAGCCAGCGTTTTTGTGCTCCATCGAGACTGGATTCGCACCGCCGGTGACCGCTTTGTGTTAGATCCGGGTATTCCCGATGCCAGTGACTGGATCACCAGCATCGTGGCGGAGGTCGTTGCGCATTACGATATTGATGGCGTGCAGTTTGATGACTATTTCTACGCGGAATCGCCCGGCTCAACGCTGAATGACAGCGCGACATTTCGCCAGTATGGTCAGGGTTATGCCTCAAAAGCGGACTGGCGACGCCACAATACTCAACAGCTGATTGAGCAAGTGTCTCGCACCATTAAACAGCTAAAACCGCATGTCGAATTTGGTGTCAGCCCTGCCGGCGTTTGGCGCAACCTGTCACACGATCCTGCGGGATCAGACACGCGCGGCGCGGCGGCTTACGATGAAGCCTACGCGGATACCCGTAAATGGGTGCAGATGGGCCTGCTGGATTACATCGCGCCGCAGATTTACTGGCCATTTTCGCGCCAGGCTGCACGTTACGATGTGCTCGCTAACTGGTGGGCCAACGTGGTGAAACCCACGCATACCAAGCTCTATATCGGTGTGGCGCTGTATAAAGTCGGCGAAACCTCCAAAATGGAACCAGACTGGACCATTAATGGCGGTGTACCGGAACTGAAAAAACAGCTCGACCTCAATGACTCCGTACCACAAATTAACGGCACTATTCTGTTCCGCGAAAACTACCTCAATCAACCGCAAACACAGCAGGCGGTAAATTATTTACGCAGCCGTTGGGGAAGTTGATATTAGCGCAACTCACTTCCGACTATTTCGGTATATCTCATCCAACATGCTTTGATGAAAAATACGCCAGCAACGGACGTTGCTGGCTTCTCTTCAGATATACGGCTCTGTTGCACTATTTAAAGGAATACTCCATTCGTTGCCATTCACCCGGACTTTCAAATAACGCCGGGTACGCCATTTTCCCGGTTCGTACTCTTCAGGCTGACCAGTGATAACCGTTCCATTTAACAGCAACTCCTGGTCGTTGTTGTAGCCGATCCCCACCTTTTCATTGCCAATCCAGTGCTGTTCGAAAGCCACCACAGGGGCTGCATCGAACTTTTTCGCATCGGCTTCAGAGCAGGCGGTATAGCTTTTACGGAAGATAAAACATAATCCCGCCTTGTACCGATCCTTGCCGTTCGTTTCCACCTGCGCGGTGGCAAAACCGGTGAATTGCGCCAATTTAACGTAAAGCTTAGTGCGAGTGGCACCACCTTCAATGTGCACTTTGGTCACCGGGCATGAGCCTTCGCCAAACCAGCTGCCAATGGTATTGGCACTGTTGCGCGCCTGAAGGTAAATATTGGCCACCCCTTCCGGGGTTCGTCCCGAGTGCTGAGTTTGCGTGGCGCTTTGCGATAATATTTGCGATGTGCCCACCACACGTACGTGAATCTGCGTGCCTTCATCGGAGAAATTAAATTCGCCAATATAAAACCATTTCTCTTTATCAGTGCGGTTATCCATGTGGTGTTGAGAGGTAATGTAATCGTAGTTTAACGATCCCTGAATGATGGCCCCCCAATCCGATATTTCCATCAGCCCGCGATCACCTTCCGCCAGCAGTGACCAGGGTTCAATACCTGTGGTGCTGTAATCAAACCCGGCGCTTCGATTATGAATACTTTTTTGAATGATCAACGCGCGACAATAACCTAATTTTAGCGGGTTAGTCGTCGATTCAATCGCCAGTCCCTCAATCACCCACTGTCCATTGGTTAAATCTCCGGCAAATTCTGAATGTTCAATCCAGCCGTTACGAATAAAAGATTGGGTGCAGCGCGGTAAATCCAAAACTGGCTTTAGGGTATTTTCTTGCAAATTGAAGTTGGATAATTCAATGGCCGTACTGTGGTCCCAGGCACCTGCTTCACGGTCAGACCAGCGCGCATACACAATGCTGTCCTGACACCCTCTGGAATAAAACTGATCAATCTTACAATCCAGCGTATCAATAAGATCCAACGCTCGCCCGCCCAGATAGCGAAACTCCATACTGCTCACGCGTAGAAACTGCCCGCCGGTAATAATGTTGGCGTAAAAACCGACTTTATTGAATGCGGTACCGCCGTCTCCGCCGCTATTAGAGCTCATGCCTTTCACCACAATCCCCGATATCTCGGCATAGCGCGCATTCACTTTAAAAAAATGAAGTCCTCTGGGCTGGGTATCCCAGTTAAATACCAACGTAGTCGTCGGGAAGTAACCGAAATTGACGTTGGCACCCGAGACTTTAAAACGGTTAATTTCTGTTTTTGAGATGTCAAAAGTGGACATGCTAAACACCCCAGCCGTAAAGCGGATGCCGGCTGCGGGCAGCACGCGCTGCGACCAGGTATACATGCGTTTTACGGCTGCAATACAATCGGTCTTGCCATCGGCAATCGCACCAAAATCCAGCACAGTGACCGTGCTGTAATCCTGTATGACACGCTTCCAGCGCTTTTTGCCGGCAGTGATAAAAACAATTCCGCCATCATCTTCACTGGTGCTATCAGTGGCGTCATAAACAAACACCCCCCCGCCCATTTTGCTGCCTTTGGTGTACTCCAGCACCGAAGCGATTTCCCCGGCGGATGTAGGTTCAGTAGCCCGTAATTCATCAATGGTTTTTAACTGCACAACGGTACCGGTTGAGGCGTTGACGGCATTTTGCGGTGAGGTGTTATTGGACGTATTTACCATGGTGGACCCCTTAAATATTAAGAGAAAATAACTGCTCCCATGGAGTATAAGTAGCTGATAGTTAATATGTTGATGTGGACCAGCTTAATCAGAGGAATTCAGTAGCCGCCAATAACAGATGACGAATCAAGATGATGATTGATGGAACAAAGCGCAGCGGCAACGCCGAATTTTACAGAATAATCGCAGTCCATTTATGGCTTGAGTCGGTAGCAAAAACATCATCTCCTGGGGCATATTCTGCGTGATACCTTAAGCCACTTACTGATTAATTCGCTTATTAGTGCAGCATCAGTAAAGAAACCCTTGCGCCAGCAAAGGCTTTCTTGCTGGCGCAGCTGATCAAAACGTCGCGTTAACCCCCAGATTCCAGGTGACCTGATGGTAATCGCTGTTACTGGCTACGGTTGAAACACCCGCAAACGCATTGAAGGTGTCACCTAACGGCACGTTAGCCCCGACTGCCAAATCCAGCCAGTTTTTATCTCCCGCTTCCACCGTGCGTTCAAACGAGGTTTGGGTGGATTTCAAACCCGCGCGTACGGTGGCATCCGTGTCACCAAACTGATGGTTATAGCTCACCTGCGCCCAGGGATTGATCACCCACTCCCGGCTATCAATACGCCAGCCGACTGAACCGATCTGCGAATGAAGCGTTTGATCAGAGAAGCGCATAGAGGTACTGCTATTGCCATTTTCCTGATAGCCACCCACGCGACCATAATCCAGCGCATAGCTGGCAACCGGGCCCGTGGTGATATGTGCTCCCAGAGGTAAATCCCAGCCGGTTTGTACCCGCATGCCCATTAATTTACCGCTGCTGCTGCCTTGTTCAGTCCGAGTGGCTGGGCCGATGTTGATGTTGCGCTCAATACTATCGAAATCGAGATCGGCATAGTGGAGATCGGCGTTGATCCATCCTTGATCGAACAAAGTAAGCTGACTGTAGAGTGCCACCAGATTACCGCGCAGCTTATAGTCATAGTTTGAGGAAGGATTCATGCGCTGATTGCTGTTTGAGAACAGCAAACCGGTTTGCCAGTTATCGGTCAGCTGATAGCCGATACCCAACGTGAGATTAGTTGTGTTTGCATCACCGTTGCTCCAGGCATCACCTTGATAATCGACGTGTTGCCCTGCGTAACCGCCAAACACCGTGAACTGACCCGCGCTGGCCGGTTGCTGTCGCTGCTGTTGCAAATGCCCATCCAGCGTATTGTGCATGTCTTGCGCCATCAGCGTCGTGGATTGCGACAGAGCCGCCACCTGCGCCGGGGCATCGAGGATAGACTGAATATAATCCGCCAGCATGGCGTGGACTGCCGGACTGGGATGCAGGCGATCGGCAAACAGATAATCTTGTGCGGTGCTAAAACCGGCATCAGAAGAGTGGCATTCATCTGCTGAGGTGCCTACCGGACAGGCAATACCGATGGTGTTGGTCAAACCATAACGTCCCGGGTTGGCGACCACCTCGCTAAACAGTCCAGCGATATCCACCCGGACGATATTGCCCTTCAACGCGGCCAGCTGCGCTTCTTCCTGCTGGTTGTATCCATCAGAGAGTGCAGTGACCTGAGTGCTGAGCGTTTGCCAGGCGTCGTAAAGCTGCTGAGCCAGCGCATCACGCACTGCGGGGATGCCCGAAATTTGTCCGGCGGCGACGGTGAAGGCATCCTTCACCGCCTGTTGACGGGCGGCAACATCCGGTGTGGCCGCGCTATCGAGCGACTGAAAAGCCGCGACCATGGCTGATGTTCCAAACGTTCGCAACACGAGTTGCACCATGTAGGGCGTCAGCCCCAATTGCGGAACGTTCGGCACGATAACCGCACCGGCCCCCGCATCCAGTAGTGTTTTGACCTGAGAAGCCGCAGAAATTGCACTGTTGCTGATGGTTTCACGTGCGGTCAGCGGATTGGTGACGGCGGCGGCAATGTCGTTCGCGCCGACCCAGTGAATATACAAGCCGTTGCTGTCAGCGCGTCCTCCCGTAGATTGCAGATAAGCCGCCAACTGATCCTGCGTATTCAAATCAGGATCCAGTGCAGGTACCGCCACAGCACCACCTTGTGCATAGTTGCTGCCACCCAACGTTGAAGGCTGCAGATTTTCGCCCAGGTGCGCAGCCAAAATTTCATCGTAGAGCGGATGCTGCGCGCCGTCGGCGGTAAAACGCCCAATATTGCCACCGTCGCTCAGGCTATCGCCAAAGACGGTTAAGCTGTCCCACGCCTTAGCGTAGGGTGTTGCCATCAAAGTACTTAAGGTCGCTATCGCGACAAGGGAGAGTGCGGATTGACGTTTTATCATCATCTACTCCGTGATGAGCCAGACAGAAAAAGTCTGGCGATTCAAAGGTCTGTCTTGCGCAATAACATCGCAGCTACGCAAGCCAGCAAGGTCGCATCAAAGATGCAAAAGAAGCTAAAGAGATAACAAGGACGTTTAAGGTGTAGACAATCAGGGAAGGTATTACCAGTTTGTACACATAAGATGGGGGGCATTTTTAAGAATTTAACTTCGTTCACAACAACGCACACCTCTCATGAAGGAGTGTCTGATCCAGAGTTATGGGTTTGCCGGGCAAGGATGCGACATCCGCAAAATTTGCGTCACATATCTGGATAGGGAATCAGTAAATGATTGATGGTAAACAACAACGTGAAAATTATTCGGTATGCTGCTGCAGCCACAGCTGTTGCAGATGAAGCAGCACATCATTGACGACTTGATGCTTTCTCGCTCCCGGCGCCCACAGTGCAACCAGGGTGATATGAAGTCCCTGATGGCCCACCTCGGTGGGAAGAATTTGCACCTGATGCCATTTCTGCGCCTGAAAATGAGTGGGTAAAAAACCCCAACCTTGCCCCTGCTCCATCAGGGATTGCAGCATGGCTCGCTCGTTGACAAACAGTGACTGCCCCGAAATTTGCAGACGGTGCGTGATTTGTTCATCGGCATGCGCATGCATCACCAGTTGCGGTTCTAGCGCGAGGTTCAGCAATGTCAGAGGTGAAGCTTGATGGCTAAACAATGCACTCGCCGCATAGAAGTTCAGTTCAATGGCACCTAACGCACTCCACTCCATTTCATTACCCAGTGTGCGATTTACCGCCTGACAAATCGCCAGATCGGCCTTGCCCGATTTTAAGGCGTCCTCAGCTTCGAAACGCGAAGCGCACCAAAGACTTAACCGCACCTGCGCTCTGCTGCACTCACGTATCAATGCCTGTAAAAATGGCTGCGGAACAAAAGGGTCATACGCCAGGGTGATTTGTTGCGTGCGCGGCTCAGGCAAGGCCCGGGCGAAGGCTTCAAATGCATGAGCCTGACGCACCAGTAAATGTGCCTGACGATGTAATTGCTCACCACGGGAAGTCAGCACCAATTTGCGCCCCTCACGCTCAAACAATGCGTAGCCCAGAGCATCTTCCAGGTAATCGATAAGATCGCGCACCGTGGTGCGATCTTTCCCCAGTTTTTCTGCCGCACGGGAGACGGTGCCGCATTCCGCTATCGCGGCGAAGGCTTCAATTTGCGAAAAAGAGTAGTGCAGCGCGTTCATAGACAATCCTTTAACCATTTTTCCGGGGGAATTTCCCCCATGGGATGATTTTAACCCCGGCACACAGATTTCTATACTCGCCGCACTGTTTACTGTACGACGAAGGCACTTTTATGCAACGACACAACGTTTTTAAACCCCTGCTGTTTTCTCTCTCATTGGCGGTAAGTAGCTATGCCACTGCCGCGACACAGTGCGACGGTGTCGCGCTCACGCCCTGTCCTGCACCCTTTGATCATCAGTTACCTGACCCCCACCAGATGCTGAACTGGAGTCAAAAAGATCGTGTTGTCGGTTTCCGGAATGATTACCGAAATTATGCAGGAGATGTGTTTCATCATGGGCAGGCAAAGCCCCTGGCGCTTGCCAGCAACGCGTTGATCGATGCGCAGTATCAGGCCAATGGCCACAGCTATCACCTCGCTGATTACTTAAAACGTGAAAATGTCGCGGGCATGCTGGTGCTGAAAAACGGCAAAGTCGCCTACAAATACTTTGCCGAAGGTAATACGGACACCACACTGTGGACCTCGCGTTCGGTGGGTAAATCGGTGGTGTCGACGCTGGTGGGCATTGCCATTAAGCAGGGAAAAATTCATTCACTGGATGACAACATTACCGTGTATGAACCCGAACTGAGGGGAACCGCCTGGGATGGCGTAACCCTTAAACAACTCATCCAGCACACTTCCGGCGTGGCATGGAATGAGGATTACACCAACCCGAAATCTGACTTTGCGCAGTTGACTCAGTGCGAAGCACAAGCTGGCACCTATGCCTGTGTGCGTAATATCGTCACTCATTTGAAGCGCGCGCATCCTGCGGGTGAACAGTGGTCCTATTCTTCCGGAGGCGCATGGTTATTAGGGGATGTGCTGGAACGGGCAACAGGCATGTCTCTGGCTGCTTATCTGCAGCAAACCGTATGGCAACCCAATGGCATGGCCAGTGATGGCGTCTGGCATGCTTACCAATCAGGCCAGCATGATGTGGGTGCACACGGTTTCAACGCCACGCTGGAAGATTGGGGTCGCTTTGGTGAATTTATCCTAAACGAAGGCCGCCTGCCCAATGGCAAGCAGATCCTGCCTGACAATTGGGTGAATGACGCATCAACCTGGACTCAGGCGCAACACTCTGTCAGTGCGGCTCATCCGGAGGGTATTTACGGCTATCAATGGTGGAATAATGCTATCCCAGCCAATGCACAAAATGTCGTGCCCACTGCGGCAGAGGGGTTGAAACATTCGCTATGGGCTCTGGGCATTTATGGTCAAATCATTATGGTTAACCGGGCAGAAAACCTGGTGATCGTGCAGTGGTCAACCTGGCCTCAGGCTGAGCCTTCATTCAGCGCACAGCCACTCGAAGCAGCGCTGATGTATAGCGCGATTGCGCAACAGTTGCATTAACCTGTTTTTATTCGCGCCATACATGGGTGTGGCGCGGAAAAAACCTGTTGGTCGGAGTTAACCTTTCCTCTCATTTTGTGATCTATATTGTAGTACAATCCATTTTCACTGTACTACAATGATTTCGACATCATTATTTAATTCTGCGCCAGTTTTTATTCATACCAACAATAAAAATAATCATTCCATCTTATTTACCTGCATGCCTGGCGGGCAGTATGGCTGCTGCCTGAAAAAGGCTAAACCGATGACGAGGTCGTTATGATGAGCAACGATTTATATACCTCTACCCTTAAACAATTGAACAGTAAAATTATCCCTTTTATCGTTATCTGTTATTTCGTTGCCAATCTCGATAAGACCAATATCTCTATCGCGGCACTTCAGATGAATGCCGATCTCGGTCTCACCACCAGCATGTATGGCCTGGGCGTCGGGATGTTTTATATCTCTTATATTCTTTTCGAAATTCCCAGCAATGTGATCATGACCAAAGTGGGCGCGCGTCGCTGGATAGCGCGCATTATGATCACCTGGGGCATCGTCAGCACCGGCATGGCACTGGTGCACACCGCCAATCAACTCTATGTGATGCGTTTTTTATTAGGTATGGCCGAGGCGGGTTTTGCACCTGGTATTATTTATTACATTGCATGCTGGTTTCCCAAAAGCAATCGCGCTCGTGCCATGTCGTTTTTCTACATGGGTTCGGTCAGCGCATCCATTATTGGTTTGCCGGTCTCGGGTGCGATATTAAACATGCATGGAATCGCAGATATTGCGGGTTGGCGTTGGTTGTTTGCTTTGGAAGGCATTCCCGCGCTGATTCTCGGTTGCCTGGTGTTATGGCGCCTGCCCGACTCGCCTGAGCAGGCTCCGTGGTTAAACTCGCAACAAAAATCCTGGCTGCGTGACCGTCTGCAGCAAGACAATGCTGACGTGGCGATCGGAAAGAATCATTCCTGGTTAAGTGCGCTGAAAGATAAAACGGTACTGCTGCTAAGCCTGGTGTGGTTTCTGCAGGCATTTGGATCCATTGGCATCACCCTGTTTATGCCGCTGATTATCAAAAGCATGGCGGCAGAACAGAGCGATTTCGTTATCAGCCTGCTCTCGGCGGTACCTTTCATCATGGCGTGCTTATTCATGTATCTGAACGGCCGTCATTCCGACAGAACACGCGAGCGCAGTTGGCATTTAGGCTTGCCATTGATTCTTTCTGGGCTGGCATTGGCCACAGCGATCTTTACGACAAATCTTTGGGTGGCCTATCTGCTGCTGGTACTGACTGTGGGTTTCAACTTTGCGCTGACGCCGATTTTCTGGGCGGTCACGACCGAAAAACTCGCGGGCGTGGCGGCCGCCGCCTCTATCGCCTTTATCAATACGGTCGCCAACTTTGTCGGTTTGGGATTGCCACCCGTATTGGGAAAACTCAAGGATATGACCCATAGCTATCATTCAGGTTTACTGGTGGTGGCGCTGGCCCTGATCGCGGGGGGTGTGATTGGCATTATCGTCTCGCGACCACCAAATGATCGGTTGAAAACCCTTGCTTATCCGCAGTCTGGCAAGTGAAACGCTTTTTCATGCATTCTAGTTAAATGTTCTGGAAACCGCGCCGATGATTAAGCTACCTTTATCAAAGCGGACCGTAACCGGTCCGTTTACCACAACATCAGGCAACTAAAACTCAATACACCCAGCCTGCGTACGCGCAGAGAAGCACATCGCAAGAGAAGTGTTCAGCTGAGGAAATTCAGCGGAGCGGCAAAAGCTGCACGCATTATGTTTAATGACATAATATCGCCTGAGGTCACACATGTTTGGGGTGAAGAAATCCAGCCTTTCTCTGCCATTTTATAAAAGTGGCGATGTACTCAAAGATATCAATGCAATCAAACAACATGTGGCATGGATTGAGTTTTCGCCCAGCGGTGAAATCCTCAGCGCCAACCCGCAATTTCTTGAGGTAACCGGCTACAACCTGCATGAAATTCAGGGACAACATCATCGCATTTTCTGCAGTCCGGCTTACAGCCAGTCATCGGAGTACTTTGCTTTTTGGCAGACGCTGGCCTCAGGTGAATCCGTCACCGGCATCTTTGAGCGCTTTAATAAACAACGCCAACGTTTCTACCTGAGCGCAACGTACTTCCCGGTGAGCGATGACAAGGGCAAAGTCTATAAGGTGATTAAAGTCGCCAGTGATATTACTGCCCGCCATGAAGAACTCGAGCATAAAGAGGCGGTGATCACCGCACTCGACCGCTCCATGGCCGTCATTGAATTCACCCCCGATGGGCATATTCTGACAGCCAACGCGAACTTCCTGACACACATGGGTTACGAGCTGAAAACGATTGTCGGTCAGCATCATCGCTTGTTCTGTTTCGATAACTTTTATCGTGAGAATCCCGAGTTCTGGCGAAAAATCGCTAAGGGACAACACTTTGTCGGGCGCTTTGAGCGGAAGACCGCCGCAGGCGAACGTATCTGGCTGGAGGCGAGCTACAATCCGGTGTTTGATGCCGACGGCAAAGTGTACAAGGTGATCAAAATTGCTTCCGATATCACCACGCGGGTTGAAGCGGCAAAACGGGTCGCTGATATTGCCCTCACCACCTCAGAACAAACTTCGCAAATAACCGATAACGCCAACGAAGTGCTGGATGAAACCATCCGCAACTCCGGTCTGGTGGCCGTGCAGGTCAATGCCGCAACCGATATTGGCACACAGTTAAATGCCTCGGCCAAAAGCATCAACGAAGTGGTGGAAACCATCAATCTGATTGCCTCACAAACCAATATCCTGGCGTTAAATGCCGCGATTGAAGCCGCGCGCGCAGGTGAAGCGGGGCGTGGATTTAGTGTGGTAGCGGATGAAGTGCGGCGTCTGGCGGCGTCCACCTCCAGCGCAACTAAAAAGATTACTCAGGTCGTGGAGCACAACGCCATGCTGATTCATCAGATGGAGCAGCAGTTAAGCGAAGTGAAACAGTTCGTGGTGACTGAGCAAGATAAAATCAGCGTGCTATCGCGCAGCCTGCGTGAAATAAACAGTGGTGTGCATGAATTTGTGAATGTCATTCATCGACTGGATGTTTAGGTGTTCACCCATTAGCGATGACCAGGCGGCCTGAAGGCCGCCTTTCACTTTTAACCGCGCATGGCATCACCGATGCCGCGATCGATCAGTATCTGTCAGGCTTTTACATCATCTGCGGTTCGCGAATCGCATTGCCTTTGGCAAAGCGCGCCAGACTATAAGGTTCAGCATCCGTAAACAGCGGTTGATTATTCACCATCTGTGCACACAATAAGCCCGCCCCAGGACCGATGCCGAACCCGTGACCACTGAAGCCAGAGGCAATAAACAGGCCCGGTAATGTATCTATCTCATCAATCACGGGCACCAGATCTGGCGTGGTATCGATCCAGCCACCCCACGCATGATCGACCTTGATCCCTTTGAGTTGAGGATAGAGTTTAACCAGCATCAACATCGCTTCCTGCACAATTGCATTGTCCGCTGCCGGGTCTAATACACGGATTTTCTCAAATGGGGAGAGCCCCTGGTTGGACCAGGAACCTGCCGCCTCGGGGCCGTTAAAGAAGGATCCGTTAATACGCATCTTGAGCTTTTTAGCAATTTTGCTGCGAAACATCGGGTAGAACTTGGTGGCATAACGGATATTTTGTGGCGCCAAATCAATCTGGCCACGTCCGGAAAGCGCGACGGTGTAGCTACCATCCTGGCGGCGGCGAATGCACAAGCCACCCGCACTGAGACTGCCCTTAATGACTTCGGGCGCAGCCGTGGTTTTAAACGCCGAACCTAAAATATTCGCGGCAGGCAATTCGATACCGTACTGCTTGCAGAAACGCGAACTCCAGGCCCCACCACAGCAAATCACCCGATTGGCTTTCACTAATCCACGCTCTGTCCACACGCCGGTCACTCGGCCACCGCTGATATCCAGCCCGCGCACCGCACAGTTCTGATGCACCGAAGCACCCAGATTTTTCGCACCTGTTGCGATTGCCGGAGCCGCCATTGAGGGCTCTGCACGCGCATCACTCGGGGACCACACGCCGCCCACCCAAGGCGTATCATCACCAATCCGATCGCGCGTCTCTTGCGCCGTCATAAGATGGCTAACGAAACCGATCTGCCTGGCCTGCTTGCCCCAGGCTTCCCAGCGCGCCACATCTGCTTCACTTAGCGTGCCGTAGGTGATTCCCTGGCGGCTAAAGCCAAGATCGAGTCCGATTTCACCGCTCAACGCTTCCCAACGCTGCAAACTGCGTATCGCCATCGGCAGCTCATACAGATCGCGATTCTGCTGGCGGACCCAGCCCCAGTTGCGTCCCGACTGCTCACCGCCAATCACGCCTTTTTCAAACAGCGCCACGGAAACGCCCTGCTTTGCCAGTTCATAACTGACGGAAGTGCCGATAATCCCGCCGCCGATGACGATGACATCCACCGCGCTGGGGAAAGTTTCACTGTCTGCTACGGTATTCACGTTGATGCGCATGATGTTCAATCCTGACCTTTATAAATGTTGCTCAGAGGAAATATGCATGATCCACAACACAGTGGCGTCACTGGACGTCCGGTTAAAAATGTTGTGCGGTAGATGGCTCTGGAATTGAAAACTGTCACCGGGTGTCAAAAGCACGGTGTCACCGTCAATCTCCAGCGTGAGTTCACCCGCCATCACTAAGCCTGCTTTTTCCCCCTTCCCCATTAACATCTCAGCGGACTGCACGCCTGCCGGGATATTGATAAACATAAACTGCAAATCATGGTCGCCCGAGGGGGAAAGCATCTGTTTTGAAATTCCCTGTTTACCCACGTTAAAGTGCGGGCGTTCCGCGGCGCGCCGGACATAATGCTCAGCACCATGAGTGTGAGCTTCGGCCTCTTCCAGAAAGGCCGAAAGGGGGACTTTTAAGACCAGACGCAGTTGTTCCAGCACACGCACCGTCGGATTCGTCAAATTGCGTTCAATCTGACTGATCGCGCCAGCGGAAACATTCGCCAGCAGCGCCAGCTCAGTGATGGTCATATTCCGCGCCTTGCGCACACGTTTTACGCGGGAGCCGATATCCGCTTCCTGTGCGCCGAATTCCCCTTTCATGCTCGATTCTTTTTTCATCTGCTGAATTCCATTCGCATCCATGTCAGCTGAGCTTAAGGGTGTCATCAATCAGGGCATGCCCCATTTGGTTTTAATCGTCTGCAACGTGCCATCCTCTTTCATGCTGGTTAACGCGCTGTTGATCTGCGCCATTAACGCATCGTTGCCTTTCTTCACGCCAAACGCCATTGGGGAAACATGCTCCGGTTTATAGCCGTCCACGACATGCATGCCTTTTAGTCCACCCGCTTTTTCCTGCGCTTTTAATATCGGATAGTCATTTAATCCGGCCGCCACGCGACCCAGTGACAAATCTCGCGTCATATCCGCAGGGCTGTCGTAGACCTTCACTTCTTTCGCAATGCCGCTGGCCATCAGGCTTTGGGTATAATCGGTACCGGCCATGGTGCCCACCACTTCACCCTTAAGATCCTGCCAGGAGTTATAGGCTTTTTTATTGTCATCCCGCACGATCAATCCCGCGCCAAAAGCCGTCACCGGTTGTGAGAACGTAATGCGTTTTGCGCGCTCTTCAGTCGGCGTCATTCCCGCCACTATCATGTCAATCTTTCCGGCGATAACAGATTGTATCAGCGTGGAAAAAGGGATTGCGCTGTATTGGATGTCCAAATGCTCACGTTTAGCCACTTCTGCGGCCACATCCGGCATAAAACCCTCAATCTTGCCCGTTTGGGTGTTGAGAAAGGTAGTGGGTGCACTCGATGGCGGTGAACCCGCGGTTAACACCGCTGCACTGGCATTGAAACTCAACGCAGCCGTAAGGCCGAGGATCATCAACGGGGAACGAATAGCAGACATGACTCACTCCTGGGTGCAATGAAAGGGATAACGCTCTTTTTCACTATAATGAAAATTGAACACCTGCTGTCAACGATTTATTTAATGAAAATGCGCCAACTCACAAAATAACAATAAAGCCTTTGATTTCACTAAATATCACACCTATAGCTTGTTCGTATGAGCGTAATAAGTAAATGCTATCTCTGTCATGAGAGTAATGATTGACAGCGATTTGCTATCAACGATATTCATTATAATGAATTTATCGCCTGATTTTAGGGTGACACTACAAGCCAGGAGAACAAAATGGACTGGAGCAGCATCCACCAGTATCTGCCCTTTTTATTGAAAGGGGCTGAAATGACGATCTATATCACCCTTTTGTCTCTGATAATCAGTACGCCATTGGGGTTGATTTTTGCCGCAGCCAAAATGTGTCCGTGGAAAATCATTTCATGGCCGATCGCCACCATCATTAACATCACGCGTGGTCTGCCGATGATTGTGGTGCTGTTTTATATCTACTTTGTCTTCCCGGATATTGGCATCACCCTCACTTCGTTTCAGGCCAGTGTCATTGGTATCGCCTTTTGCTTTTCCACTTATATCGCTGAAATATTTCGGTCCGGCATTGAATCGGTTGATCGCGGGCAGCTTGAAGCCGCGCGATCAATGGGCATGAGTTATGGCAAAGCCATGCGCCGCGTGGTGCTGCCTCAGGCTTTCCATGTTGCCTTACCCCCGTTCAGCAATACGCTCGTGATGATGCTCAAGGACTCTGCGCTGGCTTCGACCATTGCGGTGACGGAAATGACACGTCAGGGCCAACTGATTGCCGCCTCGACATTTGATAACACCACGGTGTATACGCTGGTGGCGCTGTTATATCTGGTGCTTTGCCTGCCGCTGCTGGCACTCACCAAAAAGCTGGAAAAACGTCAGATTAAAGGGGCTTGAGATGATTGAAATTCATGAAGTACACAAAAAATTCGGCCCCATTGAGGTGCTGAAAGGCGTGAGTTTCAAGGTCAGCGAAGGCGAAGTGGTTTGCCTGATTGGCCCTTCGGGTTCAGGTAAATCAACCATTCTGCGTTGCATCAATGGCCTTGAAACTTATGAAGGCGGCGACATTACCGTGCTCGGCCAGCGCGTCAACAATAAGCATAAGAGCATTAACGATCTGCGGCGTCAGATTGGCATGGTATTTCAGCGTTTCAATCTTTTCCCGCATCGCAGCGTGCTGGAAAACGTGATGGAGGGTCCGATTCACGTCAACGGTGAATCCCGCAACGTAGCGGAAAAGCGCGCCAAAGACTTACTGGCAATGGTGGGCCTGGCTGAGAAAATCAACGCATGGCCAGCCCAGTTATCCGGCGGACAGCAACAGCGCGTGGCGATTGCCCGCACGCTGGCCCTACAGCCCAAAGCGATTTTATTTGATGAGCCCACCTCCGCACTTGATCCCGAATTAGTGGGTGAAGTGCTGCAGGTCATGCGCAATCTCGCCCGTGAAGGGATGACCATGATCGTGGTCACCCATGAGATGCAGTTCGCTCGTGAAGTGGCCGATCGCGTCTGCTTCCTGCACAGCGGACAGATTGTAGAACAAGGTCCCGCTGACAACCTCCTGTTGCGACCGCAAGAAGCGCGCACGCAAGATTTCCTGCGTCGTGTCTTAGGCAATACCGTGGCGCAATCCTGTTCATGCTGCCAAACGCTCAGTTGAGCGATGATGCCCTCATTTATGCAAGGTGCAGGCAGGCGATCTGCAGGAACCGACTCAGGTGAGTGACCGGGGCGATAGGAAGGTCGCCCACACACCAGCAGCATGATGTATCCCGGTCATCCAAAAGTTTCTGCCAAAGCCGTGCGAATAATCATTCAAATATGTTATTTGCACGGCAATAAGTCCCCTCAGGTTTTACTGCAATCCCTTAATCTAAATTGAGTTTATTCCCCAATGCACTTTGCCATTGTGGTGGGTGCTATTTGTCACTGCTTACAGGAAAAAGAACTGATGAAAGTGCAAAAAATTGAACAGCCGGCCTTAATTGAAACAATGGAACCCTGGGGCAGCGTAGAAGGCTTACCGGGCAGTGGCACTATTGCGCTTTCCGGTATCCAGAAAGTGATTCCCGGTAAAGAAGATATCGATACCGGTATATTTGAATGTGCAGCAGGTTCCTATCGTCGCTCAGTTAAACAGGCTGAAATTATGCATTTTCTTAACGGCACAGGTTCATTTACCCCTGATGGCGAAGCAACCCTGAATTTTAAACCGGGTGATTCCTTTTTCTTCGAAGCCAATACTGAAGGGACCTGGGTCATTGAAAACACGATGCGCAAACTGTATGTCATTTTTGATGCCAGCTAATTGGCTTCTGCTCTGAAGTTGTAGCTTAGTAATCCCGCTCTTGTTTTCTTCAATTCTGTCTTCATCTTTCCTTCCAAATCCCCCCAACGCCACTCATTTCACGCTGGCGTTGGCTATTTGCTGCAGCTCAATCTCTTACCTAATGACTTCAATCCCCTGGGTGCCAATCTGTTTGAAAAAGGGTCTGAAACACTCAATTGATCAAGTTTCAACCAAACCACCTTCTTAAGACCTACACAAAACAGGGTTGTCACATATTTTACAAATAGAAATAATCTGTATACATCATGTATACATGAAATATACCTAGAAACATAAGGCACACATTTCTTAGCAATGCGTAACGTCGCTGTCTGGCCCGAATTCGGATAGCGCAGTCAATTTTTAGAACATTTTATCTGCATCGAGGAGTCTTTTTTACATGGGTATTTCCAGAAGGAAATTGTTGGTGGGCACAGGAATCGGTGCCGGAGTCATTGCCGCTGGCGGTAGCGCAACGCTGTTAACAGACAATCTGCCAAAGGATCCAGATTCGCTACTTCGGATTGATGCATTGCCTTCCGATGATCCCACGCCGGGTTGGTTCCACACCAGTCAAAAGCGTATTCCCAAGCCTGCGCTGGTCGGTGATGCCAAAGCGCCATGGGTGGTGATTGGCGGCGGTTTTGCCGGTCTGGCGGCAGCGCGTCGTCTAGCGCTGAACTTCCCTAACGATCAGGTGATTTTGGTCGAAGCACAGCAGGTTGGTTTTGGCACTTCTGGGCGGAACGCGGGCTTCCTGATCGACGTGCCGCATGACATCAGTGCACCGGATTACATTGGCGATAAAACCGTTGCCCGCAATATCCTCAATCTGAATCAGACCTGCCAGCGCATCCTTAAGGACCTGGTGGAAGAGCATAATATTACCGACGCGCACATGCGCCACTCCGGTAAGTACCAGGCAGCCGTTGAAGACAGCGGAATCGCGGTACTGGATGCCTATCGTGGTGGCCTTGAGGCCTTGGGTGAAAAATGCAAAATCATTGAAGGCGGTGCGCTGAAAGACATTTTCGGCACCAGCTTCTACCGCAAAGCGCTCTACACGCCGGGCACCATTCTGGTTCAGCCTTCAGGACTGGTGAAAGGTCTGGCAGACAGTCTGCCAGAAAACGTGACGCTGTATGAAGATACCGCCATCACTGCGATTGAGTATGAACCGCAGATCGTGCTGCATCACGCGACCGGCCGCATCACTGCCGATAAGCTGATTCTGGGCAATAATGCCTTTGGTACCCATTTTGGCTTCGGCCCGCGTACCATTTTCCCTATCTTTACCTACGGCAGCCTGACCCGTCCGTTGACCAAATCCGAGCAGGACAGCATTGGCGGGGAAGATTTCTGGGGCATCATTCCAGCGGATCCGTTCGGCACCACTTCACGTCGTACCCATGACAATCGCATCCTGATTCGCAACAGCTTCAGCTTCAACGAAGATGGGCGCCACAAGCCGGGCTACACCGAGAAGTATCGCCACACCCATCGTCAGTCATTTGAACGTCGCTATCCGACGCTAAAAGATGTGCCTTTCGAACACACCTGGGGCGGTGGTTTAGGCATGACGCGCAACGGTTCCAGCCTGTTCGGCGAACTGCGCAAGAACGTATATGGCGCGCTGGGTTGTAATGGCCTTGGCACCGTACGATGCACCGCCATGGGCACCATGCTGGCCGACTGGCTGGCGGGGAAACGCAACGATACGATTGATTACCTGCTGTCATTGCCGAAGCCTGAGTGGAATCCGCCAGATCCGTTTCTGACGATGGGCGTGAACTTCACGCTCCGCCGTGGCATGCATAATGCGGGGCTAGAGGCGTAATTAAAAATGGCAGCCATTTGGCTGCCATTTTTTAGGAGACGATTTGACTCTTAAACTCATTGTTAATGCTATATTTCACACTTTACTCAGCATCCGAATCAATATTTCGGCGTTTTAGAACCGTACTTCCCGGTGTAAGGAGTATAGTTACCACGGGTATTAAAATTGTCGTATTGCGTTGAATTTCCTTGCGTTCTCATGTGCGGCTGAACATAAGTGCCGTCATGTTTCTGATATCCATTAACTCGCTCATGATAGGGACTGCTGCCAGTCCCATACCCTGATGATTTTGGCGCAGTATAACGGTATGTACTCGTTGACGATGGCGAGTGATAACCATAACCACGAGCATGTGCAACTTCAGTTAAAGATGCCAATGCAATTATCAAGACTAAATATTTCATGCAAATTCCTGAAAATTACTTCCATGAAGTTAAAATATTAATTACTTAGCTCTTTATTTCATTGGTTTTGATGATAACTTCGCGTGGTTTAAGTTGCTGAATTGCACGGCAGATGCAATAGGGGATCACAGCCCATGCAAGTCCCATCGCAGCCCCAGCGGCTTGCTGAGGTGCACTATCAGCCGCCCAAACCATAATTACGCCTTGGATAAATCCAATAACTGAACAAACAATTGAAGCTTTCCACATAGACTTTTCCTTTTCGGTCATTGCATCCAGATTATCCAGATCGGATTAGCACTTACTAAGCAATGATGATGTTTACATCTCTTATCGTAGATGCTTTTTACATTTTCAATCCCAATGACCTCATCGTCATTTTTGATTAAAACTTGACTGCCATATTTAGTAGTTGAAATTACTTAGCATCTGATAATGAAGTTTGCTCTTAGTCGGTTCCGGTGATGAAGAGTGAAATTAAACTGCCAAGTGGCTTCCTACTATTCACACAACGAGAAAAATTAAAACACCCACCTCACCACCGCGTTGTATCGCCATCCCTTCACACCGTTACCATCGATTTCTTAGCGGTAATCCGCTTCAGCGTATAGCGAAAGATCATGCTGCAAACTCGCCTTTCCCCCAATGCCCAAATCCAACACCTGGCCGAACCGACCGCTTTCGAACCAAAGGCTGTTGTCTGCATTCAAAGAGCCTATTTTCGCCTTCACCGTACCACCTCTAGCTTGATAGTAATATAAGGCGTGTACTAATTCTGGCTGGCATCTTGCCAGCCGCGCGAAAGACGTGCGCCTAAGCGGCCAATCGTCTGGTTTTAGTCGTCATAGGATACAAGCGTGGCCTCGCGAACAGTGGGACTGTTCATTTCATTTGTAGCCAGGTGCCGTAGTGCGAGCCCGTGTCACTGTCGAAACTACTTGAGCTGCACCCGTCTGCTGCCTACAGTTTAATGCGTGTGTTACTGCGCGTGTTCGCCACGCCACCTCGCAGACTCTCCCCTGCTCCATCGAAACATGTAAGGTTTCCGCTCTGTTGCACCTTGCTTAATACAGTTCAAATTTGTAGGGATATCACTGAAACATAAGATTTAAGAAAATGACAGAAATGTTCAAATTTAAAAATCGACCTTGGGGCGAAAGGATAGGTTCATTAAATCATAAAGAACAAACCCATGAAATCACTCCTTTGGCATTGTTCATCGTTTAGATTAGAAAGCACAAAAAAACGTCATGAGTTAAGACACTCACAACCCTGCACCCCCCCCATAAATTTGACTTATTAAAAAATAACTGACTTTTTTAAACTCAAGGGCATTTAAAATATATTGAATGTCGCATGAGAATAAAAAAATCTTGCATTAAAATAACAAACAAACAACTATATTTCTCTAGTGCGATCACAACTCTTCCTTGATGTATTTCTCACCATTCGCATCAAGCCAAACTAATTTTAAACAAGAATATGTTATGGAATACACAGCATTAAATGATAGTCCTTATTGGGTTGCCCTTCAGCAGAGAGATGACCTTAAGGAACATGGAAACCTAAACTCTGCTCTATATGCTTTAGAATTACACGGCGAATTAGATGATGTAAACCTGATTGCCCCTGATATTATTACTGAAGGCGGTGATGACGAAAATATTGATATTCTTTACGTAGACCGTGATGGAAAGAGAATCTATTTAATACAATCATTTCAATCTCCTTTATTTCGCTCTCAGGGTGCAAAACCAACTAAAGCTCAAGAGACGGCTTATGCAGAAACTGCACTTTTTTCTGCTGACCTCGCATCCATACCTGCAAGAATCAGAACTCAAGTCGCCGAAGCAAGAGAAGCACTAAAAGACGGCGCTATAGAGCGTTTGAATATTTGGTTTTTGCATAACTGCCCAGAGACAGATGAATGTGAAAGGCCTCTTAAGGCAACTGGAATGTCGGTAATTTCAAAACTTAAAAATGATTATCCAGGAAATAACATTATAGTAGACTCAAGGCAAATAGGCCTAAATTCGCTTGATGAGCTTTATAATTCGCAACATAGTCCGATATTGATATCAGATGTCATTAAGACGAATGAGTTACCTGGCTTTTTTGAAAAAAACAATGATGAATGGCAGTCATTTTCAACCTCAATTTCTGGGGAGTTCCTAAAGGAACTTTATGAAAACTATGGTGAGGATAGACTTTTTAGTGCAAATGTCAGGTCCTACATGGGAAGCAACAAAAGAGATCTTTCAATTAATGATCGAATTAAAGAGACGGCTCAAAATGATTCTGGTAATTTTTTCGTTTATAACAATGGAGTTACTGCACTAGTTCATGATTTTTCATTTTCAGTAATTCCCGGTCATCCCTCTCTAGGGGTTTTAGATTCAATCACCGGAATTTCAATTGTAAATGGAGCTCAGACTACTGGCAGCATTTCTCATATTAAAGGTAAAACAAAAAAGACTTAAAGATTGGCGTTAGATTTATTAAGGTAGGTAATGAAGATAAAATACAAGACATAACATTAGCTAATAACTCCCAAAATAAGGTTTTAAGATCTGATTTTAGGTCTAGCGATCCTATTCAGAACCGATTGAGAAAGGAATTCGCTAAAAGTAAGGATACACTTTATACTGGTGGCCTTCGTAAATCTTTATCACCGCAGCAGAAACGCATACTATTACCAACTGATACCGTAGCTCAAATACTTATAGCTTTCCATGATCACCCAACAAATGCTTATCATAATAAGAAAGATATCTGGGATGACGATAATCTTTACAAAAAGTCTTTTAATGATTCCATAACTAAAGGTCACATAGTTTTTGTATTCACTTTGAATGAAGCCATTGCTCGTACAAAAAAACATTATGGAGATCAATTCAGACATGGCAATTTGCCTGTAGTAGATCAAGCTAAGCAGGCTTTCCTCAGTCGGCCCGGAGTTTCGTTGTTAATCATCAATGCAATATCAAGTATGATGGAAATCATAGCAGGTCGCGCCATCCCCAACAAATACACATTGGCATTTATTGATTCAGTTCACCGAGAAGATGCTATTGGTCTATGGATGCCAGTAATAGTGCGCCTTTTAACTAGGTCTAATTTATTAGATCCAGCCACAGAGGCTAGATTATCTAAAAGAAAAACTGTAAGTGAAACCATATCTAGATTTCAGAGTGATATGGATATGTATCGTGATGATTTCCACATGCTGCTTCCAGACTTCGTTAAAAAACTGACATATTAAAATTAATAGGGTGCAGTTATGCACCCTAAATTAGTATTAAAAAAGAAAAAATAATTCAACAGTTAACCTATGTCCTATATTGATAAAGGAAATCCCGTCATCCCTTTCACTTCCTTCAGCACAAACATACTCTGCATCTCTTTAATTCCCGGCAATCGCCGAATAACCGACATCGCAAAGTCCGCATAGGCATCCATATCTGCCGATACCACCTGCAATAAGAAGTCTGCATCGCCGCCAATACTGTAGCAGGAGACCACATTTTCCAGCGCGGTCACTTCTGCTTCAAATTTACGTGCTTCGGCCTCGCTATGGCTGTCGATGCTGACCCGCACGAACACCATCACATTCAGGCCAATCTTGCGCCGGTTAAGCACGGCGCGATAGCTCTGAATCACCTCGTCTTCTTCCAGCTTGCGCACTTTGCGCCAGGTGGGCGATGCCGACAACCCAATCGCATCAGCAAGATCCTGATTCGTCACGCGCGCATCCTGCTGCAAATGTTCCAGTATTTGGATGTCTGTCTTGCTTAAACTCATTTAAGGTTAATCCTTTCCATTGATAGCGTTAAACAGGAATATTCATCCTTAATTCATGCGTTTTTCCATGAACTCCGCAAGCACTTTTCTTACAGCCTGCCGCATAATTTTTGCCTCAGCCACCATGGCGCTTAATCTCAGTCGCTTACGGAGTTACCCATGCAATTCGATCCTCACCAACATCGCTGCACCCTCATCATCGACAACCAGTTACCGACCGGACTGGCGCTGAATGCAGCCAGCGTCATCGGTATCAGCTTTGGCAAGTTGGTTGATCATATCGTCGGCCCGGATTTGCAGAGTGAAGATGGATTCAATTATCCCGGTGTGATTTATGCTCCCCTGCCAGTGCTGCTGGCGGAAGGTGACTATCTGCGTGAACTGCAAAAGGCTAGCAACGCGGACCCAGAGATCTTCGCCATGCCGTTTAGTGCGCTGGCGCAGTCTTGTAAGACCTACGAGGAGTATGGCGAGCGAATTGCCAGCGCCCACAGTGACCATATTGAGCTGGTTGCAATTGGTCTGATTGGCCCCAAAAAGAAAATAACTGGTTTGACGGGTAATCTTAAACTGTTCCGCTAGATTTCCCGTTGAGCGGCAAACCATGCGGGCGGTTGCCCCACATAACGGGTGAAGGCCACACTAAACGCACTGGCGGAACGATAGCCGACGCGTTCTGCGACATCCGCTACCGCCATATTTTTGCCGCGCAGTAAATTTTTGGCCAAAGCCATGCGCCAGGTGAGCAGATAGACCATCGGCGCTACACCCACTGCTGCGCGGAAACGCACAAAGAACGCCGAACGGGATAACGCGGAAACTTTGGCTAATTGCGCCACAGTCCATGGATGCGCAGGGTTGGCGTGAATGTCGCGGATGGCCGCCGCCAGGCGTTCGTCGGCTAAACCGCTCATCACGCCAGGGCAAGCATTACAGATTGGCATTGAACGCAGCGCCTCGATCAGCAGCAATTCCAGCAAGCGTTCCAGTACCACATGGCGAGCAGGACGCTGCGCACGACACTCATCCATCACCAGTTGTACCAGCGTGGTCAACCGTGACTCACCGCGAATATGAATAAATTGGGGTAACAGCGAGACGATTAATCCCGCATCTGGCGCACCAAACTGGCAATAACCAATCAGCGTTTGAACTTCGGCAGGCTGTTGCTGATCGCCGATCCAGAATTCACCGGGGCTGAGCATTTCCGGCAATGTTTCAGGTGCATCGTCTTCGGGTGGCTCGGCACTGCTCATACAGAATTCCCACGCTGCCGGGATCAGGACAAAATCGCCCTGCTCAAGCGGGATCGGTTCATGCCCTTTCATCTTCAACTGACTACGCCCAGCCAACACCAGGCAGTAAAATGGCTGTCCGGTTTCACTGCGATTTACGCGCCAGCGGCCATTGGCGCGTGCACGTTTTGAGAAGGCCGCCTGAGGTTGCAGCAGTGACACTATCTCAGCAAGGGGATCGATCATTATGGACTCCTGCGAATGAAATGTGGACTTTGCATTGTAGTGAGTCCATCTCACTGACTCTATAGTGAGCCTCTACCCAATGCAATGCAGGAGTAAAATATGAAAACGATCCTCATCACCGGCTGTTCTTCTGGCTTCGGACACGCCACCGCGCTCTATTTCCTGGAACGCGGCTGGAAGGTGATTGCCACTATGCGTCATCCTCGCCCGGCGCTATTCCCGGCTTCGGAAAATTTACGTTTATTGCCGCTGGACGTTTCTAATGCAGAAAGCATCAATCGGGCAATCGCGGACGCAGGCGAAATCGACGTGCTGGTGAACAACGCCGGGATTGGTGTGCTGACTTCACTGGAAGGCACGCCGATGTCCACCGTACGCGAAGTGTTTGAGACTAACACGCTGGGCACGATCGCCATGACGCAGGCGGTGCTGCCTCAGTTCCGCGCCAAACGCAGCGGTACGGTGATCAACGTGACGTCCACCGTGACGCTGAAATCGCTGCCTTTGCTGGCGGTGTATACGGGTAGCAAAGCCGCCGTCAACGCGTTTACGGAATCACTGGCGCTGGAGTTGCAGCCGTTTAATGTTAATGTGCGGCTGGTGTTGCCAGGCCTGGCGCCCACCACCGATTTCGGCAAGAACGCCATGCCGCGCATGGAGGAAACTTTCCTCGACGCCTATCAGCCGATGCTGGATGGCATTATGGCGGGCATGCACCAACCGCAACCTACCACCAAAGCCGACGATGTCGCTGCCGCGATATGGCAAGCAGCCACAGATCCCAACGCACCGATGCGCATTCCCGCCGGGGAAGATGCGGTGGCATTGGCCAACGAGAACGGTTGAGCACAAAACCTGGTTAATAGCTTACGGCTTGTCAGTTAAGCGGCGGGTGATAACGCAGTCTGG
>NZ_JZRH01000025.1:0-20725 GCF_000963985.1 Pantoea sp. BL1 | reverse complement strand
CGGGCGCCATTTATTTGGCAGCATAATGCAACAATAGCCGCCACCTGTACCGGGTACGCGATAACCATTCACAGAGAACCAATTAATATCTTGCCCAGCAACATGGTTTATCGCACCCAGATTCCCGGCACTTGATTCACCCGTATTGGACTGGTCACAGCCCACTAAAATCATCAGGCTGCTAAATGAAGCTAATCGGATAAATTTTAGGAACGTACAGGGCACGCCAATCTTGATATTTAATTTTCGCATGTCGCTGGCTCCTGCATATCAGTGGGCTCTTTAATCGGATATGTATCCGCACCATAGCTGGCTATACCGGCATAAACTTTGACCTGACGGCAGGGCAGAAAATGAACGGTGATCCCTGCGCTTTCATCGTACTCAGGGACAGAAACATCGGCACTATACCGACGATACTTGGCCTCATGCTCTGCCAGAGCTTTAGGCTCAAAACCTACCCCTTTTGTCAGTCGTGGTATTTTTTCATGGGGATTAGGATCGATTTCCCACTCAATATGAGTCATCAACCCAGGACGCCATTTATCCGGGATCATTACGCAGCAATAGCCTCCCCCAGTGCCTGGCACACGGTAGCCATTAACTGAAAACCAGTTAATTCTTTGCCCTGCAACGTGGTTAATTGCACCCACGTCACCTCCGCTGGATTCGTAAGCATCCGATTGGTCACAGCCCGCTAAAATGACTACGCAGCTTAAAACAACATATCTGAATAACCTGATGAAATTGCTCACTGGTTTTGCTCCGTAAATGCCAGTAAATCGCCCAGATATCCCGCCTTGCTTGCCTGCAGAGCTATTTGTAAGCAGCGTGCATACTTAGCTTCTTTTGAAGTCTCTGCCTCGCTGATTTTCAACATCAGTGCTTCGGCATCACTCAAACATCCCATCAATTCCACCTGCGCATCGTTGATGTTATTCATTGCTGGCGCATCATCAGGCACATGCTCCGGTGTCCAGCTGCCTGTTTTCCACACCGATTCGCCATCCCGATCCTGCCAGCTCCAGAACAGCGCAATATCCGTAAACGTTGCCTGCTGTTCCGGGCTCAATACCTGCGTCAGCAACTGTGGAAAAACGCGATTATCGTAGTAGCGCAGCAAACCGGTTTGTTCCTCCCACTGAACCTGCGAAAGTGCCTGCAAATGCGTGGTAAGCAGATCGAATGCCAGTGGCGATATTAAAAATGTCAGCCGTGGCGTAGCGGAAAAGTGTTGCACCAGTTGCTCCAGCCAGCGTTGATGGCTGGCAACACTAAAATGCAGTCGCATCACCAGCGGGGAATACTCTTCCGTTGCTGCTTCAGGCGTTCCCTCAAACAGTGAAAACCAGCGCAGCGGTGGATTGATCTGATTCAGCGCCTGCTGCAGTGGTTGCTCAGTACCGGCTTGGTCAACCAGCACATCGATATAATCCTGTCCGGCAGCAGTGCCGAGTGCGGTGGTCTGTTTTAGCCATGCTGCTCCGTTATCTTTACTGGTCATGGCTATCCCCTCGGAGCGAAAGCTAAAGCGGCTTCCTGCGCTTTTTTCAGGCACTCTTTACACACCGATTTTGGCAGTTCCGGTAATGGCGTCTCTTCGCTGGCAGGCGTATTCCAGACATGCACGCCTCGAATGCTGGTTTTACCTGGCGAATGGATCTGAATATCGCCCTGCGGCGTGATCCTGATGGTTGCGCCGCCGCAGCCCAGCACGATGCCGTTTTTGGCGGTCAGACGGAGTTCACCCTGAACGGTTTGCACGCTGATATCTTTCATCGCCGTCAGACCCAGAGTATCGCCGTGCGATTCGACCGTTAGCGGTCCCTGGCCCGACACCATGCGAATGCCTTCCTTCTGCGACAGCAGCGAAATGGCCTGACTGGCGTTGACCTGCACACGTTTGCCGCTGGCAATGCTGGTTTCTGTCTGGCTTTGCAGATGCAGGGTTGTGCCAGAGTTAAGCAGAATGCTTTTGGGGCTGACGGCACCAATCCCTTCCGGGGCACTGAGCAACATCGCCGGGGATTTAAGCTGTTCGGCTGCAGTCAGATATGCGCTGAGGTGAGAAGCATCGGGCTGAAGGTTATGGTGAGAGTGGGTGATGGTCTGCCAGTCATTAATCTGGCTCACCGCGCCTTTTACCAGGCTGATTGCAGGTGCCATTTCCAGCACCTGACCCGTCGCCGTTGTCTGTGCATCTGCCGTTAGGAACAATCCTTTACCGGCTCGCAGCGTACCCGTGCTGTCCGTGCGTAGTTCAAACCCTTCGCCGCGCTTGCTTCGGGAACTATCGACGATATGCCCGAGTGAAAGTTGGCTCTTACCGCCAAATTCCGTCGACAGTTTGACATGCTCATATCCACGGCGATCCTCAAACCGGAGTTTGTTGTTCGCCGGGGTCCTCAGCACATTGCGTTGATAGTTATAGAGATTGACATGATCTTCATGGCGAGAGTCATGTGCCGCGCAAAGAATATAAGGCCTGTCAGGGTCGCCATTGGTGAAGGCAATCATCACCTGCGTTCCGGCTATCAGGGGAAAGTGCCAGCCGTAGACGTTACCTGCATAAGGCTTCGCCAGCCGCACCGGCACACTTTCAAAACCCGACTGCCAGGATTCGTTCAGATCGAACTGAAAACGCACTCTATAACGACCATGCTCGTCAAGTTCTGCATATTGCGCATTTTCTACCGGGCTGGTGACGCGAGCCAGCAGCGTGCCAGCAATATGCGGCCAGCTTTTCAATGGCGGTCGATAAGTGCTTTGCGAGCGAACTGGCACGGCGGTAAAGCGAATAACATAGGCAGTATCACGCGAAATGCGGGTGGATGAAGTCGACACCACCAGCAGGCCATCCGGCGCATCCGCCCACTCCTTACCCTGCGGCGAGATCACCATGCCCGGACGAATATCCATGCCGTTGCTCATACCGTCGAAGGTAATCTGCTCCGTTATGAGCCGCTCCTGGCGGCGTCTGGCAAACCACTGCCCCTGTTCCGGCAGGGCCTGGTGCTCCTTGCCCAGTAATTGATAGTTTTCACCGTAGCGATACAGCTCTCCCGCAAGCGCAGGTTTATCAGGATCAGTTTCCGCGCGCGCCTGCATGTCATTTTGCGCGTTGCGGTAATACTCATCATTGAGCCTTGTGCTGGCGGCAACTGAATGGCGATTAACTGAAATATCCCAGAGTGATTCCTGCCCGCCATCAAATAGCCCTGACGGATGGCGAAATACGATGCTTTGCTCTGCACCGTAAGCCTGCGCACTGTCACCGAGCACCAGCACATCACGGTGATTTTCTTCATCCCAGGTGAAGTAATAAAACACGCCAATGCGCGACAGATGCCGTTCGATAAAGGCGAGGTCGCTCTCCGCGTATGAGATATAGAAATCACGTATCGGATACTGAGTATTCAGACGGAAGTGATAGTCCAGCGAGGAGTATTCCCAGCGTTTGAGGATATCCTCGACCACACCCGGTACGCTTTTGTGCTGGTAAACGGCCCAGGTCAGGCTGTTTTTTAGCAACGCCAGGCGTGATTCAAGCGTAACCACATAACGTGTTTCGTCAGCAGAGGATTCGCACTGTTGAAAAGCGGTAACAACACCGCGCAGAATACGAGGTTCCACTGACTGCCAGGGTTGGCCGTCAGGATAAAATAAGAGCTGAGCGGTGCTGTTAATCAGAATATCTGCCGGGATATCCCGGCTGGCGCTGGTGATCTCGATGCTGTACTTCCAGGGCGTGTTCAATGCTTCTTCACCGCTGAAACGCAGCACTGACAACTGAATGTCGGGACGCTGATTTTTCAGTGCCTGGATGCTCAGTTGATAATGGTTGTATACCGGCGTCTTGCTGCCCGCAATAACAAAGTCCTTCTTGCCCATTTACAGATTCCTTCCTGAAATTTGCTGGCCCGAAACCTACCCTCTGCCAAGCAGATAGTGCAGATGGCCGTTCATGATGAAAGTGGCAACAATGATGGCAACCAGCAGACTGCTGCGAATAAGCCAGGGAGAACGCTGCCAGAAAGATGTTTTGTGTTTTGAACGCTGGATAATGACCGCTGAGTCGGAAGATCCAGCCTGCTCAGGCAAAAGCGCTTTTAGCTGCTGTACCAGCGACTGACGCTCCTCATCGTCTTCCGTTCGGTATTTTCCGGTATAGCCAAAGCGCAACATTCTGTAGTAGCAGCTGACGGCGGCTTCTGCTGTTGCAGGTTCACGAAGCAGCTTTTTGATGCGTTCATAGAAATGCTCGCCACCGTTGAGATGGCCGAGAAAATGCCCCTGCAAAGGTGTGCGCTTCCACCAGGCTGAAATATCAGCGTCTGGAATGGTCATGATCAGTTCATCAAGAAAGACGCAGTGTGCAAATTTGATTTCTTCGCGGAGAGAGGCCGCTGCACCCGCCGTATTAAGTTTATCCTGGACCTGTTGGACCATGCTAAAACAACGCTGATAAAGTGCATCGTCAATCTTTATGGATTGTCCGTTTCGGACAGAGAGCGCCAGCAGCCAGGTATCCTGCATGAGCGTATCGAGGGTACTGGCTTTGATGTTGTAGGCGGAAGACGTTGTGGGTACCATCCTGGTAACTCCTAAGTGTTATTAATCCCTTATCACAATCACAAATTTCATTGAATGGTGTTGTCTTTACTGACTTCTAACATGCTTAGAAGTTTAATTTTCGACTGCACGTCAATAAGATTAACACCCATACTTCAGTACGACTGATGATATTACACAAGGTGATAGTTGATCAAATTTACAGTTCCAATATTTAGTATATTTTTTCTTCCGCAAATCCTCTTTTTTAACTAACTGCAAACGTTCCTCTTAACAACATCCTGTTATCGAAGTGGAGTGATCCCGTGACTCTGATCCAAACTCCTGCTCCATTCAGAAACGGAATTCCTGCATGATATCCACTTCTCCAATCCCAAAAGTCTCCTGAAACGATCTCTCCTCGGTCACACACGAAACCCCAAACCTCTTCTCCGCTTCCTCCAGCAACTCAGCCCCCTCATCCCCGGTAATACCCAGATCAGCATCCAGCAGGGTATGCTCAGTCATCATAGACTTGTGATCCCCCGAAAACTCACGCACAAACTCAATCACCTCTTCCAAAGTAGGCTTCACACTATCCTCCTAGATTCAACCCCAGCCCCCAACGGCAAATCCTCCCCCAACGTCCCCAGCAAATACTCAACAAAAACCCTTACTTTACTGTTCGCCGTCTGCTTCGTTGCGAACACCGCGCTCACCGGCATCGATCCCACGGCAAACTCCTTCAGCACCGGCACCAGCGCCCCTGAAGCTAAATCCGGTCCCGCCAGCCAGGCCGGAAATTGCGTAATGCCCAATCCCGCCAGTGCAGCGGCGCGTTGTTGCTCACCATCATTGCTCTGAAACCGCCCTTGAGGCATCAGCGTAATCGCCTTACCGTGCTCATCCACAAAGCGCCACGGATGCATGCCGCGCCCGGCATTAAATGCAATGCACTGATGCTCGCTCAGGTCAGCAGGGGAAGCGGGCACGCCATACTTGGCCAGATAATCCGGGCTCGCCACCGTGATCAACGGGCTGTCAGCCAGCTTGCGTTGTGTTAGCGCCGAGTCTTGTAGTTCGCCGTGGCGGATGGCGACATCGATATTCTCTTCAATCAAATCCACATGCCGCTCGGAGACGCGCAATTCCACATTCAGCGCCGGGTAGCGCGCCAGCAGAGCGGGCAGTCGCGGCACGATGTAGAAACGGCCAAACACCGGTGCCACTGAGATACGCAGCGTGCCTGCCGGTTCATCTGCGCCATATTTGACGTTTAATTCAAGCTGGTCGAATTCATCGCGCAGGCGCAGCGCACCGTCATAAAAGGTTCGGCCTGAGTCGGTTAAGGCAATGCCGCGTGAGGAGCGTTTCAGTAGCGGGTGATTGAACTGCTTCTCCAGCGCGGCGATCTGTTTGCTGACCGCAGATTGCCCGATACCGGCTTCTTTGGCGGCGGCGGAGAAACTGCCGCATTCAACCACGCGCAGAAACAGCCGGATAGCATCAAGTCGATCCATTCAATAGTCCTACTGGGAATAGAGGGTATTCCATTAAGCCAGCTAGTTGCGAAAATTGGAATGGCATAAGGTGGCTCCACACCCTTTTACCGGAGCAACTTATGAACAAGTCACAGCATCCCCTAACCGGTCACGATCAGTTGCAAGTGCAGCAATCACTGGCCGAACAGCAAACGCATCGCGCGAACTTTACTGGCTCAATGCGCGCGTATTATGACGAGATGACCGCGGAAACACCGTTGGCAGCAGCTATGCGCAGTGAACAAGCCTCAGATTCTGGCTGGTGGTTGCATCCGCAGGAGACACGCACCGAACAGGTTATCGTGTTTATCCATGGCGGGGCGTATATGCTCGGCAGCGCGCAGGCTTATCGCGGGTTCGCCAGCCAGCTGGCGGTGCGCACGGGTTATTCTACTTTTGTGCTCGACTATCCGCTGGCACCAGAACATCCATTCCCGGCCGCGCCGGATCGGGTGATTGAGCTACTAAAGAGTCTCATCGACAGCGGCATTGAACATATCGCGCTGGTGGGCGATTCAGCCGGGGCTGCGCTATCACTGGTGGCGCTGCAACATCCGCAGCTGGTTAAGAAAATCCGTGCTGCGGTGCTGTTTTCGCCGTGGACCGATCTGACCTTTAGCGGCGCTTCGTTTAACGATCCCAATACGCGTGATCCGATTTTCCAGCCATCTATCCTGCGCGATGCCGCTGCGGCTTATTTGCAGGGCACATTGGCGGAAGATCATCGCGCCTCGCCGCTGTTTGCCCAGTACAGCCTCTTACCACCGTTGGCGATTCAGGTCGGCACTGAAGAACTGCTGCTGGATGATGCCACGCGCTTAGCGGCGCAATTAGCTGAGCAGGGCGGTGAAGTGCAGTTGGATATCTATCAGGGCATGCACCATGTATTTCAGCGGGACATCCGCCTGGATGCCGCACGTCACGCACTGGATATCGCCGCCAGTTTTATTCGCCAGCATCAGTAACACTTCATGTGCCCGGTCAGTGATTCTCGCAACACAGGCCGGGCACAAATCTCCTCCTCTCATCCCCCCATCACATTTATTTTAGCAACCGCGACATCCACCGATATAACCGTTAAGGGATCGTTTCCGAAGAGGGGTGGCTGGTGAGGCAAGGGCGAGTCAACTTGGCGCTGATGCCTGACGGTTGACGGCGCACGTCAACTCACCCAGTCGCTCTACTTTATCGGTCAAGGCGCGGGACGGGGTGAAAAATGGAAAAGGTACTGATTGTTGATGATCATCCAATCACACGATTAGCGCTCAAGCTAGTCATTGAACAAGACAATCGGCTAGTCGTAGGGGAAGTGGGCGATGGCATTCAGGCCATCCAGTCTGTGAAAAAACTGCAGCCGGATTTAGTGATTATTGATATCGACATTCCGGTGCTCAACGGTATCGATGTGATTAAGCGTGTGCGCCAGAGCGGGTACAAGAGGGGCATTTTGGTGCTCTCCGGCAAGGACAGCGAGAATTATATCCGTCGCTGTGCCACGGCGGGTGCCAACGGATTTATCAGTAAGTGCAAAGAGTTAACCGAGCTGAGAGATGCGATTCGCGCCATCAGCAAAGGATACGCCTTTTTCCCGATGAATTGTGCGCGTCAGGGCTTGCATCTTGAGGATGAAAACAGTGACCAGCGCAAGATTGACGAGTTGTCGCCCAAAGAGCTGGATGTGTTACGTCAGCTGGCGCGCGGGGAGAAAGTGGTGGATATCGCGCGAGGTATGAACATCAGCGATAAGACCGTCAGCACCTATAAAAGCCGTCTGATGTTGAAGCTGGAGTTAAAGAATCTGGTGGATGTGATCGATTTTGCCCAGCGGCACAATCTGGATTAAGGCGCAGCGGCAGTTTATGCGCTGAACTCTTCTGTCAGAAAGGTTTCGATAGCCTGATTCAACACATGCACGCAGCCCAGCGTTTCATCGAGCATCTGGCCGAGATGACGTTCATCGGCTGGGGCGCCACAGGCTTGCTCTAATTCGCGGCATTGATCGGCAATCGAGAGTGCGCCAATGATCTGCACCGATCCCGCCAGGCGATGCAGGCTGCGCTCCAGCGCGGGCCAGTCGCGATTGTCGTAACAGGCGCAGGCCACCTGCATATCCTGCAGGTTTTCATCGCGGGTGGCGTTGAGCAGGCGCTGCAACATTTCGTTGTCCTGATGAGCCAGTTCGCGCAGGGCGTTGAGATCGAGCAGATGATTCAGTGCGACATGGCCGGGATAGGGCACAACCGCCGGGCGCGGCACTTTTTGCAGCAGCGCTTCCAGCTGCGGCAGGCGCAACGGTTTGAACAGGCAGTCATCCATACCCGCTTCCAGGCAGCGCGCTCGCTCTTCCGGCTGGGCGTTGGCGGTCAGTCCCATAATGGTGAGTGGTTCACGCTGCTTCTTACGCAATTCGCGCGTCAGGGTGAAGCCATCCATTACCGGCATGCTGCAATCGGTGATCACCAAATCAATCTGGTTTTCCTGCCACAGCCACAGCGCCTGTTCGCCATCCTCGGCTTCGATCACTTTGTGTCCCAGCCGAGTGAGCTGACGTTTCAGCAGCAGGCGGTTGGCAGGATGATCATCTACCGTGAGGATGGTTAACGGCAGGCCGCAGGCATCTTGCTGGCGTATCGGTTCAACCGGCGCATTGACCGCCTCACGGCAATCCACCGGGATGCGCACGCAGATGCGGGTGCCGCGCCCCGGCTGGCTGTGCAGCGACAGGCTGCCCGCCATCATCGCCACCATTTGCTCGCAAATCGCCAATCCGAGGCCGGTGCCGCGCTGTTTTTTGCCCGATGCGGACTGTTCATAAGGATTGAATATCAGCTGCTGATCCTCTTCGCTGATGCCGATGCCGGTATCCTGCACCGTGAGTTCCAGCGTGGCGCGATCGCCTTCGCCCGGTTTACTGCGCACCTGGACTTCCACCGTGCCGCGCTCGGTGAATTTGATGGCATTGCTGATCAGGTTGGAGAGGATTTGCCGCAGACGCATCGGGTCCAGTAGCAGTTCGTCCGGATGCAGCACGTCAACCTGATAGTGCAACAGCAATCCTTTCTGACGCGCCAGCCCTTCGAACACGCGCACTACCGGTTCGGCCAGCGTATCGAAGCGCACCCATTCCGGGGACAGTTCCAGCTTGCCCGATTCGATTTTTGCCATGTCGAGGATATCGCCAATCAGCCCCATCAGCGATTGCGCGGATTCATAGGCGACGCGCACCGATTCTTTATCGCACGGCTGTTGCAGGCGGTTGGCGACCGCCAGCTCCAGCAAGCCAATAATCGCGCTGATCGGCGTACGGATTTCGTGGCTCATGGTGGCGAGGAAGGTACTTTTGGTGCGATTAGCCTGCTCGGCGCGCTCGCTGGCCTGCAGCAGATCGCGGGTGAGCTGTTCATGTTCCGTTACGTCCTGCCAGCTGCAAATCATACCGGCGATGTTGCCGTGATTATCGCGAAACGCCTCCGCGTGGTGGATAACATCACGCAGTTCGTGGCCGTTATCGATCTGACCGCGCTGCGGTGCCATCTCCAGTGAGGTTTGCTCGGCCAGTGAGGCCATTTGCGCCTGGCAGAGGGCGTGCAACGGGTGCGCGCTGTCGCTGAGCGGCAGCTGGCTGATATTAGAATGTCGATCGTTGAAGAACTGGCTCCAGGCCGGATTCTTGTTGGTCATTTCCCCTTTGTGATTGATGACGTAGATCGGCACCGGCGTGCCGTTAAACAGGGTTTTCTGGAAGGTGGCTTGCTCCTGCAGCCGCGCCTGTGTCTCTTTACGCTGACGCACCGCGCGATGCAGATGGTAGTTCCAAAACAGTGAGGTGATCACCAGCACCGCGAAGATCCCGGCCAGCCAGTAGAATTCGTGACGATAGGCCATCCAGGTATCGAGTTTGACATCGGGCGTGCCCTGCCATTTCATCGCCAGCAGCGAGATGTCGCGCGGCGGGATGGTGGCCAGCACCTTGTTCAGAATACTCAGCAACTCCGGATTATCGCGCCCTACGGCAAAGGCGATTCGCGCCGGATTTTCCCCGAGGCGCGAGACTATCTGCAGCCGGTTACTGAAGTAGCGATCGATCATATAGCGCGCGGCAATCAGGTTATTCACCGCGCTATCCACCCGTCCTTCATTCAACATCTGCAATGCAATACTGGCGTTCTCAACGGTGATCAATTTGATATGGGGAAAATTTTCCGTCAGCCAACTGGTGAGTTCATGCTGGGGTGTGATCGCCAGCGTGTCGGTGTCATTCAGTGTTTTGGGTGCGCCCAGCGTGTTTTTGCTCACCAGCACATACGGCGGCAGCACATAAGGATGAGAGAAAAGGGCACGTGCTTCACGCTGCGGGCTGTGGGCCAGCGAGCCAACCAGCTCAACGTCATGGCGGCTCATTTGGTCGAACATCGCGTTGACGGAGGAGGCCTCCACCATGGTGAAGTCGATGCCGGTGCGCAGATGAATCAAGCGCAGTAAGTCTGCGGTCATACCGTTAAATTTGTTGTACCGATCTTTTAGCGTGAAAGGCGCATCGAGCGGGTTCATCACCACGCGCAGCGTCTGGTGCTGAGCCAGCCAGCGCCGCTCACGGTCAGTGAGTTGCAGAGGCGGTGCCGCCCTCATCGGAGGCATGCTTTGCACCCATTGATGGAAGATGGCTTTGTGTTGCTGCAAGGGAATAGCATTCAGCACTGCATTGACGCCCCTATACAGTGGCGCATTGCGGATGGGCAAGACAAAGCGCGGTCCGGCATCGGTGGGCTCAAAAATGCGAATCACGGAAAGCGTCGAGGCGTAATTGCGCTCAATCAGGTAGTTGGCGGTGTTGAGATTGCCAATAAAGTAGTCGTTTTCGCCAAAGGCTAATGACGCCAAAGCGCTGAGCGCAGAAGGATAGCGGGTGATTTTCGCTTCCGGATAGCGCGCTTCAATCCAGGCATCGCTCAGGTAGCCGCGCGGCATGGCGATCTGCATCGGGGAGTTGTCATCACTCATTTCAGACATGATGTTATCGCGTGACACCATCGCAGGATAATCCGAGGCAAACGGAGTACTCAACAACAGGTCTGCGGCAGAGGGTTCCGGGCTGCCGGCACTGTCCACCAGTATATCCACCTTGCCTTGCTGCAAGGCATCGAGCGCAGCACTGCGGCTGCTGTAATAGTGCGTGTTGATGTGCAAACCAAGGTAATGCAGGACCAGAGCCGTGTAGTCAGCAGAGATCCCTTCCAGCGTGTTGGCATCGATGATCATATCGAAAGGCGGATTTTCTGGCGCGTAGAGGGCGACGCTAACTTCGCGTTTTTCGCCCAGCCAGCGCCAGTCGTTGTCGGGCAGATCAAAGGTCAGCAGGACATTTTGTTCACGACTGACCAACTGCATGGTGCGCGGATCTTCAGCCCTGATTGGCTGATTCAGCAGGCAGAACATCAAACCCATCAGGCAGAGTAATTTAACCATGACGAGTTCAGGCGATATTATTGCGTTTGGCGAACTCGTAAAGGCCGACCATATTTTGAATATCGAGCTTTTCCATTAATCGGCGTTTATAAGTGCTGACGGTTTTATCGCTGATCTTCATCCGTTGTGCCATTTCCACCACTTTCATGCCTTTGGATAAATACACCAGCACCTGCAATTCTTTACTGGAGAGATTAGCAATCTTATTTTTGTCTTCCTGAATATCATCCGGTAAACCCTGACGTCGGCGATTTAAAGGAAAGAAGCCATATCCGGCATTAATCGCGCGAATGGCGTCGTGCAATTCGGTCATGTTATTGCGTTTGCTAATAAAGCCATCGGCACCGGCGGTGGCGCTGCGTTTGATGTAGTGGTCAACGTCTTTGCCAGTCAACACCAGAATGCCGCCGCTAAAGCCGTTGTGGCGCAGCCTCTGTACCAGATCGATGCCGTTGTAAGAGGGCATATCGATGTCCACGATGATCAAATCCGGTGACAGTTTTTTGGTTAAGGCTAATGCTTCAAACCCGTCATCCGTTTCGCCCACCACATTCATGTTGTCCGTTTCAAGCAGCAGTCTTAATGCCATCCGAACGACGGGATGGTCATCAACGATGAGAACTTCCTTCATATGGCTGTCCTGTTTATTGCGGTGAATGGAATATTAATAAGGATTAGTTTTATTGGTTAGCGGATTTTAAGAGTAAAGTTTAAATGGCGCAAATAATTATTTTGTAAGGTTTTCCTGATGCAATAAATATCATGACCTGACGTGTTATTTATATATTTACTATGGTTTTTGCTCAGTTTTCTATTTTATGAGGTGAGTCGTTTAAAGTAAGTGAAGTCATTGGGCGTTGAGCTGATGATTTCGCTATGTAAGTAGCAAGAACATTATCGCTGTAGATAAAGGTTAAGTTGAGCAGGTAGTGGTCTTAACGGGGCGAAACGAGGAATAAAGGTGTTTCGACGAAAAGGCGAAGTGTGACTTTGTTTAGATTGGGTTTAATTTTAACCTGAAGGTAAAGTTACTTATGTGGCCCTAAGAGTAACGTCATGAAATGTCACTGAACTGATAGTCATCACAGTAAGTAATCTTGCATAAATAAAGGGATTTATGAAATTAACCTTTTGTTTTAATTGATTTAACTGGTGATTTTCACTGTGGTTTTTAATCGGGAAATAAAGCGTCATCACCTCTGCTTCCCAGATTGTGATTAATTCGATATTGAATGGTGATTAGCGATATTAATTAACGGTCTTTTCAACTAAAACATGACCCCGGTCATCTCGGTACAAATTAACAATATTAAACTGGTTTTTTGTTTTTATTCTCCTTTTTTCAGTTTATTGCCAACCGCACGGGGTGAAATATGACCGTTGTTCCTTTCCGTCCTGAGCCATCAGATTCATCTGATCGGCCCTTATATCAGCTCGAGAGTGCCAGGGCCTTTGCCCGCCTAAACAGTTCGCCCAGCGGATTGCAGAGCGAGGAGGCGCAGTCGCGTCTTGCGACCCATGGCCGCAATGTGCTGCCACAGAAAGCCGGGAAATCGATACTGATGCGTTTTCTGGCGCACTTTAAAGATGTGCTGATCTACATCCTGCTGGCGGCAGCGCTGATCACCGCGGTGATGGGCCATTGGGTGGATACCTTTGTCATTCTCGGCGTTGCTGTCATCAACGCACTGATTGGATTTATCCAGGAAAGTAACGCCGAGAAGTCATTGAAAAGCATTCAGAACATGCTCTCGAACGAAGCAATGGTATTGCGGGATGGACGGCAGATCACTGTGCCGACCGAAGAACTGGTGGTCGGTGACGTGGTGCTGCTGCGGCCTGGCGACAAGATCCCTGCCGATCTGCGTTTGTTCGACGTGCACAATTTGCGAGTAGAAGAAGCCATTCTCACCGGGGAATCCACGGTGGTGTCCAAATTGAGCGACGCGCTGGAGGGCGAAAAGTCGCTGGGCGATCGGCTGAATCTGGCTTATTCCGGTACCACGGTGAGTTCTGGCACTGCCGCAGGTGTGGTGATCGCCACTGGCGGTGATACCGAGTTGGGGCACATCAACGCGATGATCTCCTCCATCGAAGAGGCAAAAACCCCACTGCTGGTGCAGATTGAAAAACTCGGCAAAGCGATTTTCTACATCATTCTGCTGATGATGGCCGCGCTGTTCGTGTTCGGTTTTCTGCTGCGCGATATCCCGCTGGCGGAACTGCTGCTGGCGGTGATCAGCCTGGCGGTTGCGGCGGTGCCAGAGGGTTTACCGGCGATCATCTCGATCATTCTCTCACTTGGCGTGCAGTCAATGGCGCGCAATCACGCCATCATTCGTAAGCTGCCGACGGTAGAAACCCTCGGTGCCATGTCAGTGATCTGCTCGGATAAGACCGGCACGCTGACCATGAACGAAATGACGGTGAAAGCGCTGGTGCTGGCGAATAGCCACTGGCGTATCAGTGGCAACAGCTACGAGCCGAAAGGGGAGTTTCAGCTGGAGAGTGGACAGCGCGATGAGGCGCTGCTCAACGGCTTTTTACAGACGGTAGATATCTGCAACGAGAGCCAGTTGAGGCAGGATAAACAGGGCCATTGGGGGATTGTCGGTGGCCCCACCGAGGGCGCGCTCAAGGTGCTGGCGGCGAAAGCGGGCATCAATTCGGCAAGTGTGCAGGTGCTGAGCAAGCTGCCGTTCGATTCGGCCTACAAATATATGGCCGTGAGTTGCCTGATTGATGGCAAAGCGTGCCTATTGCTGACCGGCGCACCGGATGTGTTGCTCGCGCTGTGTCAGCAGCAGCAGGGCGCGCAGGGTGCCGAAGCGCTGGATCGCGACTACTGGAACGCCGCGATCACCACTTATGCCAGCGAAGGGCTGCGCACCGTGGCCGCGGCCTGGCGCTGGCTGCCGGAAGGGCAGCAGCAGATCGATCATGCCGATCTGCGTGAGGGCATGATGATGCTGGGTCTGGCGTGCATGATGGATCCGCCACGTCCCGAAGCGATTACCGCCATACGTGACTGCCAGCAGGCGGGGATTCGCGTCAAAATGATCACCGGCGATCACCCGGAAACGGCGATGGCCATCGGGCAAATGTTGGGGATAGGCAACAGTGACAGCGCCATCACCGGTTATCAGCTTGAGCACATGGACGATGCAGAACTGAGTAAAGCGGCGCGCGAGTACGATATTTTCGCGCGTACCAGCCCGGAACATAAGCTACGTCTGGTGAAAGCGCTTGCGGAGAGCGGGGAGATCGTCGGCATGACCGGTGATGGCGTGAATGATGCGCCTGCGCTGAAACAGGCCAATGTCGGCATCGCCATGGGCATCAAAGGCACTGAAGTGACCAAAGAGTCGGCGGACATGATTCTGGCGGATGATAACTTCGCGACTATCGCGGCGGCGGTGAAAGAGGGGCGTCGTGTTTACGATAACCTGAAGAAAACTATCCTGTTTGTGATGCCGACCAACCTCGCGCAGGGGCTGTTGATCATCATCGCGATTCTGATGGGCAATCTATTGCCGCTGACGCCGGTGCAGATTCTCTGGATGAATATGGCGACCTCGGCAACGTTGTCATTTGGACTGGCGTTTGAAGCCGCCGAGCGCAATATCATGCGTCGGCCGCCGCGTAATGTGCGCAGCCATGTGATGGACGGTTACGCCATCTGGCGAGTGGTTTTCGTCGGCCTGCTGATCTCGATTAGCGCCTTTGTCCTGGAAGCCTGGCTGCAGCCGCGCGGTTATTCGCCGGAGTTCATTCGTACCGTGCTGTTGCAGATGCTGGTCACTGCCCAGTGGGTGTATATGCTCAACTGCCGCAATAGCGATGGCTTCTCGCTGGATGCCGGTTTGCTTAAAAACCGCGGTATCTGGCTGGTGACGCTGGTGCTGGTGGCGTTGCAGGCGATGATTATCTATCTGCCGCTGATGAACACGCTGTTTGGCACCGAGCCGTTGCCAATTAAATATTGGTTTATCTCGCTGGCGGCCAGCGCCGGGATTTTCGTGCTGGTGGAAATCGAGAAGCAGCTAACGCGCGGCTGGCGCGTCGCCCGATAGCTCACTCTGGCTGGCGCAGTGCCAGCCAGACTTTTTTCAGCAGGAAGGTGAGGGGGATCGCCAGTATCGCGCCGGTGATACCGAGCAGCGCTTGCCAGAACAGGAAGGCGAGCAGTTGCACGGTCAGGGTGAGATTGAGGCGCTTGCCGAGCATCAGCGGCTCCAGCACCGAACTGAGTAGCAGGTTCAGCACCACAAAGAATCCCACCATCATCAGGCTGGTTTGGGTATCGAACAGGATAAAGGTCTGGATCACTGGCGGAATCGCCGCCAGAAACGACCCGAGCACCGGAATGTAGTTGAAGATAAACATCAGCACGCCCCATAAAAAGGCGAACTTCAATCCCAGCAGATGCGCAACGCCCCAGACAATCACGCCACCCAGCAGGCCGGTCAACGTTTTCACTCGCGCATAGACAATCACACTCTGAATCCCTTCTTCCAGCGCGATAAACAGTGCGGAGTGCTGTTTGCTGGCGCGCAGCGTGCGTTTCAGCAGCGGCAGTTCAATCAGCATAAACAGCAGCATCAGGAACACCATTAACCACCACGAAAGCAGGCCGGGGATTAACGACAGTTGCGTCGTGACAAAGCGCACCACGGCACCGGCATCGACAAAATTAAGCATCTCATCGGCGGTAAGCACGATGCCCATCTGGCTCAGGGAAAGCGTCAGGTATTGCAGTTTGGCTGCCACCAGATTGGGTGCTTGTCGGCTCAGTTTGATCAGATCCGGTGCGGAGGCGCTCAGTGACATGATGGTGATGACGATCAGCAGCAGCAGGATGGCAATCACCAGCAGAGAAGAGAGCGTACGCGGGATGCCGCGTCGTGCCAGACGGCTAATCAGCGGATCCAGCATCACAGCAAGAAATATCGCCAGCAGTACCTGGTTGATCAGTGGCGCGCCAAGTCGCAGCCCCAATAACACGAGGGTCAGACACGCGAGCAGAATAAGCGTCTGCGCCAGCGGCGCGAAAGATTTTAACCAACCCTGGTACATCGATGCAGTTCTCCGGTAAACCGGCGGCTGCTGTGCGCAGCAACCGCCTGACAGGGAAACGCCTTACTCGCGCGATTTCCCCTCTTCAATCACTTCTTCGTCGATTTCCTCAACGTTTTCGCGGTTGTCGCGCCCGGAGAGCAGGTTCCAGCAGGCGATAAACAGCGCGGCAATCAACGGGCCGATAACAAAGCCATTGATACCATAGACTTCCATGCCACCCAGCGTCGAGATCAGGATCAAGTAGTCAGGCATTTTGGTGTCTTTTCCGACCAGCAGCGGGCGTAAAATATTGTCCACCAGACCCACAATCACCACAAAGAAGCCGACCAGGAACAGGCCTTTCCACACCGCGCTGGTGGCGAAGAAGAAGATGGCGGCTGGCACCCAAACGATGGCAGAACCGACCGCTGGAATCAGCGACAGGAACGCCATCAACGCACCCCACAGCAAGCTGCCGTCAATGCCGGTGAACCAGAAGGCAAGACCGCCCAACACGCCCTGAACCACCGCGACCACCACCGTGCCTTTGACGGTAGCGCGTGAGACGGCGGCAAATTTCACCATCAGGTGATGCTTCACATAGGTAGAGAGCGGCAATGCTTCCAGTATCAGATTCACCAGCCATGGGCCATCCTTCAACAGGAAGAACAGCAGATACAGCATCACGCCGAAGCCAACCGTAAAGGTGAATGTCCCTTTACCGATCATGAACACGCTACCTGCCATGTATTGGCCGCCTTTGAGGGCAAACTCAGACAGTTTCTGCTGAATCTGGCCGGCATTGTTCAGGTTGTGCTCCGCGAGATAACTCTGCGCCCAGTTCGGTAAGTGCTGCATTAATTCGGCAAACACTGTCGGGAACTGTGACGAGCTGTTCTGCAGTTTGGTGTACACAGTATTGACTTCAACTACCATCGACGAGGTGATGATCGCCAATGGCGTGAACACAATCAGGCAGATGATCGCCAGCGTGGCAAAGGCAGCGAGCCCGTTACGGTCGCCCATTTTACGGCGGAGCAGCGACTTCAGCGGATGGAAGATCACCGCCAGAATGGCTGCCCAAAAAATGGCAGAAAAGTAAGGTGTCAGCACATCAAAAAAGGCGTAGGTGACTATCGCCAAAATCACAATAAAGAAGCCGAAGTTAAGTCCTTTAATACGCATTCAATAGTCTCGTCAGTAAACGTGGCGATTGAACTATAGAACGTGAAACGCGGAATGTAATGCTTTTAGGTCACGCGTGCGGACATCGGATGTCCCGATCTGTCCTGCTGATGTCTGCCAGCGGGCTGGCGCAAAGATTGAATCACGGTGATGATGATGAAAAATTTGACGGGAGATGAGCGATGCTGGAATTACGCCCCAACTGTGAATGCTGTGATAAAGACTTACCGCCGGACTCACCGGATGCGCGTATCTGCTCGTTCGAATGCACCTTCTGTGTCGAGTGCGTGGAAACGACGCTGAACCACCGTTGTCCGAACTGTGAGGGTGAGCTGGTGCGCCGTCCGGTGCGTCCGGCGGCGGCGTTGGCACGCCATCCTGCTTCGACCACGCGTCATTTATCGGCTACCCCAACGCGCTGAATCCACTGGCACCGTTGCGCCTCGCTCAGGTGTTTAATGCCGTGCTGGCGCAGCAACGTGCGGGAGATGGGGACTTAGCGTAGCCGTTTTAACCAACCGCGATCCCCCTGAGGCTGGCACTGACTATTATTCTTTCCACGATTTCTTCCCGCGGAAATAAACAGTAGCGGTAACGTAATATTGTTACGCTGACAGCGAAGTTGAAATAAACATCCGATAATCGATATAGAACCTGAACTATATTTAGCGCGATATTAATCACGATTGTGAATTAATCGGGATGCGTCGCTATTTTCGCTAGTTAATGCCTGGTGAATTGATGAATAAAGCTGAAGTCTGGTGGGGGAAACGCTTTGCTAAAGCATTTTTAACGAAATAGCATTGATTTGGCAGTGTTTTATCGCCTGGTGGCTGTGGGGTTATCGCGGGTAGTCGGTTCATTTCATTCCACTGCGCGAGCACGAAATTTATCAAACCGCTATTCTGGTCAGAGCACAGACCTTATTTGTGCGTCAGAGCTGCCACACAGCAGATTATTTTTCTGCACCGTTTTATTTTTACGGTTTTTTCCGAAAAGCAGGGGTTTTTAAAAGAATTTTGCATTTTAAAATGGTATTGTTTATCCGCAATGCTAGTGATGTGGCGTTGTGTGCTTCAGTTTTACCCTCAAATTTAGGGTTTACCCGCTTTATGCAATTTATGGAAATAGCCTTCTCCACCCGATCCTCGCGATCGGGTTTCTTTCCTCCCCGCTGTAGCATGAATCCGCTGACTTTAAGACCAGATAATGTCAGAAAAGATACAACCGTTAAGAAATCGCTAATTTGTAGTAATTTAATGTAAGTCTGCGGTTTTTAAGAGTTTTGGAAATCCTCTTTTGTTTTTAATTGGTGAATAGTGTCTCTCGACGGCGCAGTAACTGCCGTTATCATTGGAGGCAACATTATGAAAAAAACAACATTAAGTCTTATTGCGTCACTTATTGCATGCAGCACACTGTTCTCTTCCGTTTCCTGGGCAGATGGCCCGGGCGACCAGCGCTGGCAGCAGCACGGCGGCGACCAGCATCAGGATCATGGCCGTGGCCCTGACCATGGCGGCGATCGCGGCCCCGATCATGGCTACAACCATGGCCCGGACCGTGGCCCGGATCATCATGACCGTTATGCCGACCATCGTGGCCCAGATGGACACCATGACGGCGATCACTTCGCCTGGAACGGCCACGATTTCCGTCGCGGACACCCAATGCCGCCAGAATTCCGCGGCCCGCACTATCGCGTAGATGACTGGCGCGAACGCCGTCTGCCAGAGCCGCCACGCGGTGAGTACTGGTCTTACGTTGACGGCAATTACGTCCTGATTGCTGCCGCCACTGGCGTGATCACCTCGCTGTTGCTGAACGGCGCGTTCAACTAATCTCTCCCACGGATGGCTACGGCTATCCGTGTTTCTCTCTGCTTTCTGCCTTCACCAGGTTATTCTCTATGCGACCCTTTTTTCCCTACAACGCGCTAAGGAGTCATGATGACCGTGGTAAAAATGGTGGCAGTAGACAAGGACGGCACCTTTCTCGACGATAAAAAACAGTACAACCGGGCTCGTTTTCAGGCTTGTTATCAGGAAATGAAACGGCGCGGCATCAAATTTGTGGTCGCCAGTGGCAACCAGTATTACCAACTCAAATCCTTCTTCCCCGATATCTCCAGCGAAATTGCCTTCGTCGCCGAAAACGGTGCATGGATCATCGATCGCGATGAAGAGCTGTTCTGCGGCGCGTTCAGCCGTGACGATATCGATGCGGTACTCGATACCCTGCACAACGGGCACTACCCGGAACTGCGTTATATCCTCTGCGGACGCGAAAGTGCCTACTACTTCGAAGGTCTTGAGGAGAGCTGGCTGGTGAAGATGCGCCACTACTGCCACCGTCTGAAGCCGATTCGCAGCCTCGATGAGGTCGCGGATGACAAACTCTTCAAGTTCGCCCTCAATCTCTCCGATGATTATGTTGAACCGTTAATGGCCGATATCGAACGCCTGCATCAGGGTTCTGCCGCAGCGACCTCCAGCGGCCACGGCTCAGTGGATCTGATTGTGCCTGGCAATCACAAAGGCCATGGGCTCGATCTGCTCGGCAAACGCTGGGGCATCGATCGCAGCGAGATTTTGGTGTTTGGCGATGGCGGCAACGATCTGGAGATGTTGCAGCAATCGGGCGTCAGCTTCGCCATGGCGAATGCCCCGCAAAAAGTGAAAGACGCCGCACGCTATGAAGCGCCCAGCAACAATGAAGAGGGTGTGCTGCAGGTGATCGAACAGATGCTGGCAGGCAAACCGCCGTTTACCCTCTGAGCGTCATCTGACACGTCATTCATTATTTGCTTTGCCGATGCGCTAAGCATATACAGGCGCGGTGAGATGAAGCGGCGCGACATGGCGCGGTAATGTGCCGGAAGAGTGATGGTGTGCGGGCGTGCTTTGTGAAGTGAACCCCGAAAG
>NZ_JZRH01000024.1:0-43006 GCF_000963985.1 Pantoea sp. BL1 | reverse complement strand
TGCTCACTGCTCACTGCTCATCTGCTGAGCCAACCCTCCGCCGCGCATCCACCAAGGCACATTTCTGCGCAATCAGACATACGCACGTCATCGACCAGAAGACTTTCAGGACTTGAGGATGCATAAGGTCTCGCGGTGATTGCACTTATTACGACTTCAACAACCCTGGCAGGTTATCCTCGCCATACAGATGCAGTGCACCCACCGCCACCACATAACGGCCTTTCGGCAGCGCCTGCAATAACTCGCGCCAGTGCTGATTACGATTGCGCATCAGCGTGTCATTGAGATCGCTGCTAAAGGTGGTCGGCAGGGCCACCGGTTGTTGCGTGGGCGGTGCATCCAGCCACCAGCTGATCATGGTTTGCAGCAGGCGGGCGTTGGTGTGCCAATGCTCCAGCGTATCCAGTAACAGCGATAAGCCCTCCTGCGGTAGCGATTTCAGCAGCGCGATCTGGGTTTCCGGGCCTTCCAGTTCAATGATGCGCTTATTGGCCGATTTCGCCGCCATCAGCAGCTGGTAATCTATGCCATATTGCGGTCGCAGCCCCAGACGCTGCGCCTGTTGCGCCTGCAGCATCAAAGCGATTTGCCAGAACGGCAACGTATCGAACACCGCCATGGAAAGCGAAAGCTCATCGCACAGAACATCCAGCCGCTGCAACACCTCTGCGTCCAGACGCATCGCCAACGGCGGACAGGCATCGTCATGGGTGAAGGGCGATGCGCCCTGAGTGATATCCGCCTCGACAATCAGCGCATCGGCGCGACTCAACTGGCGCAACAGGCCCGCTGGCAACGGCTGCATATCGCGCGTGCCCATATGAATACTGCCCGCCAGATGCAGGCGTCGATCGCCCAATTTGATATCCATTGCCGGCCAGGTATATCGCGCCGGTAAGAGGCTGGCGGCCATCTGCTGGAAGCTGTGCCACAGACTGCGTCTCATGCCCTGTCCTTTTGAAGTCAAAAATCCATGCTAGCGATTTCAGTCAGCGAAAAACAGGGCAGAGAGGGCGATTAGCGTTTTGCTGGCTTAAAGCGCAACAAACGATTCGCGTTACTCACCACGGTAATCGAAGACAGCGCCATCGCCGCGCCCGCCACAATCGGGCTAAGCAGCAAGCCGGTGAACGGGTAGAGCACGCCCGCCGCAATCGGAATCCCCAGGCTGTTATAGACAAAAGCCCCGAGCAAGTTCTGACGCATATTACGCAGTGTCGCGCCTGCCATCGCCAGCGCATCGGCAACACAGTGCAGATCGTTGCGCATCAACGTCATGGCGGCGGTTTCGACGGCCACATCGCTGCCGCCACCCATCGCAATGCCGACATCGGCCTGCGCCAGCGCCGGGGCATCATTGATGCCATCACCGACCATCACCACTTTACGCCCCTGCTGCTGCAGCTGCGCGATCGCCTGCGCTTTGCCTTCGGGCAGCACGCCCGCAATCACTTCATCAATGCCGGCTTCGGCAGCGATTACCTGCGCGGTTTTCTGGTGATCGCCGGTCAGCATGATTAACCGATAGCCCAACAGGTGCAGGCGCTGTAACGCCTCCGCGCTTTCCGGGCGCAGGCTGTCACGCAGGGCGATCAGGCCGAGCAACTGACGCTGATCGGCCAGCAGCACCGGCGTCGTGCCTTGCGCGGCGAAACGGTCGATATCTTCTTGTGCGGCGCGGTAATCAATCTGTTGTTCATCCAGCAGTGCCTGATTGCCGAGCAGCAGCGTTCTGCCCGCGACTTTAGCGCTCACGCCTTTGCCGCGTATTGTACGAAATTGCTTAGTCGGCTCATCGCTGAGATCGGGGGCTGCCGCCAAAATCGCTTTCGCCAGCGGATGGTTCGAACCTTGTTCCAGCTGCGCCGCAGCGCTCAGCACCTGCTGGCGATTCCAGTCGCCATACACCAGCACATCGCTCACCTGAGGCGTGCCGCGAGTCAGCGTGCCGGTTTTATCAAACACGATGGTATCGACTTCGCTGGCACGCTGCAGCGCGTCAGCATCACGCACCAGCACGCCCAGTTCTGCCGCGCGACCCACCCCGGCAATCACCGACATCGGCGTCGCCAGCCCCAGTGCGCAAGGACAGGCGATAATCAACACCGTCGTAACGATTACCAGCGTGTAGGCGAGCTGCGGCTGCGGGCCGACCAGATACCACACCAGACCGGCCAGCAGCGCAATCGCCACCACCACCGGCACAAACACCGCTGAGATGCGATCGGCCAGGCGGCCAATGTCCGGTTTGCTGCTTTGTGCCTGGCGCACCAGATTGATGATACGCGCCAGCGTGGTGTGGCTGCCGGTGGCGCGTGCCACGAAGCGCAGCGTGCCATCCTGCACCAGCGTCCCGGCATAGACTTTATCGCCGGGCTGTTTCGCCTGCGGCACCGCTTCACCGGTTAACATCGCTTCATCAAACCAGGCTTCGCCGCTGTCCACTTCGCCATCCACCGGCACGCGATCGCCGGTCACCAACTTCAGCAGCATGCCGGGCTGAACCTCGCTCAACGGCATCAGCGTTTCGCCCTGTTCACCGATCACACGCGCCTGAGCAGGGGTGAGATCCAACAGGCGTTCAAGGGCTTTGGATGCCCGCTGGCGTGCTCGCTGTTCCAGCGCATGGCCGAGGTTAATCAAACCGACGATCATCACGCTGGCTTCAAAATAGAGATGTCGAGCTTGCATCGGGAAAAATTCTGGCCACAGCACCACGCTCATCGAGTAGATCCATGCGGCGCCAGTGCCGAGGGCCACCAGCGTATCCATGGTGGCGGTGCCGTGACGTAAGCTGCGCCACGCACTGCGATAGAAATGACCGCCGGCGATCACCATCACCAGCAAGGTGATAACGCCGAGTGTGCGCCATAATGTTTGGTTGGCGTCACTCAGCATCATATTGTCGCCGATCATGCCCCAGATCATCATGGGCACGCCGAGCAACAGCGCCAATGCCGCCTGCCAGCTAAAGCGGCGCATCGCCTGCTGTGCGCTGATTTGCTGGCGTTCGCGTCGGGTTTGTTCATCGTCGATAGCTTCAGCGGCGTAGCCCGCTTGATCCACGGCACTCATCAGCGCTTCGGCAGACGCACTGCCCAATACCAGCGCGCTACGCTCACCCAGGTTGACGCGTGCTTGACTCACGCCGGGCACGTTTTGCAGCGCCTGTTCCACACGGCTCACGCAGCTGGCACAGCTCATGCCGCTGATCAGCAAATGGTGAACAGGAAGGTTTTCTTCTGCCGGTTGCGACTCCGTTGTCAGCGCCTCCGGCGGCGGCTCTGTTGCTGTCAACGGCTCAGGCTTTGGGCTGTCTTTCACCGCCGCGTGATAGCCGGCTTGTTCAACGGTTGCAATCAGATCGCTGACGCTGGCCACACCGGTAACGCGCGCTTCCTGCTGCGTGACGTCCGCTTGTTCCACATCGTCGCGCTGCTCCAGCGCTTCTTTGACCCGTTTTACGCAGTGGCCACAGGACAAACCGTCCAGCGCCAGTAATTGTGTGTGTGACATCTTAAACTCCTTAAACGAGAGGTTTGACTGTCTGCAAACTTTGCATTAGTTATAGAGCCTAAACCTTCCATTCAGGGGAAGGTCAAGCGGTCATGAGGTGAAGACAAAAGATGAACATCAGCGATGTGGCAAAAAAAACCGGGCTAACCAGCAAGGCAATCCGTTTTTATGAAGAGAAGGGCGTGGTGACGCCGCCGTTGCGCAGTCACAATGGTTATCGCAGCTATGCCGCGCATCATATTGATGAGCTGAATCTACTGCGTCAGGCGCGTCAGGTTGGCTTTACCCTGGACGAGTGCCGCGAGCTGGTGACCCTGTTCAACGATCCCGCTCGCCACAGCGCGGATGTTAAAGCGCGCACCTTGCAGAAAGCGGATGAAATCGCTGCACACATCGAAGAATTGCATGCGATGCGCGCGCGATTGCTGGAACTTGCTGAAGCCTGCCCCGGCGATGACAGTGCTGAATGCCCGATCATCAATCATCTGGCGGGCTGCTGCCATCAGGGTGAAGGAAAGCGCGGCTGAATCAACAGCGTGATACCCACCACACCGGTGACGATCACGGGTGTTCCGGCAGGCAAATCTTCTTTAGCCTGCACGCGCCAGCTGCTGTCGCCAATGCGCACATGGCCTAAACCCTCTCTGAGCGTGGTATCCAGGGTCAGGTGCATACCGATCATCTGCGATCCGCGTTGATTCAAAGTGTTCGGCTGCTGGGAAACCTCACGGTAACGCATCCAGCGATACCAGAAGTAGACGCACAGCAACGTCAGCACCGCGAACAAAATGCCCTGATGCGTCCACGAGAACGGGAACAGCCATTCGATCAGACCGACCAGCACCGCCGCTAAACCACTCCACAGCAGATAACCGCTGGTACCCAGCATTTCAGCCGCCAGCAGCAGGCCGCCCAGCGTCAGCCAGAACCAGTGCGGATGGGCTATCAGTTCCATCAGGATCACGGTTTACGCTCCTGACGGCTCTCCTTCAGCAATTCACCAATCCCGGCAATGGAACCCAGCAAACTGCTGGCATCCAGCGGCATCATCACCACTTTGCTGTTATGAGATTCACCGATCTTCTGTAGCGCATCGGTATATTTCTGCGCCACAAAGTAGTTCACCGCCTGAATGTCGCCTGCCGCAATCGCCTCCGATACGGCACGCGTGGCGTTGGCTTCGGCCTGCGCCTGGCGTTCACGCGCTTCGGCCTGCAGGAAGGCGGAGGTTCGTTCACCTTCGGCTTTCAGAATCTGCGACTGCTTGTCCCCTTCGGCGCGTAAAATCGCCGCCTGGCGTACGCCTTCTGCGGTAAGAATGTCGGCACGCTTGGTACGCTCGGCCTTCATCTGCGCGTTCATCGCGGCGATCAGTTCCTGCGGCGGACGCACGTCACGGATTTCGATACGGGTGATCTTCACGCCCCACGGATTAGTGGCTTCATCGACGATGTGCAGCAAGCGGGTATTGATGTTATCGCGCTGCGACAGCATCTCATCCAATTCCATGCTACCGAGGACAGTACGAATATTAGTCATGGTCAGATTGAGGATCGACAGCTCAAGATTGCTGACTTCATAGGCTGCGCGCGCAGGATCAACCACCTGAATAAAGCAGACGGCATCAATGGTGACGTTAGCGTTATCTTTGGAAATGATTTCTTGCGAGGGAATATCGAGGACTTGTTCCATCATATTGATCTTGCGACCAATACGATCCATGAACGGGACAATTAAACTCAGGCCGGGTGGCAGGGTTTTAGTGTAACGGCCAAAACGTTCTACCGTCCACTGATAGCCTTGTGGCACGATTTTTACACCGGCCCACACGGTAACGAGCGCAAGCACGATAATGACGGGAATCACAGTCAACATATAACCTCCGGGTTGTCAGATTGTCGGGCCGAGTCGTTCGGCCCGTTGCACGTGCGGTACCGATCAGTACAGCAGCGAATACATCTGGCGACGATAGCGCGTAGCGAGTGCATCGCCTGTGCCGAGCGCAGCCAAAATTTCCTGGAACATTTTGCGCACCTGACCTTCGCCCGCACTGAGATCGCTCTTCAGGAAGCTGAACAACAGATCCAGTGCTTCTTCGTTGCGGCCCACCTGATGCAGCTGTAAAGCAAGTTTAGCAGCCAGCTCCGCATTCGCGGGCTCACTCGCCAGCTGTTCCTGCAATTGCTGGATCTCTGGGGTATCCGCAGCTTGCTTTAGCAGTTCGATTTGCGAAACCAGGCTCTGATAGCGGGTATCCTGATCCTGTAAAGGTACCACTGCCAGCACTGCTTCGGCTTCATCGCTGCGGTTCAGCGTAATCAACACTTCTGCCAGCAGGAAGCCAATTTCACTGTTTTGATTGCTCAACTGCCAGGCATCTTTCAGCAGCGGCAGTGCATCCAGCGGTTTGCCTTCTTCCATCAGCTGCATCGCCTGATGGGTTTTAATCTCTTCTTCACGCGGCAGCACTTTTTGCAGCAGTGCGCGGATCGCCTCTTCCGGCTGCGGGCCCTGGAAGCCATCTACCGGCTGTCCATTCTGGAACAGATACACGGTTGGAATGGAGCGCAGACCAAACTGCGATGCCACCATCTGCTCTTTATCGCAATCCAGTTTGGCCAAAATGAACTGACCCGCATACTCCTGTGCCAGACGCTCCAGCACCGGCGTCAGCTCCTGACAGTGTTGGCTGCGATCGGACCAGAAGTAGAACAGCACCGGCATCTGCGTGGATTGTTCCAGCGTCTGGTGCAGGTTGGATTCGTTGATGTCGATAATCAAAGCGTGTGACATGAATACGTCTCTTTGCAGAAAGTGTGTTGAGAATATGGGGGCAAGCTGCCCGTGTTCAAGTTCAAATCTGGCTTGCAGCTTAGTTGCTGCGCAAGATGCGATCCAGCATCCAACCGGGTAACAGACGTTTCAGCAGGCTCATCACCCATGCGACCAGCGTCACCGGATAACGCAGGCGCGGGTGTTTGCTTTCCAGCGCGTGGCGCAATTTGGGCAAAATGGCTTCCGGTGGCAGGGTGAAACGTGCGGCAATGCCCGGATTACGCACCGGTTTATCCTGCTCGCCCTGATGCACATTGTCGGTGAAACGCGTGGCAATTGGCCCGGGCTCGATCAAACTCACGCGCACACCGCTATCGCGCACTTCCATGCGCAGTGCATCGCTCCAGGCTTCCAGTGCCCACTTACTGGCGGCGTAGGCACCGCGTCCGGGCGTGGAGATCAGCCCCAGCACCGAGCTGGTATTAATAATACGCCCATTACCGCTGGCTTGCAGCGCAGGCAGCAAACGCATTGTCAGTTGGTGGGTGCCGAAGAGGTTCGTAGAGAACTGTTTTTCCAGCTGCGCGCGCGACACGCTGCTCAGTGGGCCATATTGACCAAAGCCGCCGTTGTTAAACAAACCGTGCAGGCGATGCTCGCACAATGCCAGTATGTGCTCAGCGGCGGCATCCACGCTGGCGGCATCATCAAGGTCGAGCTGGACGCCAATAAAGCCCAGGGCTTCCATGCGCGCCACATCGTCCGCTCGACGGCAGGCAGCAATCACGCGATAGCCGCGAGATTGCAGATCTTTGGCGGCCGCTAAGCCAATACCGCTGGAGCAGCCGGTGATGAGGATATTTTTTTGCATAATCACTGTAAGGCTGTTTGAGATTGATAACAGATTCAGTGATTTGTACTACTGGCGTCAACCTTTAGTTATGGCCAACCCGGATGCTTCAGCGCGTGGTTTGCTGAGTGCGTTGAATGGCCTTTCTATGTACTTCCATGCCAGCCATGCCAGTAGTAATGAGAGGACGACCGAGACACGAAATCGCAAAGGCCCATCTTCAATCCCCAGACCATTCAAACGTTTACCTAGCCCTTCATTCATTAAGGTGTGTACGAGATAAAGTGAAAATGAGATATCACCTAACTTCAGCCATGCGCGTGGGATAAGCTTCCCAATTCTCTCTTCTGAAGCAATGGCGAATAAGAGAATAAGTGCATAAATCCATCCTGAGCCGGTTAAGCCATGCCCGACAAACAGCCCATGGCTAAAAAGCGCAACCATCATGACTACCGAAGCAGTAAACATGATCAGCATCAGGTGAGCGTTGAGTTTACGCAGCAGCGGTACACTTAGCCCAATGAGCATGCCGACCAGGAACAATAAAATCATCGGATTGGTGACAAGGTTTAGCTGTGCACTGCCGAGCTCATAACCTTGTTCTGCCAGGCTCAAGTCTTTCCCGGCAAGCCAGGGGATGGCGAACAGTGTTAAGACGAACCAAATTGCGATGGCTAAAGCTCGACGTGGTAATCCCAGAAGCAATCCGACTGCAAGATAAAAGTAGAGTTCATAATTGAGGGTCCAGCGAATGCCATACATGCCACTGTCATCCACATAAAAAGGACCGTGATCAGGATATATCGGCTGAAAGGTGAGTGCGCTTATCAGATTCTGGGTTTTATCCGCATAGTGGAAGGTGCTCATAGCACCAGAGAGCAGAAAGGTAACGATCAGAATAATGTAGTACGCCGGTAATATACGGAAGAGGCGGCGCTTTAAAAAATGCACAGTACCCGAAAACGTAGCGGGTGTTGTTTTTAAGGTTAAAACAATCACAAAGCCGCTAATCAGGAAAAACAGGTCAACACCGGTAGCCCCCCAACCAAATAATGCATCTCCTAACCCAGGATACTCTGCATTAATGTTCCAGCGGAAATGGAAAAACATCACGCTGAGGGCAGCTAATCCCCTGAGCGCGTGCACACTCTTGAAATAATTCGCATTCATTTAATTTTTCTTAACTGTGGTGGCCAGCCGCAAGTAGGCGGCTTAAATTGTGCCCTTTTATATCATTGCGTTAAGGGAGTGACCACGAAAAGTTAAGAGTGAAAGGAATTTGTTAATATTTATTTGATTTAAGTAAGGTGTGTGATGCTGCGCATCGGTAGACCTGATGCGCATAAAAAGGTTTTTAATGCAGTCGTTGCCTGGGTTTGCATTTCTTTACCTGTTTAAAATCACACGCCGGCATTAATTCTGCTTTACTAGCGGAGCCAGTTCGTTAGCCATCAGGTTGGCAATAAACGGCTGCGCATCCGGATTGGGGTGAATACCGTCCTGCTGCATCCATTCCGGCTTCAGATAGACCTGCTCCATAAAGAAGGGCACCAGAGGAATGTTGTACTGCTGTGCCAGCTGCGGATAAATCGCGCTAAACGCTTCGGTATAACGACGTCCATAATTAGCGGGTAAACGAATTTGCATCAGCAGCGGCTGTGCTTTAGCCGCTTTGACTTCGTCGATCACTTTACTCAGATCCTGCGCGATATTGGCAGGCGGGAAGCCGCGCAAGCCATCGTTACCGCCCAATTCGATTAACACCCAACGGGGTTGATGCTGTTTTAATAGGCCAGGCAAACGCGCCAGCCCTTGTCCTGCGGTATCTCCGCTGATGCTGGCGTTAATAATCTGGGGCTGCTGTTGCCAGGTTTTATTGAGCAGTCTGGGCCATGCCGCGGTGGCGGACATGCGGTACCCGGCGCTCAGGCTGTCACCCAATACCAGCAAGGTATCGGCGGCGGCGATGCGGGACACCAGCAGAAGCAATAACAACAGGAAGGGATAATGCCAGCGGAAAACATTGTTGCAGTTCATCATCTTACTAAGTCCGTCGGTCAGGGAGAGCATCAGCTGACCATCCTTACCGGAGTTGAGCTGGTTGTCAAACCAGCTGAGACCATCGCGCTGATTGGCGAATCGGGTTCCGGCAAATCCACATTGCTGGGCATTCTGGCCGGGCTGGACGATGGCAGCAGCGGCGAGGTCAATCTGCTCGGTCAGCCGCTGCATAACATGAACGAAGAGCAACGTGCCGCGTTGCGCGCGCGCGAAGTGGGCTTTGTGTTCCAGTCCTTTATGCTGGTGCCGACGCTCAACGCGCTGGAAAACGTCCAGTTGCCTGCCTTGCTGCGCGGTGACAGCGATCGCGACAGCCGCGCGCAATCTGTTGATCTACTCACTCAGCTCGGTTTAAAAGATCGTCTGCATCATCTGCCCGCGCAGCTTTCCGGTGGCGAGCAGCAGCGTGTGGCGCTGGCGCGCGCGTTTAGCGGCCGTCCTGGTTTACTGTTCGCCGATGAACCGACCGGCAACCTGGATCGCAAAACGGGCGATCGCATTGCCGACCTGCTTTTCTCCCTCAACCGCGATTTCGCCACCACGCTGATTCTGGTGACGCACGATGAGCAACTGGCGGCGCGCTGCGATCGTCGGCTGCGCCTGCGCGACGGCAAGCTGTGGGAGGAGACATGATTTGGCGCTGGTTCTGGCGTGAATGGCGTTCGCCCTCACTGTTGATTGTTTGGCTGGCGCTGACATTGGCGGTGGCCTGCGTGCTGGCGCTGGGCTCGATTAGCGATCGCATGGAAAAAGGGCTCAGTCAGCAGAGCCGTGATTTTATGGCGGGCGATCGTACTCTGCGCAGCAGCGCGCCTGCACCTGACGCCTGGCTTAATAAAGCGCGTGATGAAGGGCTCTCCGTCAGTCGTCAGCTCAGCTTTATGACCATGACCTTCGCCGATCAGACGCCGCAGTTAGCGGATGTGAAAGCGGTGGACGATGCCTATCCGATGTTCGGCACCTTGCAGACCGATCCGCCGGGATTAAAACCGCAGGCGGGCACGGTGCTGGCCGCGCCGCGCTTGCTGGCGCTGCTTAATCTGAAAGTCGGCGACAACGTCGATGTGGGGGATACCACCCTGCGCATCGCGGGCGAAGTGATTCAGGAACCGGATGGCGGCTTCAATCCGTTCCAGACGGCGCCACGCTTGCTGATGAACCTCGCGGATGTTGATAAAACCGGTGCGATTCAGCCCGGCAGTCGGCTCAGCTGGCGCTACAAATTCTCTGGCGATCCGGCTCCGCTGGCGCGTTATGACAGTTGGATCCAGCCGCAGTTGAAAGCCGGTGAGCGCTGGATCAGCGTCGAGAACTCGGAAGATGCGCTGGGCCGATCGATGCAGCGTGCGCAGCAATTCCTCCTGTTATCGGCGTTGCTGACGCTAATGCTGGCGATTGCGGCCGTGGCGGTGGCAATGAGCCATTACTGCCGCAGCCGCTACGATTTGGTGGCAGTGCTGAAAACGCTGGGCGCCACGCGTAAAGCCTTACAACGGCTGATCATCGGCCAGTGGCTGGCGGTGCTGCTGCTGGCGGCAATAGCGGGCAGCGTGCTGGGGCAGGGGATTGAGATCATCCTGCTGGCGATGCTCAAACCGGTACTGCCCGCCGCCTTGCCTGCAGCCAGTTTCTGGCCGTGGTTATGGGCGATTGGCGCGATGTTTGTCATTTCGCTGCTGGTGGGATTGCGCCCGTATCGCCTGCTGATGGCAACTCAACCGTTGCGTGTGCTCCGGCGCGATGCAGTGGCGAACGTCTGGCCGCTGCGGTTTTATCTGCCCGCCATGGCGCTGGTGGTGGTTGGCCTGCTGGCGTTATTGATGGGCGGTAGCAAAATGTTGTGGGCGCTGCTGGCGGGCGTGGTGATGCTGGCGCTGCTGCTGTCACTGCTCGGCTGGGGCACACTGTTGCTGCTGCGTAAGCTGGTGGTGCGCAATCTGGCGATGCGTCTGGCGATCAACCGTCTGCTACGACAGCCGGTGATGACGCTGAGCCAGCTGGCGGCATTTTCGCTCTCCTTTATGCTGCTGGCGCTGTTGCTGGTGATGCGCGGCGATCTGCTGGATCGCTGGCAGCAGCAGTTACCGCCGGATGCGCCGAACTACTTCCTGCTTAACATGACGCAGGAACAGGTGCCGCAGGTGCGCGACTTCCTCAATCAGCATCAGGTTAAACCGGAATCCTACTATCCGATTGTGCGTGCGCGTCTGACCGAACTGAACGGCAAAGAAGCCGATCCGAAGATGGATAACGCGCTAAACCGCGAACTCAATCTGACATGGCAGGCGGATCGACCGGATCACAATCCGCTGCTGGCCGGAAGCTGGCCGCCGAAAGCGGGTGAAGTGTCGATGGAAGTGGAGCTGGCGGATCGTCTTGGCCTGAAGCTCGGCGATACCCTGACCTTCAGCGGCGATACCCAGCAGTTCAGCGCCAAAGTCACCAGCCTGCGCAAAGTGGACTGGGAGAGCCTGCGCCCGAATTTCTTCTTTATCTTCCCGCCGGGCGCACTGGATCAACAGCCGCAAACCTGGCTCACCAGTTTCCGCATGGACAGTAATCCGGCGCTGCTGGCGCAACTCAATCGCGCCTTCCCGACGCTGAGCTTGCTGGATGTTGGCAGCATGCTGAAGCAGATTGGTCAGGTGCTGGCACAGGTCAGTCAGGCGCTGGAGATCATGGTGGTGCTGGTGACGATATGCGGCGTGTTGCTGCTGCTGGCGCAGATTCAGGTGGGGATGCGTCAGCGCAGGCAAGAGCTGGTGGTGTATCGCACGCTGGGTGCCAGCAAACGCCTGCTGCGCGGCACGCTGTGGTGCGAGTTTGCGTTGCTCGGCGTGGTGTCGGGGATTGCGGCGGCACTGGGCGCAGAAGCGGCGCTATGGGGCTTGCAGCGTAAGATTTTTGACTTCCCCTGGGAGCCAGACTGGACGTTGTGGATGGCATTACCGATTTGCGGCGCGCTGTTGTTGTCACTTTGCGGCGGCTGGCTGGGCGTGCGACTGCTGAAAGGCAAGGCGCTGTTCAGGCGGTTTGAAGCAGCTTAATCATCTGCACATAAATTTAAGGCCGCTTGCGCGGCCTTTTTCATTTACAGCTTCTCAACCGCCCAGGCAATTCCGCTGGCGTACTCTTCCGGCAGCTGCGGCACCAGCGCGTTCAGCGCCGTCGCGAGGCGTGCCTGATCGCTATCGGTGAGATTTAAGTGCCCAACCTTACGGCCCGGACGCACTTCTTTGTCGTACCAGTGCAGATGCACCAGCGGCTGTTGCAGCCAGTCAGCATTCACGTCGGTGCCAATCAGGTTCACCATCACCGATGGCGCAAACACTACCGGTTTTGGCAGCGCCAGACCGAGCACTGCACGCAGATGCAGCTCAAACTGGCTGATCGATGCGCCGTTCTGCGTCCAGTGACCGCTGTTGTGCACGCGCGGGGCCAGTTCGTTGATCAGCAGGCCTTCTGGCGTGATAAAACACTCCATCGCCATCACACCGACATATTTCAGCTCATGCATGATCGCGCTGAGCATCGCTTCCGCCTGCTGCTGTTGCGCGGCATCGGCCTGTGGGAAGGCGACGCTGGTGCGCAGAATGCCGTCCTGATGCAGGTTGTGCGTCAGCGGATAGAACACCGTGGTGCCATCCTGACCGCGCGCACCGACCAGCGACACTTCACCGCTGAAGTTGATGCCCTGCTCAACGATGCATTCGCCGTAGCACTCATCCGGCAACGCATCGGTCTCGTGAGCGCGCAGACGCCACTGACCGCGACCGTCATAACCGCCGGTGCGACGTTTCACAATCGCCAGTTCACCCAGCGAGCTGAACACCTGCGTCCACTCAGCTTTATCTGCCAGTAGCTGCCATGGCGCGGTTGCCAGGTTCAGCTGATCGAGCAATTGTTTCTGCGTCAGGCGATCGGCCAGACGCGGGAAGATATCGCGGTTCACAAATGCAGGATGCAACGCCAGCTCACGCGTTAACGCAGTTTCCGGCCAACGCTCGATCTCTGCGGTGATCACGCTTTCGGCGATCGGCAGGGCAGAAGGTTCGGCATCCAGACCCACTGGGTACACCGCGATGCCCAGCGGTTCACCCGCCTGGCGCAGCATACGGCCTAACTGGCCGTTGCCGAGTACGCAAACCGGTTTCATGCGTCCACCCGTGGATCTGGGTTGTTCAGCACTTCGTCAGTCTGGGTTTGACGCCAGGTTGCGAGACGCGCCGCCAGCTCTTTGTCGTGCACCGCCAGAATCTGTGCCGCCAGCAGCGCCGCGTTAGCCGCACCGGCTTTACCGATCGCTAATGTGCCGACAGGAATACCGCGCGGCATCTGTACGATGGAGTAGAGGCTATCCACACCGCTCAGCGCGGCGCTCTGTACTGGCACGCCCAGCACCGGTACCAGGGTTTTGGCGGCAATCATGCCCGGCAGATGCGCAGCACCGCCCGCTCCGGCAATGATCACGTGGAAACCGTTATCTGCGGCGGTTTCGGCAAAGCTGAACAGTTTGTCTGGCGTACGGTGAGCAGAGACCACTTCAACGTGGAACGGAACATCCAGGCTGTTAAGAATTTCCTCGGCGAACTGCATGGTAGCCCAGTCACTTTTAGAACCCATGACGATGGCGATACGAGCCGGGGTGGCGTTGGATGACATGCGGTCAACTCCTGTGAATAGTCAAACGAACCTGGCCGGGCGGGCAGGTAAAGAAGGGCACAGAGAATAGCATGAGAAGGGAGCAAGGAAAACGGTTGCGTGGCCGGAAAACGGGCAATGATGCGAGAAGAGGAATCTTCATCCCGCTGAGTGTCGAGCACTGACGCGCCCGACTATTTCAGGATTCGATTTTAAAACGGGAATTCGATCAGCTGCACGCCATCGGCATCAACCTGAATCATTGAGCCATTTTCATGCCAGGCACCGAGCACCACGCGCTGGGCGCTTTCACCTTGCACGACTAGCTCATGCACCGCCGGACGGTGGGTATGCCCGTGAATCAGAATCCGCACCTGCTGGCGCGTCATCGTATCGATCACGGCTTGCTGATTGACATCCATGATGCTCATCGACTTGTGCTGATTGGCTTGCTTGCTGTCGGCGCGCATACGTGCGGCAATGCGCATGCGGATGCGCAGCGGCAGGGCAAGGAACAGACGTTGCAGCCAGCGCTGATGCACTTTGGCGCGGAAGCGTTGATAGCCTTCATCATCGGTACACAAGGTATCGCCATGCATAATCAGCACGCGATGGCCGTACAGGTTCAGCACTTGCTCTTCCGGCAGCAGCGTCATGCCACTTTCGCGCGCAAAACGTTTACCGAGCAGGAAGTCTCGATTGCCATGGATGAAGAATGTGGGGATCGGCAGGGCTTTCAGTGCTGCGGCGATTTCACTATGTAGCGGATTGGGATCGTCGTCGCCAATCCAGGCTTCAAACAGATCGCCGAGGATGTAAAGCGCATCGCAATCGCGCGCTTCACCCTGCAAAAAATGCAGAAAACCGGCAGTGATTGCCGGTTCTTCTGTGCACAGATGCAAATCTGCGATAAACAGCGTGCGCGACATTACTCGCTAACAGTCACTTTCTGGATGACAACGTCGTCAACCGGAACGTCCTGATGCATGCCGCTGCGGCCCGTTTTCACCGCTTTGATTTTCTCAACTACGTCCATGCCTTCAACCACTTCAGCGAACACGCAGTAACCCCAGCCCTGCAGGCTTTCGTCACGGAAGTTCAAGAAGTCGTTGTCTGCTACGTTGATGAAGAACTGTGCAGTCGCGGAGTGTGGCGCCTGAGTACGGGCCATCGCCAGCGTACCTTTGGTGTTTTTCAGACCGTTGTTGGCTTCGTTACGAATGTCTTCTTTGGTGTCTTTCTGCTTCATGCCTGGCTCAAAACCGCCGCCCTGAATCATGAAACCGTTGATAACACGGTGGAAGATGGTGTTGTCGTAGAAACCTTCACGGCAGTAGTCCAGGAAGTTTTTCACGGTAGCCGGCGCTTTGTCATCGAAGGTTTTGATTACGATGTCGCCATGGTTCGTCTGGAAAGTGACCATTATATTCGTCCTGTTACGGGTGTCGTCAGTATCAACTGCCGCGCCTGCAAAGCGGCGGGGCATTTTTGTAGACGCCTCTTATATCACAAATTCCGATGGCTCGTCAGTAAGGCAGCCACAGAAGGTAAGCGAGCGATGCACAACTGAGAAAAATACGGCACAATACCCAGCTACGCTGGAAAGGCGTATCCCGCAAACGTTAATAACGGAATCGTTCAATGCTGAAGATCTATAACACCCTGAGCCGTCAGAAAGAGGAATTTAAACCGATCCACGCTGGTCAGATCGGCATGTATGTCTGTGGAATTACGGTTTACGACCTCTGTCATATCGGTCATGGGCGTACCTTCGTTGCATTTGATGTGGTGTCACGTTATCTGCGCTATGTGGGCTATCAGCTCAAGTATGTGCGTAACATCACCGATATTGATGACAAGATCATCAAACGTGCCAACGAAAACGGTGAGAGCATTGAAACGCTGACCAACCGTATGATCGCTGAAATGCACAAAGATTTTGACGCGCTGGGCATTCTGCCGCCGGATCTGGAGCCGCGTGCCACGCGCCATATCGCTGAAATCATCGAGCTGGTTGAGCGTTTAATCGAACGCAAACACGCTTATGTGGCGGATAACGGCGATGTGATGTTCGATGTGCTGAGTGACAAAGGTTATGGCGTGCTGTCGCGTCAGGATCTGACTCAGCTGCAAGCGGGCGCGCGCGTTGAAATCACCGAAATCAAACGCAACCCGATGGACTTCGTGTTGTGGAAAATGTCCAAGCCGGATGAGCCAGCCTGGAATTCGCCGTGGGGCAACGGTCGTCCAGGCTGGCACATCGAGTGTTCCGCGATGAACTGCAAACAGTTGGGCACCCACTTCGACATCCACGGTGGTGGATCGGATCTGATGTTCCCGCACCACGAAAACGAAGTGGCGCAGTCAACCTGTGCGCACGACGGCGATTACGTCAATTACTGGATGCACTCCGGCATGGTGATGATCGACCGCGAGAAGATGTCGAAATCGCTCGGCAACTTCTTCACCGTGCGTGACGTACTGGCGCATTACGATGCGGAAACCGTGCGTTACTTCCTGATGTCGGGCCACTATCGCAGCCAGCTTAACTACGGCGAGGATAACCTCAATCAGGCACGTGCGGCGCTGGAGCGTCTCTATACCGCGTTGCGTCACACCGATGCCAACGCTACGCCAGCAGGCGGTGAAGAGTTTGAAGCGCGTTTCCGCGCCGCGATGGATGACGACTTCAACACGCCGGAAGCCTACTCGGTGTTCTTCGATATGGCGCGTGAAGTGAATCGCCTGAAAACCGAAGACAAAGCCGCCTCTGATGGTCTGGCCGCGAAACTGCGTCAGCTGGCGAACGTGCTCGGCATCCTGCAACAGGATCCAGAGCAGTTCCTGCAGAGCAGCGCGCAGGTGAATGATGACGAAGTGGCGGAAATCGAGCATTGGGTCAAAGCGCGTTCTGATGCGCGTGCCGCAAAAGATTGGGCACAGGCGGATGTTGCGCGTGACAAGCTGAATGAGCTGGGCGTGATTGTCGAAGATGGTCCGCAAGGTTCGAGCTGGCGTCGTAAGTAATAGCGTCGGGTGCGCATTCATCGGCACCTGGATGCTACAGATTGTACGGTGCGCTTTCATCGGCACTCTGGCCGAAAATTGTAGGGTACGCATTTACGCGTACCGGAATTTCAGCCCGCAGTTTGTAGGGTACGCATTTATGCGTACCTGGACTTACCGGCCGCAGAATAAAAAAAGGGGCGAACCGCAGTTCGCCCCTTTTTATTTGCCTGAATGCTTAAGCTACTACGGTAATTTTAAAACCGGCGAACTCAACGTTCTGGCCTGCCACAATCTTGCAGCGCTTACGCGTCTCGACTGCGCCATCCACGCGCACTTCGCCATCCGCGATGGCCACTTTTGCCTGCGCACCGCTCTGTACCCAACCTTCAAGTTTCAGCAGGTCACACAAATCAACGTGAGCATGTTCGCCCAAAGAAAAACTGGCCATTATGCCTCCTCCACGTCGTGATACTCTTCGCACGCGACTAATGTATTTTGAATCAGGGTCGCAACGGTCATCGGACCGACGCCACCGGGAACCGGGGTGATGTAAGACGCACGCTCAGAAGCGCCCGCGAAATCCACATCGCCCACCACTTTACCGCTCTCCAGACGATTGATGCCAACATCAATCACCACCGCGCCTGGCTTGATCCAGTCACCCGGAATAAAGCCCGGTTTACCGACCGCCACCACCAGCAGATCGGCGTGTTCAACGTGATGACGCAGATCTTTGGTGAAACGGTGCGTAACGGTAGTCGTGCAGCCCGCCAGCAGCAGTTCCATGCTCATCGGACGACCGACGATATTGGATGCGCCAACCACCACGGCGTTCAGGCCGTAGGTATCGATATTGTAGCGCTCCAGCAGCGTGACGATGCCGCGCGGTGTACAAGGACGCAGCTTCGGCGCACGCTGGCACAGACGACCGATGTTGTAGGGATGGAAGCCATCGACATCTTTGTCCGGCACGATACGTTCCAGCACTTTGACATTATCGATGCCGGCTGGCAGCGGCAGCTGAACCAGAATGCCGTCGATTTCGCTGTCATTGTTCAGCGTATCGATCAGTTCCAGCAGTTCGGCTTCGCTGGTGGTCGCAGGCAGATCGTAAGAGCGGGAGATAAAGCCCACTTCATCACAGGCGCGACGTTTGCTGGCGACATAGATCTGCGAAGCGGGGTTCTCACCCACCAGCACCACTGCCAAACCTGGTGCACGTTTACCGGCTGCCAGACGCTGCTGTACTTTTTCGGCAACCTCAAGGCGCACCTGCTGCGCAATCGTTTTACCGTCAATAATTTTTGCTGCCATCAGAGAGGAAATCCATCTGTAGAAAGTTAAATCGGGGATTGGCGCCTATTCTGTCAGAAGCGCGTCCGGCTGTCAGGTAGAGATTCATATCCCCCGTGCGTTTCACGACTTTCCGCAGTGACGTGAGGCCGCCTTAGCGCGTATTATGTCCCTCAGGAAATTATGTGGATGCCGTGATGATTTGGTTAATACTCGCCACGCTGGCGGTGGTGTTTGTTGTAGGGTTTCAACTACTGACGGCCGGTTCGCGCCATGCTGCGCAGGCGCTGAGTAGAAGGCTGCAATTGCCGCCGGTGCATGTCGAATCCATGCTTTCATTGATGGGCAAAGACGCGGCCAAAGAGTTCACTGATTACATCTCAGGGGATAACGAGACCCATTTGGGCAACGGCGCGGCGGTGCTGCTGATTTGGCAGGTGCTGATTGTTGATGGCAGCGACGAGAACGCAGTGCGCTGGCACGGGATTCTGACTAAAGCGGGGTTTTCAGGGCTGATTTCGCGGCAGCAGCTGTTGTTAGCACTTGGATTTCTACGGCAGCTGGAGCCGGAGAGTGCTGAACTGCATGCGTTGCGGGAGCAGTATAATGCGCGGTTTACGCAGCAGGGGATCGAGCTGGAAGGTGAGGCTGGCGAGGTGAGTAATCTGGTGTCGATGAGCGAGTGGCGTAAGCGGCATTGAGGAGAGGGGATTGTTGGGCATGGGTATTGAGGGCGGAGGGCGCGTGATGTGGGGCGTACTGTTCGGTCTTGAGGACGAATTGTTCAATGATTCAACACTCTGGAGCCGCAGGGCGGCAAAAACGTTGACGCGAGAGCGTGCAAACGTATAATCCGACGCAACCACTATGCGCCCTTAGCTCAGCTGGATAGAGCACCGGCCTTCTAAGCCGTAGGTCACAGGTTCGAATCCTGTAGGGCGTGCCATCCTTTCTTCATTCTGAAGTATCTCAAAGTTTACGAATCCCCTTCAAACCCGCATATCAAGCTAATTATCGTTATCGTGAAATCTATTAAGTTCAATTCCAAGCCGTATCAATTGCTGATGCCAGAATGAAGCGTGAAGAGGCTAAAATATTACTTGCAGTGGGTAACGATCCCGGAGAAGTGAAGCAGGCTAGAAATCTCACATTAAGTAACATCTTTGAAGTATTAGCGTTAGAGTGGCATGAACATAAGCGGATCAATTGGTCCCAAGGTTACGCTGAGGATATTCTCGAATACCTTCGAAAGGATGTTTTCCCCTTCATTAGTAAACTAGCGAAACTGGTTAAATAGACAGTGTTAATGGTTCGTAGTAGACTTCATTGGACGAATAAATAATAGGCTATGTCTAGGCTGATCCTCGAAATCCTGCACACCTCTGCAGGCTGACATAGCCGCCATTTTAGAGGGCGTGAGGTGGCGTGTGATTGATATAGTCTCTGATCTTGCTAAAAAGAAAAGTGAGGTCATTTCTCTTTATGAACTAATTAATCTTCTTCAGGAGCAGTCTGGTGGGGCTACATTGCCCCAAATAGCTGAATGGCTTATCACTATACTGGTAAATGATCCGCAAGCACCCGATATGGGAATGCTTACTGTAGGGGGAGGATTTGAAAGCTTGTCTTATACATGGGGCGTACAATCCGATTCTCCTCATCCATCACTTAATGCTTTATTGCTTGAAATATACAATCATCATGGTGTTTGGCCGGGGGAAATTCCATTTTGAATAGATATAAAGAGATTAACGTCGAAATTTTTCATGGATATGGATTTAAACGTCAGGAGTTGGTCGATTATTTCTACTCTATAGGCAAGAGTGTGAATTTGGGAATCCCTCCAATGAATTTAGATGAACCAATGCCTACTGAAGATACTTCAACCCAAGAGAGTCTTTCTGACGAATTAAATAGAATTAAGGCGTTGCTTGATAAAGAAGAGACCAAGCAGCCATTAATGCTTGGAAAATATCGCGCTGACGACCCCTTGTTAATTGCCATTCAACTCCGTAATTTAGAATGGAATGCATATGATGAATATGACAGAAGCACAGCTCCAACAGCAGATTATTTAGTTGAAAAGCTTAAGCAGGACTATCAGATGTCCGATGCTCTGGCTAGAGCAATCGAGAAGGTAGCTTGCCCCATCATCCGAAAGTGACCCTACCCCCTTATAGCATTGAGCCCTGATGGCCCTCAGGGCATTTTTACATGTATTTCCTGCATATAGGTATTAGCCCTTAGGGTCAAAGTCATCTTTAAGTTATCACCCTTAGGGTTCATATACACCTACCAACCATAATCCCTTATGGTAGCTTAAAAATGCTTAAACATATGAGAGCATATACCTCGTAAACCGTGATAGACGCTACGAGGTAAATATGTCTCCGCCATTAATTAGATTCATTGAAGTTCAAAAGCGTACTGGTCATAGCAAAGCGTGGTTATATCGCCTTATGAGTGAGCAGCGATTCCCTGCTGCTATAAAAATTGGTTCTCGTTCAATTGCCTTTATTGAAAGCGAAATTGACGAGTGGATTAACCAGAGCATCGCTGAATCTCGTGTTGAGGTGGCCTAATGAGCGTGTTCGAATCGCCAACAGCAGAACAGCGCCGTTCAATACTCATTGAATACGGCATCCAGTACGATCGCCGCATCCGCATCCGCATCCGCATCCGCATCCGCATCCGCGAGCGCGAATGCGCAGCTTTCATCAGCCTTTCCCGTTCCACCCGCTCCATAATGGAAAACAAAGGCCGCTTTCCTTCCCGTTGTCACTTTGGTCGCAATAGCTGTGCTTGGCTACTTTCTGATGTGCTCTGGTGGGTACGTAACCCGCCTGCTATTGAAAACGTCAATAACCCACATAGCCGCAAATCGGCCTAACAAAATCAATGCGCAATTACTCGAAAATTCGTCTGATCAGCGAAAAGAATAAAACTTGCGAGTGTTTGCGATCAATTTATTGCAGCATCCCTAACGCTGTCGCGGCGGCTCTAAATAATTAGCTTATTGGAGCAATAGAAATGACTCAGAAAAAAATTACTGCTTTAACTGGTAGTGCCCAGACTCACGCTGAATTCAATGTGAAAGGAACCGGTGATAATGATTTCGCAAACATTGTGCCAGTGCTATCCGGCCAAATCGGTGGCAGACCTGCTAGCATCATTAGTGCGAAAAATTTACACATCGCGCTGGGTGCAGGAAATGATTTCTCTACCTGGATAAAGCTGCGTATTGATGAGTATGGGTTTGTACTAGGCCATGATTACGTTGTGTTTGATTCCCCAGATTTCAGGAATCAAAGGTCAAATTTAGAACAGGAAGAGGGAGGTTGGAAATCAAGGAGTGGTGGATATAGCTGCAATAAAGATTATATTCTCTCACTTTATATGGCCAAAGAATTAGCAATGGTTGAGAGAAATGAAAAGGACTGTGATGTTCTTGGTTACTTGATCCGCTGCGAGGAGGAGGTAAGTAGTTCGACACTAGGAATTTCTGTACAGTTGCGCCATCATTTAAGTGCGCGGTTAAGTTCGGTCAACCTCTATAAATCAATGTGTGTGGCTCTTCATGCAGCCCGTACTCAACAGGGGAAGCTAACCTCTTCTTATCACTACAGCAATGAAAGCAAAATGATCGCAAAAATGGTGCTGGGTGGATTAACAGCTAAGCAATGGGCTGAGGTGAACGCTGCGAAGGGTGATCCGCGAAATAGCATGGATACCTACCAGCTTGAGCATCTTGCATATCTGGAAGGCAGGAATATCACACTGATAGAGATGGGCATAGATTATCACAAGCGCAAAGCAGAACTGATACGTCTTTCTGAACACTGGCTAACTAAACATGTTGGAAGTGCGTGATAGTCAGATTTTTGGTGGGATCCAAAGTCCTGCCTTTTATATAATATTTTTATTCGCATATATAAACAAGTTCTTGGGTGGGAATTTAATTGCAATAAAACCATGATTGTTATGATTGAAGTTTTTAATATTCAAGGTGTGATGAATGGTAAGGGTTCAGGGCGTGATATAATAAACTGGCTATTTGTCGCTTGAGGTTTTTTTGAAATGAATACCTCTTTGTATACTTAATTATTTTTAATTTTAGACGGTATTCGAGATAAGAGGTTTTTGACTAAGTATAAATTTAATAGGCTTGCTTTAATTTTTTTTAAAAAGGGCGGATGCACACAACCACCCATGGGTAGATTAAGAAATATCTCTAAGATATTTCTCTACGAATTTTCTGAAACTTTCTTCTGTGAGGCTTTTATTACTAACTTCATCAGGGAATTCTTCCCAATTAGTAGCATCTCGCTGAGAAAAAGTTCTAAACCACTTCAATATTGGAGTGTTGTCTCTAACTTTACTGCTTGATGAGTTTTCGGTGTTGTCTCGGTTTTTTACTTGCAGAAGTTTCCACTCGCGAGTGTCTTGGTTGTAATGAATAAAATCAACTGCTTTAACAATAGTTCCTGAGCACCAAATCCAACCTGAAGGTTCGAGTTTTTCGGCCAAATATCTCTCAAGTAACTCCCCTACAATATTCTCAGCACCCATCGAAAGCCGGTGTTCTTCCTTGATACGATTTAGATCTTTTTCATGAATATCAAAACTGACTTTGAGAACTAAACTTACTACCTCATCAGGAACAGTTGTAGGGGGTGTGGGTTTTTTAGGGACTCGACTTGAGTTGAAATTTTTTGCTAAATAATCAATGTGTTCTTCTTTTCCGAAGTTCTTCTTTATAACGCTACTTCTTGGAGTGGAGCAATTCTCGGGGAATTGAGATAGAAATTTAATCAAAAGTGAAAATTTTTCAGAAAGGTGTGGATTGATATTATCCATTTTAATTTTAGCAAGTGATTCTGCATTATCAACAAATGATGCTGCCTGAGACATTAATTTCTCCTCTTGACGAAAATATTATTGTTGCTGACTAAAATTATTACAGGGCTTCAATGCTGTTGAAGGATAAATCACATCCCTGTGTAGAAGGTACCACTTTAGTATGGCCGATTTTGCGGTAATGATAAAGACAGATACCCAACAATCATTTTGGAAGACCACTCGCAGATTTGATTAGATTAAGAATTTATCCATCGGAGAAGTTAAATATATAATTTTCAATTAGTTATTGAGTTTTTTATCTACATTTCCGCGCTTAAGATTTACCAGCTACGTATTGACATTTTCTCTTACTAAAGGCAAATTGGTATCAATAATTCATCTTTTGGGAAAGTAAAAGTGAGTACCATTCTAACGGTTGTTGAAGCATCCACGTTTCTAGGTATATCGCCACAGAGAGTTCGTTATCTGTGTAGGACTGGTTCTTTACCTGGGGCCAGACAATCAGGAAAAGTGTGGTTAATAACAGAGCAAAGTTTAGTGGAATATAAAAACAATATGATTATTGAAGATAGAACAGCTACTGTTAAAACATCACAACCTATTGCTCTTAGTTTCTTTACTGGTGCAATGGGATTAGATTTGGGAGTTGAAAAAGCAGGGTTTAAGACACTTCTTGCTTGTGAAATTGACAAAAGCGCTCGCAAAACTATAAAAACTAATAGACCTGATGTGGCTTTGATAGGGGATATTCGTGATTATACTTCTGAAGAGATAATGGAGCATGCAGGGCTTAAGCTTGGTGATGAAGTTGATTTGATAATGGGGGGGCCTCCTTGTCAGGCTTTTTCTACTGCGGGTAAAAGATTAGGTCTTGAAGACGAAAGAGGGAACGTTTTTTTAAAGTATATTGAAACAGTATTTGAAATAAAGCCAAAGTATTTCATTATAGAAAATGTCCGCGGACTGCTTTCTGCACCATTACAGCATCGACCCCATATTCAACGTGGGGATGATTTCCCCCCATTAAAAAGTGAAGAAAAATCAGGGGGCGTGTTAAGTTATATCTATAGGTTAATTAAAGAGTCAGGTTATAGTTGTTCCTTTGAGTTATATAACTCTGCCAATTTTGGTGTCCCTCAAACTAGGGAGAGAGTTATTATTTTGTGTGCTCGAAATGGGGTGCGAATCCCTTATCTTGAGCCTACACATTCAAATGTTACTTCACATGGTCTTCCCGCCTGGATTTCATTCAAAGAAGCAGTGAGTGGACTTACCAATACTCATCATACACATTTGGAATTTCCGGAAAAGAGGAAGAAGTATTATAAATTATTGGCTCCTGGTGAATATTGGAAACATTTACCATTAGAAATGCAGATGGAAGCTCTGGGTAAATCTTTCTTTTCTGGAGGAGGGAAAACGGGTTTCTTAAGGCGTTTAGCATGGGATAAACCCTCCCCTACTCTAGTTACTCACCCAGCTATGCCTGCAACGGATTTAGCTCATCCGGAAGAATTAAGACCTCTTTCTGTTGAAGAGTATATGAAAGTGCAACAATTTCCTGAAGAGTGGTTGATTGAAGGTAAGTTGCTAGATAAATATAAACAATTAGGGAATGCTGTTCCTGTAGGCTTAGGGTATGCAGTGGGGAAACATATTTTGAAGTTTGATAAGGGTATGGAAATTCTCAACTATCCTGACTTCAAATACTCTAGATATAAAGATACTTCAGATCTTGCTTTAGAGGAAAAGATTAGGGCTAATTTAGATAAGAATGAGGAAAGCTAATTTTCTCATCATCAGTTTGGAGGCGTAAGCCTCCTTTTTTCAAAGGATAAGGTGTCAATCACTAGCGTATTATGATTTTTAATTGATATGTTTTATTATGTTGGCTGAATTTTCTGGTTGCGGGGTTAATTTAATCCTTTGTATGTTGTTTTTTTTGAGAGTGTTTTTTATTTAGTGTTGGTTGATGATTAATATGGTTTAAAGTGAAACTAAAACGCCACGATTTTTTCCACAATATATTAATTCAGCATCACTTTTGAGCCTGGTTTTTAGATCAAGTCTACGGCAAATCCTCCCCCAACGTCCCCAGCAAATACTCAACAAAAACCCTTACCTTACTGTTCGCCTTCTGCTTCGTTGCGAACACCGCGCTCACCGGCATCGATCCCACGGCAAACTCCCTTAACACCGGCACCAATGCCCCTGAAGCCAAATCCGGTCCCGCCAGCCAGGCCGGAAATTGCGTAATGCCCAATCCCGCCAGTGCAGCGGCGCGTTGCTGCTCACCATCATTGCTCTGAAACCGGCCTTGAGGCGTCAGCTTAATACACTTACCGTGCTCATCTAAAAACCGCTACGGATGCATGCCGCGCCCGGCATTAAATGCAATGCACTGATGCTCGTTCAGTTCAGCAGAGGAGACGGTCACACCATACTTCGCCAGATAATCCGGGCTCGCCACAGTGATCAGCGGGCTGTCGGCAAGTTTGCGTTGTGTCAGCGAAGAATCCTGCAGTGCGCTGTGGTGGATGGCGACATCAAGATTCATTTCGATCAAATCTACATGCCGCCTGGAGACGGGATTTACAACATTTAGCACAGGATATTGTGCTAGCGGTGCGGGTAGGCTCGGCAGAATATAGAAGCGGTCTATCACGTTCCTTTGCAGGTGTAACAATCACTTGCCGAATAGCAAGCTCATCGCAAGCACTTTAGCGGCGCCCTGCGCGAGAATGATAACGAGATGAGCCCGGAAAACTGCTTAATGCGAAATATATTGTTAGTCAGAACCCGCACTCACAAATCATCAATTTATGAGATATCACCTATTACTCGCTTCAGACCCCAATCAAGCAAGTGCTAAGACCTGATTCTCCCCACTTTGATGCGGGTCCTTTGAGGCATCTCATCCGGATTATCTTCACGCAGCCCCAGCATTATGTTGTACCCGCAATAAAGCCCCATATCACCCAATCTGGGCACTGGCAGTAATCGGGTAGGCAGAGTCAGCCAGAACCGCAAATCATAATCACAGCCCAGATAGGTGCGCAGCAGCGCCATCACGTCTTCGCGAAGTTTCCCGTCAGGCATCCAGCCTTTCGCTTCTTCGGGGTCATCGGTGGAAAGCTCGATCCGCGAACAATAATCAGCCACGCGAGTTTCATCGCCCAGTATTGGATTTTGATCGAGCGTTAGGCCGCCACGCAGTGAGAGCCTGGCGCGTTTTGCCACCGGCATCGTCACTGGATGGTGGGCGAAAACTTCAACTTTTGTGTGCGGTGCCTGGCTGTTGATCACCGCAGCGAGACCTTCAGCGGTGTGCGTGGTATGCAGCAGAGGTTTCAGTATTGCCAATAGGCGTGATGAAGGTTGATCGCCACTATGGGTGATGCCGGTCAGGGCCATCAAACTTTGCGACACCGTATCGGTTCCGCCCGGCTCAAAGGTGGCCGGATAGCTATATTTGCGCCAGATGCGGTAAAACTGCGTCATCAATCGATGATTAAAAATATCCAGAAACGCTGCCATCGCATCTGCACCTTCGCGGCCCTGATTGATATCGTCAATGATGCTCGTCGGCAGTGGCGAATCTACGCCGTATAAGCCGAAGAAGTTGGTTCTGACCGTCGGCGCGGCATCCGGATTGTCAGCACAAGTTTCCGTGCGTTTCAACTCCCCGGCGGGAAAGCCCAGATGCGGGTTGGGGCGAAAGCGCACTGGATCACCCTCCGGCGTGCGGCCCGTGCCGAGGCGGCTGTCGGTCGTCTGCTCCAGCAACTGGCAGAATCGATAAAAGTTAAACCGCGCCGTCTGGTCACGGCCTTTATCGTCAAGCCAGAACGGTGGCAGCGGCTGGCTGTTTTTTTTGTTTTCCATGCTCACATCAGCACCCTGTCAATACGTCGCTCCGGCCAGGCCCATTCGGTGCCCGAAGCGGTCAGTAATACCGTAAGCTGGGTAAAGCGCAACACGCTGGCGTACTGCGTCAGGAACTGCTCCAGCAGTTCGCAGAACATGCGGGCATCACCGATTCCGCTGAACTGCGTTTCATCAAGCGCCACACGGATGCGCACGCCGTGCCAGTGATACGACGAGTTATAGTCCTGACACCAGCTAACGTGGCGGATACCGCTGATGCGGCGGCGGTTATTTTCGTCATCGCTCCAGTTGAATAACGCCAGCACGGCCCTGAGGTTTGCAGCATCATTTATCATCTGGCTCAGAGCACGTGGGTGCAGTAGCGACATCAGGTGCCACTGATACAGCTGTTTGGTTGGCGGGTAATAGGGCATGGAAGGTGGCTGACGGGTTTTGCACTGCAGCGCCAGATTGCCGGTGACCGCGCTTCCATCAAATACCGATTTCTCCAGCGCCATGCGCGGATAGTTACCGTTGGTGCAGGTAATGTTCATAAACAGCGTAGCATCATCTTCTCCCCGATCCGCCTCACTCGCATCCCCGCCTAGCATCAGCAGGGTTTCATAGAGACCACTGACGCCACGCCAGATGCGCGTATGAAAATAACGCTCCGGCCACGACGCTTTGCGCTGCAACATACCGCCTTTTTGCCTGAAGTGTCGGTACGGCACATAGCGCCGCTTATCCAGCGTTTCGCTGGCGGCAACCTCATCCACGCTGTAGATCTCAGTATGCTGATCGCGCAGTCGGTGAGGGCGCAGACGGTAGTCGAGCACAGCAGGTTTCACCTTCAGCGGTTCTGCGTTCAACGTAAACAGGTTAATCACCGGAACGCAGTGAATACGCAGCGCGTCTTCCGGTAACGAAATATCGCGTGGAAGCGGCTGGCTGAGATGAATATCGAGAATTGCTTGCCGACAGCTTTCACTGAAAGGAAGCGTTTCGAGTCCAGTAAGAGTAAAGAAGGCGTAGCGAGCCGGGAAACTGAAGTATTCCAGCAGTGGACGAACTTCGCCGCAGAGTGCCGGGCTATCGCTTTCAGGCCAGACTGACCGCCAGTGCAGCTGCCAGCGGGCGCTAATGCCACCATGAAATGGCTGCGGATCGTGGTTATCACTCTGCGGCAGACGAACAGTGATGTTGCGCAGATGGCGGGTGAGCACATGGTATAGCAGCGACTGAACAGGGCGATCCCCGTGAATATAAAGCGGAATATCGCTGAGATCGATCTGGCTCGGATCGGCCTGAGGGCTGAGTGTAAACCGCAGGGAGATCATCTGGTGCCCGTCAGGATGAAACGATGTGGCGACATGGCCTAACATCAATGGATGTAATTTCAATACATCAGTGGTGCGATAAGGGCAGCGCAGGCCAGAGATATCCATCGGGCGTGTCAGCAGTGCAGTGCCTTCCGGCACCACCTCATCACGTACCTGAGCGACCACATCGGGTGTCAGTTCTACCACTGACATAGATGGCAGCGTGCGATTCACCACCGGCAGCAGATGCCCGAGCAGTGGCTCTGTCAGTTCCGGAATATCGTCATCAATTTTGCGGCGCATCTGCGCCATCATCAGTGAAAAGCCCTGGAACAACTGTTCCACCGACTCATCCATCTTCAGAGACATTCCGTCCAACCCCAATCGCCGTCCCGCTTCCGGATATTGTCCGGCAAACTCCTGCGACGCTTCCTTCAGATAACGCATTTCGCTGTCGAAATACTTCAGAAAATCATGATCTTTCATTTCTGCTCCGGTAACAGGCTCAGGGTGTTATCCCTCACTTCAATCGTGCGCGGGGAGTCCGGATCAAGCTCCTCGCGGCTCAGTACTCGTTTCCATGTGCCGCGCTCCCTGTCAGGCTGGCGGAACAGGCCCAGAACCGCGACGAACTGCGCCTGCTTTTCCATTGGCATATCCAGGCTAACGCTCTGCCCCGGCGTAATGCTGAGCTGTCGCTGTGCGACCAATGTTTCTTTCAACACCAGGTCTGGCTGCGTCAGCAGGCTGTTGTATTCGGCGTTATCGATGATTTGGCGGTCTGAGAGCTGCAGCACAACCAGACGCAGCGGCATCGATTGTTGAGCATCATCCTGATTGATGGCGGCACGAGCAGTGAAGGTCAGATGTAACGTTTCCACATGACGAAAAAATATCGCTTTGGCCACACTTGCCGTGCCCTGTTTGGTTTTTTGCCACGCACCGCAACTGCTCAGCAGCAGGGCTGTGAAGCAAATTAATAAGATATAGGTGAGGCGTGAGATCATTCTGCACCTCCCGACAAAGCAGCATCATTAGTCGGACCAGAAACGAATATTCTTGCGGGCAGGCTGAAACCGCGCAGATCGAGCAACGCCAGCGGGCCGTTACCCAGTTCCGTGCGTATCTGATAGTTAAGCGACAGGCCATCCGGCGTCGGCCAGACTACGCGATACATGTTGCTACCCAGCTCAGTGATCCGAGCTTTACCTAACAGGCGGATCAGCCCCCAGCTTCCGGGATGATCGGCGTAAATACGGGTTCCGGCACTGGCGCTGCGCCAGGTCAGTATGGTTTGTGGCTGCCAGCGGTTATCCGGCCAGTTCAGCATCTGCCAGCTCTCTTCCTGATTGAAATATTGCAGCTTCTGCCTGTCTATCGTCAGTTCAGATTCCACTACGCCACGCGAAGGTTTTGCCATCATCTGGAAATGTAGCTCCACATCGCCCCTGACAAATACCGCGTTTGCGATGCGGCTCAGCTTGTTAAGTGCCGCCAGAAAGGCTGGATCAAAAGTCAGTCCCTGGCTGTTCATCGCATCCGGTATCCAACGATCCCCTTCCAGACGTATCAGGCCGCCTAAACGGCCATTGACGAACTGCGCAACGCGTCCGGTGTCGGTGCGCATAAACTGCGCCAGATGCGGCAAGGAGACATCGCTCTGCCGGTTGGTGAACGGATAGCGATCGGCAAAGGCTTTGTTCCAGGGCGTAACAATATCGTTCTGCCACTGGTTGTTAATGCTTTCTGCCGTTGGACTTAACACCTGTTCCCAGGCCTGCACCATCGGTTCTACAAATACCGCCTGACCAAAGCCACTCCATTCCTGGCCGAGGCTGGCGGCAATCAGGCTGCCATAATCGCGGGTATCGGTGAGATCGACGGCTTTACCCTGAAACACCGTCAGCGCCAGCGACTGCATCATGGCCTGGGGATCCGGTGCGTTAGTCACCTGCTGCAGGCGCAGGCGAACGCGGGTGATGCGGGTCAGAAAGGTTTGCAGGCTGAGGCTCTCTTTCGCTGCCGCATTCGTATCGGTTAGTGACAGCAGCGGGCCAAAGGTGGCATCCATCGGCCCTTTGGCAATCTGCGATGGATTAATGGCACTGGTTTTATCGCTACTGAGCAAATTCTTCGCCGAACTTACCAATGAATCGGTCAGATTGCCGCCTGTTTGCCCGGTTCGGCCCTGAACGTTAAGGGTATTGATTAGCGCGATCAGCGGCGACTGGCGTGCATCGGCCAGCAGCGACAACTGTTCGATAGATTCCGACAGGCTTTCAGCACGCTGCCATTGCAGGCTGTTGAGAAACTTCAGCCAGGCTGCGGCGTAATCAGAGAAATAGCGCTCTGTCAGGCGTGCCTGCAACATTTCGGGGGAAACATCATCGTTGCGGGTGGGTTTGCTGTCGCTCAGTACCCAATCAATTTCGTCACGCCGAATCTTAGCCGCTTGCTCAATGGCGGGTTGAACATCTTCTTCCCATGCCTTGCGCGTGAATACACCGGGCACGGTTTCATCCGTGGTGAACAGCATGCTGCTGTCGGTGCCACTGACCATCTCACTGAGCGTCATATCGGCATAGTCGCGCGATACCTGCTCAATCAGCTTCTGGTAGCGGGTGGATTCGGCATTGCTGGCCCCAATCTGGCGCAACAGCGCCGAGCGCATGCTGCTGACCAACCGCATATCCGGTTCGATTCGCGACGCTGGATGCGCTGGCAGATTGCTCATCATAAAGGCCAGCATATCGCCGCCCTGATTGCGCCAGCTGGCATCATTAATGCCGCTGCGCAGCTGCCAGATCTTCATCAGCGTGCTGCTGAAAAATGCCGGATCCGATTTGTCAGGATGGGCCAGCATCAGATACGCCTTCAGCAGGTCATACATGCTTTTAGCATCATCCGATCGCAGCGGGCTATCCGGTGGCAGGTTACGCCAGCCGGTCATCAGGGTGGTCAGGCGCTGCACAGAGGCATCACGCAACAGCGGCATGGCTGCTTTTTGCCACTGCGGCCATAGCGCGTTGAGTAATGTATCGTTCTGGCTGAGGCCAAAGCGCATATACCAGGGCGCACCATATCGTTGCCGGTATTGCAGCCGCTCGATCTCTTTCTGCAATTCCCGCAGCGCGAAAAGCTGCTCTCGCAGAGGCTGGCGGGTATCCGTGGCAGCGGCTGCGAGCTTCTGGTCGGTCTGAATCAGGCGATAATTGGCAATCCAGGCAACAACTAAGCAAGCCATCCACGCTGTCAGCAGGCAGGAGAAAACCATCAGTCCCGTTTTTCGCCATGACGCCCCATTGGTGACAGGTTTGCGCCAGCGCTGTGCCAGTAGATCGCGCCAGGCTTTTCCGGGTTGCCAGGCGTGGCGCAGGGAAGCGCTTCCGGCAGTCAGCGGCTGGCTGAGCACGACGCCTGCCAGCGGCAGCGCCCGTGCGCCTTCGCCAAGTTGTGACAATGTTTTTGTCAGTCGATTGATGCCGCCACTGCGTAGCATCTGCGCCAGTTCCAGCAGAAAACTGTGCTGACGCTGATGATCGATTTGCTGCATACCGCGCTCAACCAACTGATGTTCCAGCGCGTTTAGCGAGTGGCGATAATCTTCTGTCGACTCACCAGGCGCAATTATAAAGCCCACACCCTGTTCGGGCGAACCCGGTTGCGAGGGGGTATGAACCTCCCACAGCCACAGCGGGATATCCTGGCCCAGCAAGCGATAGCGTTTCTGCATCTGCCGCGCCGTGGTATCCAGCAAATCCTGCTCTATTTCCGCTTCTGCGCTCACGACCCAGATGACGGCATCCGCCAGTTGTCGGCGAGTTTTACGCAGCGCTTTAAGCTCAGAGGGAACGGGCTCATCCTGTGGATTACCGTGCCAGATAAGCAACGTATTGTGTCCTTCCAGCCAGTACTGAGTTGTCAGGCCGGGAATGCTTTGCTCAACCAGATGCTCATCGCCAACCACCAGCAGGATGCGCACCCGGCTGCGCCAGCGCCATCGATACTGGTAACGCATCTGCGTGATGATGTCCTGCACCCGCTGATTATCAGTTGGGCGCTGTTTCCGGGAACTCGTTGCGCCAGTCACTTCGCGGGCGTTGAGGCGCACCAATCCCCGCCAGGCGAGAATAAACAACGGACAGAACCACACCATCGCCAGCCAGACAATGAGTGACCAAAAGGCAATCTGGCTCGGCAGCGCTTCAGGTAAATCAAGGCTGCGACCAATAAAGTAATAAAGCCCGGCGCCGATCAACACCAGCAAGGTGATGGCAATGAGATAGCCACAAACCAGCCAGAACAGCGAGTGCCGGGGATTAGTGAGGGAGGTTTCCATGGGGAACGCAAACTCCTGTAATGTATTGAGATTCCATATCTGAGGCGATCCAGCCGCAGGATTGACCGTTTAGCGCTGAAAGCAGCGCCAGCGATCGTAATGTGTAAGGCGTGACTTCTCCGGCATTGCCGAGCCATGCGGCAAGCACATGCTCCAGCGCCGACCAGCCGCCATCTATCAGTGCTGTCATAGCCGGTGTGTCTGCAGCAATCACCCGATCCGGCACATCAGCCAGCCCGGCATAGAGGGTGAGTTGCATTACTGCTTGTGCGGCTATTCCAGCCTGAGTCTGTTGCCAGCTTTCTGACCGGTGCAGCAAGGCGGTTCCCTGCGCAGAGCAGATCCAGGCAAAGGCGGCTTCGCCAGTAATATTGATGTCAGCCTGCTGACCTTCACCGCTTCCGGCACACAGCAACAATGATGAAGGTGATTCAGCGATAAGATTTATCAGGCTGTCTGTACCAGTACGTGCTTCGAAGCTGAGGGTTTCGTCAGGCAGAACAACGCCTTCACGCCGCAACGTTTCACGAAAGGGAGACAGGCCAGCATCATCGCCCAGCCAGCAGAAGTGCGTGAAAAGACGCGTTTCGCTGGTCTGACGCAGATGCGCCACCAGGCGGTGAGCCAGATACGCCGCGAGCATTGCCGGGCGATTGCCGATGCCATTCAGCACCAGCGGGCAACGAAGCGCCGCGTTTCCACTGGCGTCCATCACAGGTTTCGGTGCATCTGAAGGCCGGGATAGCAGCGCCAGATGTTCGGCAACATCCTCTCCGGCCGGCGTCACCAGCAGCACGGCTTCAACCTGTAGCGCCTGACTGCGCTTACGCCACCACGTCTCCGTCGCCTGCGAGGTTTCCGCATAATGCGTTGCGCTGTTATCCATACCCTGCAGCCACACCAGCCAGCGCAGTGCTACGACAAGCGACCAGCAGAGAAGCGGCAGAACTAATGCGCCAAACCAGAAGAGCGGCACACGGGTTGGCTTGCCTTCCGGCCACAGCATAATCGTTACTATCGCCGAGAAAAATAGCAGTACAGGTAACGCGATCCACCAGCGTCGCCAGCGCACAGCAGGAATTGCAGCATAGTCAGGCCAGACGGGAGGGTGATTCATCCGCATACATCCATATCCGGCAGCGAGCTAACCAGCGTGCAACCGCAGGCGCATTTGTGACCATCCAGCGCTACCGGTTTACCGTTTACCGTGCTGCCGGATGCTCCCTGAATGATGCTGGTCATGCCATGCTGGTTACACTTCGCTTTGTCGTCCACACAAGCGACTGGTTTACCAAAAGCATCATAACTGCCGGTAAGCACTTCGCCGCCGTGCGGTTTCAGGGTATCGCCAACGCGCACCAGTTTTTTAAGCGTCATACCACTCGCGCTCCCGATGATTTCAGCATATCGACGGCAGAGGCCATCATGGCCTGATGCTGCTCGCTAACCACATTGGTGCGTGCCAGAGCAACGGCGGTACCTGGTTGGGTCGTTACCTCTGGTGGAGTAAGTGTCTGAACGACACCGTTCGCCATATCTTTGACTTTATAAGTCACGTTGTTATAAGCGGTTTTCGGCTCGATAAAATAGATGACGTTATTCGAGGTTGGCGCGGCATTGATGACTTTGCCTTCGACGGATATCAGGCGAAGGTTTTTATTGGTCTGGTTGCCACAATAAATCATGCGATAGCGGAAATAACCGCCCCAGGGTTCACGTCCCCCCAGCGCACTTTGCATAAACCAGGCGCGGGAATCGTGAATTTGTTCATCATACAGGGCTAATAAGTCAGCGCGTGGTTGAGTACGAATGCCGGTGCCCAGCTTATCGATAAACAATTGCGGATAACGGCGATCGCCATCGGCTTTCATTTGCGCGTATTCCGCGTCTTCATCGTCACCGTTGATCAGGAAGATGGCGTGCTTGGGGATCACATCCAGAACGATCTGCGCGGTCTTATCTATCCAGCCACCATTGATGTCTCGCCGCCACAGTTTATAATCGTGCTGGAATTCACGAGCAGCTTCGCGGAGCTGATATTGTGCGTTAGTAGGATCAAGATCGGGTTTACCCTGCAAACTTTCGTCCAGCGGCAAGCGACTCTTTTTAGCCTCTGCTCGCCGTGACTTAAGCTTTTCTACTGCCGCTTTGTGGTCTTCCGCTTCTTTTTTTAGTCCTTCAGGAGTTAGCTGGGGTGCCTGGTTAAAGAAACTGTTGGCGAATTGTGCGCCCTGAGGAAGCATACTGCCGTGAGCGTAGCGGCCGATGCGCCATGCGGTGATCCAGCCAATCTGATCGATCAGTGCGCTTTCAAGTGTCTGGGAAAGTTGAAAGGCGCGATAGCCTTCTGAATTATCTCCCGTCTCCTCGCTGCCTTGCAGAGTGGTGTTGAGCAGGGTTTGACGCCAGATGTTAAAGCGTTTAATCAATCGCTCATCTACAGTAAATTCTTGAACACTTGAAAGTAGCATTACTCTGGAAGGCGAAATATCTTTGATTAATGGTGTGATGAATTCGGAAGGTATAGCTAAAGGGGCACCTGCATCAAAAGCCGTTGCATACAAATCGTGAAGAACGATTTGCGATAAAATTTCACCCGTGCCGTTACATGATTTCCCCTGGTCTCCAGGAGGATAACCGCCACCAACGTCGGAGTGCATCCCAGGATAGATGACCTCCTGAGTGTTCGCTGGGTAACTGCCATCAGGGCGACGAACGGAGTCAAGAGGGAAACATAAGCGCTGTTCGTGCGCAGCAACAAAATGCCGACAACACTTAACCAATCCTGGGAATTTACGTTCATCAGGTAATTGTTGGCTATTATCCGCCCAGCCCATATGACCTGCGGCCCCCGGCAAAATGTGAGCAGCACCAACAGATGCCACCGTATCCAGTAACCCCAGAAACTCAATGCTGATCGGTAAACCAGCAAGTTTAAGATGTTCGTTTTTTAATTTGGGATCGGGTATCTGGGTTAACCAGTTAACAAAAGTTCTCGCCTCGGCAGCCCCACGGGAAAATCCGTAGATAAACAACTTAATACCCAGAAGATGGGGCTGTTGGGTTTGCGCTGCCTGGCTTTCCAGGGCATTTAACAAGGGGGTAATCGCATTACGTCGATTCACCTCCCCAGAAAAAGCTCCGCGAACCTGCATACTGGGCAGCATTCCTTTCGACACACTATCGTCAAGCCGTTTAGCCCCTTTAGTCGTTGCGTAAGTAAGCGCATCCACCAGCATCAGCAGAGCCCAGTTAATCCGATCTTCTCCGCCCGCTGCGAAGGCCAGACCATCATTGCTGTAATCCATTTCACCAATTTTAGGGAAGGGGGTTCCAACACCCGGAATGTAATACGCGAAATACCCTTCGGGTTCTGCTGTTTTGGCATATGTAGCATGAAATAATTTAGCAATATTGGTTGGATGAGGCGGCTTTGCAACACGCGTATCGTTCTCTTCATTATTTCCCGTACCATCGAAAAATAAGCTGATATGTAGACTTCTACAGCAAGGGATGATGCCTTTCTTCCCGGTTTCTTCAGCCAGACTGGCCCGGTAATCAATTTCTTCGCGAATCTGCTTTTTATAATTGGCATTAACTTGCGCTTCGCTTATCGGCAAGCGACCACTGTCAGGGAACAGTGGTGGTGCAAAACAAGGCAGCGCTAAATTCATTTCACGGGACATGTCGCAGGCTCCTTCATATTAAGAGGCTCTTTAATCGGGTTGCCCGATGTACCGTATCCAGAGCATGCTGTTGTTACCTTCACCTGATTACAAGGCAGAAAATGCACCGTTAGGCCGCAGCGCTCCTTGCCATACTGCGGAATATCAACGATGGCACTATGTTGCTGGTATTTGGCTGCATGGCGGGCATAAGCCTCTTCTTCATATCCAAAACCCTTTTTCTTCATGGGTATAGTTTCATTTGGATTGGGATCAACTTCCCACTTAATCCGAGCTTTCAATTCTGGCGTCCATTTTTCAGGAAGCATGATGCAGCAAGAATTACCAGTCAGCGTCCCTCCATAACCATTAACTGAAAAGGCATTAACACCACTGTCAGCCATATGGTTAATACCGCTCAAGTTTCCGGCTGTATAGCCGTCATCACCGCTTGCCTGCGAGCAACCTGAAAGTATTGAAGTAACTATAAAAAACAATCCTTTATTCAAGCAATTGGATGTTTTCTTTTTCATTTCCAAGCTCCTTCCATCATTAGCGTTATCTGTCCAGAAGCAGAACACTGAGAACGTTCGGATAATGACTGTAATTGCTGGAAAACATTCTGTATGGCTTTTTTATGAATAAAATCGTAGTTATAAAAATCAGAATCATAATTAACCAGCATGACTCGATTACAAGGAAAAAATATTGCGATGACACTTGCGGCTTTAAGTAGAGAGTCATCGGGAGTATATGATTCAGTGATGTTACTGCTATCCGTCGACTCTGTTTGTAGAAGCCTTGTTCCAACATCCCAGCTAATCGTCACAGGTTCTGGGGGAATAGATGGATTATCCTTTGTCATCAGAGATGCTTTATCAAGTTTTCCCGATACGCTACCAGCCTGAGGAATAATACTACTTCGGGATTGAATAAGTATTTCTCCAGTGCTTTTTTTTCGAATAGCATAATCAACGTCTGGTTGACCCGTCATATTGACGGCAAAAACTGGGACATAATTTGTCGAGGGTTGTTTATAAACTTTAGGCGAATTGCTGATGGCTAGATCGACAGGTAACAAAAGTGTATCGATTACTGCATCAAAGGGCATCGAAATAACTGAGAAAACTGGTAAAACTCCGGCACTAAATAACCACATGAATGCATTGGTGGTATTGTTTATATCGGTATCAACTCCGCGATAGATCTTCTCATTACTTTTGCCGCGCAACAATGTCCCGCATCCAACTAGCTGCACAAACAAAATTGCGCAGATTAACTGCTTGCTCAACGTGCTAAATGTCCATTTTTTCATTTACTTTATTCCTTATAGTCCAGAAGATTGCCTATATATCCCGCCCGGCTTGCTCTGATAGCTATTACCAAGCATTGTGCAAAGTATTCCTCACGTGAGGGAACCAAAGTTGCCTGTTCCTTCATCAATATCTCGGCATCACTGATACATCCCATCAGCTCAACCTGTGCATCACTGATGCGACTCATCTCCGGGGCATCAGCAAGTTGTCGATCCGGTGTCCAGCTTCCGGTTTTCCACACCGCCTTGAGCGTCATACCACCTTCGCCCTTGATGATTTCAGGATGTCGAGGGCAGAGGTCATCATGGACTGGTGCTGCGCAGCCACCATCTGTTGACTCGCCTGAGTGACTAATGCGCCTGGTTCACGAGTGGGTTGCAACAGTGCAGCAGTACCATCCTGAGGGGGAACAGCCTTGCCAGTTGCATTGTCAATAATCGTCCAGAATGGAAGTGGTTTTTCCACCCGGTTATCAGGGAGAAGATTCTGTATGTCTGTCTTCGATGTGCCGGGAGCATACAGCGCATTGTTTTTAACGCGATAGGGCGCTCGAACCTGCGTTACGGGGACGCCAATGAGTTGTTGATTAATTGAGAACAGATACTGATCTTTATTGCTCTCGCTACCGTAATAAATGGAACGGTAGAAGAAATAGCTGCCCCATGGCTCACGCGTGCCAAGCGCATAATGCATAAACCAGGCTCGAGAATCATGGATCTGGTCATCGAACAGCGCGACCACCAGCGCCATATTAGCATCCGTTGTCACCGTGCCCTGTTTGGATGAGAACAAGCGGTGATAGAGCGCGTCGCCATCCTGCTTAATCTCGCGGTATGCGAGCGCTTCATCATCGGTATTCAGCATCCAGACAATGCCTTTCGGGATTTCATTGAGAGTAAATTCGCTCCAGCTCTGTGGCCGCCTTTTACCCAGATAGTCGCTTTTGAATTCGTCAGCGGCTTCCTGCAACTGCTGTTTATCAATCAACGGTTCGAAGTCGGGCGGACCTGGTTGATTCAACATGCCATCAGCCCCTTTCAAAGCAGGATTCAGTTTGGCCGCTCGGCGTAAATACTCAATTTTTTCAATCTTTTCATCATGTGCTTTCTTAATCTGAGTCAGCATTTCTTTCGAATGCTGCTTGGCTTCCAGATAAAAGGGCTGGCTGGCATAGCTGCTATTCGCATAACGACCAATACGCCATGCGGTGATCAGGCCAATCTGATCGGCAACGGCGTGATCGAGTGATTGGGACAGAAGATGTGGTGTATATCCGTCTGACACAAGGCATTGCTGGCCGATATCAGTTTCATCATTTAAATCTTTTTCGGACAGGATGGTTTGTCGCCAGGCATTGAAGCGCTGTATCAATGAGATGCTGACTGCAAATTCTTTATTAGTATCTGAAGACATTACGCGTGATGGTTTTTTTTGAAGTAAATCGTCAGAAATTGATTCTTCAGGAACGGTCAAAGGTGCTCCGGCAGAAAAAGCAGCAGCATAAAGATCGTGCAAAATAATCTGTGATAACAGATTCCCTGGATAGTTGGGATCAGCACTTTCTTTGCCCGCAAGGCCTTTACCTTGATCGCCTTGCGGATAACCGCCGCCAATATCGGAATGCATGCCTGGATAGATAACCTCCTGCGTTGCTGGCGGGTATCCACCGCCCGGACGGCACACGGAATCAAGAGGGAAGCAAAGTCGCTGCTCATGCGCTGCAACAAAATGGCGGCAGCATTTGATCAGATTGGGGAAACGTGTTTCACTAGGCAGCAACTGGGTGTTATTCGCCCATCCCATATGCCCATCAACTAATGGTGCAACGTGGGCAATACCCACGGAAGGCACGGTATCCAGCAGGCCCAAAAACTCAATGCTTAACGGGATGCCAAGTATGGCTTGTTCTGGCTTATCAGCTCCTTTTGGCGTTTCAAGCAGTCCGGTAAGCCAGTTAACAAAGGTGCGTGCTTCTGCTGCACCTCGGGAGAAGCCATATATAAAGAGTTTAATCTTAAGTAACTTCGGTTTGCCCGTCGCAACCTTCGAGCGGATTTCACTATTCAGAAATGAATAGAAAGCAGCTTTACGGCTTTCGGGATTATCAAAAGGCCAGTCAGCTGCCATCCGTGAAATTTTGCTCTTAGCTTTAGCAGGAGAAAGACGTTTCTGGCCTTTAGTTGAGGCATACATAACGGCATCAGCTAGCATCAGTAGCGCCCAGTTAATTCTGGCTTCACCACCGGTCGCATAGGCCAGGCCAGCACCGCTGTAATTCATTTCCCCGATTTCTGGAAACGCAGTACCAACACCAGGCATGTAATAGGCGAAATAGCCATCATCTTCAGCAGTGACTGGATATGTTGCATGAAACAACTTAGCGATATTGGTCGGGTGCGTTGGGCTGGCATGATGGGTATCATTATCTTCGTTATTACCTGTGCCGTCGAAAAAGAAACTGATGTGAAGACTTTGCGAACAGGTGAAACCGGCTCCATTGCGTCGCTCAGTCTGCACATTAAACTGATTTAAATATTGTTCTTCTTCCTGTTTCTGCAGAAGGTAATTGTCAATTACCGCTTGTTGAGAAGTCGGTAAACGGCCATTGTCAGGAAAAAGAGGAGGAGCCCATACCGCTGCTCTGATTTTTACTTGGGACATGTCGCTGGCTCCTGCATATCAATGGGCTCTTTAATCGGATAATTAGGAAGCTCAGGCGCAAGGCAAGATGTGGTAACTTTCACCTGATGACAAGTTAAAAGATGTACGGTTAAACCACATGCTCCTTCATATTCAGGGATTGTGACATCAGCACTGTACTGACGATATTTTGCTTTATGTTCAGCATAAGCTTCTTGGTCGTATCCGAACCCTTCTTTTCTCATGGGGATTTTTTCATGAGGATTAGGATCGACTTCCCATTCAATATGAGCCATCAGTCCCGGACGCCATTTATTTGGCAGCATAATGCAACAATAGCCGCCACCTGTACCGGGTACGCGATAACCATTCACAGAGATCCAATTAATATCTTGCCCAGTAACATGGTTTATCGCACCCAGATTCCCGGCACTTGATTCACCCGCATTTGACTGATCGCAGCCCACTAAAATCACCAGGCTGCAAATTACAGCTAATCGGATAAACTTTAGTAACGCACAGGGCACGTCAACCTTGATGTTTATTTTTCGCATGTCGCTGGCTCCTGCATATCACTGGGATCTTTAATCGGATAATTAGGAAGCTCAGGCGCAAGACAAGATGTGGTAACTTTCACCTGATGGCAAGTTAAAAGATGTACGGTTAAACCACATGCTCCTTCATATTCAGGGATTGGTACATCAGCACTGTACCGACGATATTTGGCCTCATGCTCTGCCAAAGCTTTGGGCTCAAAACCCACCCCTTTTGTCAATCGTGGAATTTTTTCATGAGGATTAGGATCGACTTCCCATTCAATATGAGTCATCAATCCCGAACGCCATTTATTTGGCAGCATAATGCAACAATAGCCGCCACCTGTACCGGGTACGTGATAACCATTCACAGAGAACCAATTAATATCTTGCCCAGCAACATGGTTTATTGCACCCAGATTCCCGGCACTTGATTCACCTGCATTTGACTGATCGCAGCCCACTAAAATCATCAGGCTGCTAAATACAGCTAATCGGATAAATTTTAGGAATGCACAGGGCACGCCAACATTGATATTTATTTTTAGCATGTCGCTGGCTCCGGCATATCAGTGGGCTCTTTAATCGGGTATGTATCCGCACCATAGCTGGCTATGCCTGCATAAACTTTGACCTGACGGCAGGGCAGGAAATGTACGTTAATTCCTCCACTTTCATCGTATTCTGGAATTGGTACATCAGCACTGTACTGACGATATTTTTCTTTATGTTCAGCATAAGCCTTGTTGTAGGCCGTTGTTCCTAGAGGGGGCAAACGAGCATCAGGATTAGGATCGATTTCCCACTCAATATGAGCCATCAGTCCGGGACGCCACTTATCCGGAATCATTACGCAGCAGGTATTGCCTGTTAACGTTGCGCGATAACCATTGACGGTGAACCAATTAACATTCTGGTTGGCGACATGGTTATATCCTCTTATATTCCCGGCACTCGATTCTCCAGCGTTAGATTGGTCACAGCCCACTAAAATCATCAGGCTGCTAAATGCAGCTAATCGGATAAATTTTAGGAATACATAGGGCGCGCCAACCTTGATATTTATTTTTCGCATGTCGCTGGCTCCTGCATATCAGTGGGTTCTTTGATCGGGTATGTATCCGCACCATAGCTGGTTATCCCGGCATAAACTTTGACCTGACGGCAGGGCAGAAAATGTACGTTCATTCCGCCGCTTTTATCATACTCAGGGATGAGAACATCAGTACTGTAATGGCGGTATTTAGCTTTATGTTGCGCATAAGCTTCTTGGTCGTATCCGAACCCTTCTTTTCTCATGGGAATTTTTTCATGCGGATTAGGATCAACTTCCCACTCAATATGAGCCATTAGTCCTGGACGCCACTTATTAGGAATCATCACGCAGCAGGTATTGCCTGTTAACGTTGCGCGATAACCATTGACGGCGAACCAATTAACATTCTGGTTGGCGACATGGTTATATCCTCTTATATTCCCGGTGCTCGATTCTCCAGCGTTAGATTGGTCACAGCCCACTAAAATCATCAGGCTGCTAAATGCAGCTAATCGGATAAATTTTAGGAATACATAGGGCGCGCCAACCTTGATATTTATTTTTCGCATGTCGCTGGCTCCTGCATATCAGTGGGCTCTTTAATCGGGTATGTATCCGCACCATAGCTGGCAATGCCAGCATTGACCTTGACCTGATGGCAGGGCAGGAAATGTACGTTCATTCCTCCACTTTCATCGTATTCTGGAATTGGGACATCAGCACTGTACCGACGATATTTGGCCTCATGCTCTGCCAGGGCTTTGGGCTCAAAACCTACCCCTTTTGTCAATCGTGGAATTTTTTCATGAGGATTAGGATCGACTTCCCATTCAATATGAGCCATCAACCCAAGACGCCACTTATTTGGAATCATCACGCAACAGGTATTGCCTGCTAACGTTGCGCGATAGCCATTGACGGTGAACCAATTAACATGTTGGTTGGCGACATGGTTATATCCTCTTATATTTCCGGCACTTGATTCACCTGTATTTGACTGATCGCAGCCCACTAAAATCATCAGGCTGCTAAATGCAGCTAATTGGATAAATTTTAGGAATACACAGTGCACGCCAAGCTTGATATTTATTTTTCGCATGTCGCTGGCTCCTGCATATCAGTAGGCTCTTTAATCGGATAATTAGGAAGCTCAGGAGCAAGGCAAGATGTGGTAACTTTCACCTGATGGCAAGTTAAAAGATGTACGGTTAAACCACATGCCCCTTCATATTCAGGGATTGGGGCATCAGCACTGTACTCACGATATTTTGCTTTATGTT
>NZ_JZRH01000023.1:0-43620 GCF_000963985.1 Pantoea sp. BL1 | reverse complement strand
ACTGACTGGCATTAGGGCCATTAATGGCCCCTTTATTACGACGCCGGCTTTTTCGCCATGCTGATGATGAACAGCACAGCGGCGCAGAGTACGACGGAAGGGCCAGCGGGCGTGTCGTAAGTGGCGGAGAACGTCAGTCCGCCAGTGACCGCCAGAATGCCAATTATCACCGCAAACACGGCCATCTGTTCTGGTGAACGGGAAAAACGACGCGCTGTGGCGGCGGGAATAATCAGCAGTGAGGTGATAATCAGTGCACCGACAAACTTCATTGCCACACCAATGGTCAAGGCGGTGACCAGCATCAGCATCAGGCGCGTGCGTTGAATGTTGACGCCATCCACTTGCGCCAACTCCGGGCTGATGGTCATCGACAGCAGTGAGCGCCACTGCCATGCCATCACCGCCAGTACAATGGCCACGCCAGCGCCCATCATCCACAAATCATCCGGTGTGACCGCCAGCAAATCGCCAAACAGATACGCCATTAAATCGACGCGTACACCCTGCATCAGGCTGACCACTACCAAACCCAGCGACAGCGCGCTGTGCGCCATTATGCCGAGTAACGTATCAATGGCCAGATGCGGACGACGCTCCAGCCACACTAAGCCCAGAGCCAGAAATACGGTTACCAGAATCACCGCGTAATAGGGATTCACATTGAGCAGCAGGCCAAAGGCCACGCCGAGCAGCGAAGCGTGCGCAAGGGTATCGCCGAAATAAGACATGCGGCGCCAGACCACAAACGAGCCAAGCGGACCCGCCGCCAGCGCCAGCAGCACGCCACCGAGCCAGCCGGGTAATAACAGTTCAATCATGACGGACCATTTCCTTTACGCAGCACAATTCGTCCCTGTAAATCGTGACGGTGATTGTGATGATGGCGATAGATTGCTAGTTGCTGCGCGCCACGTGGGCCGAACATGGCGATAAATTCTGGATGCTGAGACACCGCTTCTGGCGTGCCGGAACAGCAGATGTGGTGGTTGAGACACAGCACTTCGTCAGTTTTTGCCATCACCAGATGCAGATCGTGCGAAACCATCAGTACGCCACAGTTGAGTTCCTGGCGAAGCTGATCGATTAAATCGTAGAGCGCCACTTGCCCATTCACGTCAACGCCTTGCGTAGGTTCATCTAACACCAGTAACTGGGGTTGATTGAGCAGGGCACGCGCCAGCAGCACACGCTGGGTTTCACCACCCGAAAGTTTTTGCAGAGGCGCATTGAGCAGATGTCCGGCCTGCACGCGTTTCAAAGCCGGGAGAATAGCATCACGCTTGCTGCCACGCGTCAGACGCATAAACCGTTCAACGGTGATCGGCAACGTCGGATCAATGTGCAATTTCTGTGGCACATAGCCGATGCGTAAACCGGGGGTGCGTTTGACGCTACCGCTTGTTGGCGTAAGAAGGCCGAGCACCGTCCGGACCAGCGTCGATTTGCCCGCGCCGTTCGGCCCAAGCAGCGTCAGTATTTTCCCCGGCTCCAGCGTCAGGCTGATACCTGCTAGCACAGGGCGCTGGGAAAACTTCACGGAGATGTTTTCAAGTGTAACAAGTGACGACATATTATTTACGGGTTGCATTGAATTTCGAATGTTATAATATCACATTTCATCAACAGGTCACGATGGAATGACGCATTATGTTACACATTAAGCAGCGCTTCGCTTTCACTCTTCCTGCTGCGGCACTCGCCGCCGCCTGCGCGATGCCCGCGCACTCAGCCGTAGTCGCTTCAATCAAACCGATCGGATTTATCGCAGCGGCGATTGCCGATGGCGTGACGCCAGTGGAAGTGCTGTTGCCAGATGGCGCTTCAGAGCATGATTATGCTTTACGTCCTTCTGATGTAAAACGTATTAAAAACGCGGACTTAGTGGTATGGGTTGGACCAGAAATGGAGGCGTTTCTGACCAAGTCTGCGGCAGAGTTACCTGAGGCTAAAAATCTCGAAATAGCGGCGATGCCAGGGGTGAAACCGCTGCTGATTCGTGGTGGTGAAGACGAGGACGAACATGAGCACGGTCACGATCATGACCATGACTCAGATAAGTCTGAAGACCAGGAGCCGTCTCATACACACCACCACCATGGTGAGTTTAATATGCACCTGTGGATGTCACCTGAGATTGCGCGACAATCTGCGGTTGCAATCCACGGAAAATTATTGGAACTTATGCCGCAAAGCAGAGCCAAACTTGACGCGAACCTGCAGCAGTTTGAAGCAGAATTAGCAGATGCGGATAAGCATATTGGCGCGCAGCTTGCCCCCGTTAAGAGTAAGGGTTATTTCGTTTTTCACGATGCGTACAGCTACTTTGAAAAACACTACGGTTTGTCCCCTGCTGGACATTTCACCGTCAACCCTGAGATCCAACCGGGCGCCCAGCGTTTACATCAAATACGAACACAGTTGGTTGAGCAGAAAGCCGTATGCGTTTTTGCTGAACCACAATTCAGGCCGGCCGTCATCGATGCCGTGTCTCGCGGAACCAGCGTGCGCAAAGGCACACTTGATCCGCTGGGCATGGGAATCAGCTTAACCAAAGACAGCTATGTGAAATTCCTCTCACAGTTGTCGAGCCAGTATGCGAGCTGCCTGAATGGAGCATAAAGGAATAAGTAAAAGTGCAGCAGATAGCCCGCTCTGTCGCCCTCGCATTTAATAATTTGCCGCGTCCCCACCGCGTTATGCTGGGTTCATTAACTGTTATCACGTTGGCCGTCGCTGTTTGGCGGCCTTACGTTTACCATCCCCATGATGTTGCCCCCATCGTGAAAGACATCACGCTGGACAAAAACGAATTGCGCACGCTGTTACCCGAAGCCAGTGAGCCGATCGATCAGACCACGGTTGAACCGGAAGAAGAGATTCCGGCCGATGACATCGATAAAGATGTGCAGGACAACCCGAATCAACACGATTACACCGTTTCCTCTGGCGATACCCTGAGCAGCGCACTGAATCAGTACGGTATTGATCTCAGTGATATCAATGCGTTAGTCAGTAGCGATAAAGACTTCCGTAACCTGCGCGTCGGCCAGCAACTCAGCTGGACGCTGGATGCGGATGGTCAACTGCAAAACTTTACCTGGGAAGTGGATCGCCGCGAAACCCGCACTTACGAGCGTCAGCCGAATGGCAGCTTTAAGATGCAGCAGGAGATGCAAAAGGGTGAGTGGCAGAATAGTGTGCTGAAAGGTGAAGTGCGTGGCAGCTTTGGCGCCAGCGCCCAGCGGGCAGGCTTGACCAGTGCTGAAACCAGCAACGTCATTAAAGCCATGCAGTGGCAGATGGATTTCCGCAAACTGCGCGCCGGGGATGATTTCAGCGTGCTGATGTCCCGCGAGATGCTGGATGGCAAAAGTGCGCAGAGCCAGCTGCTCGGCGTGCGTCTGCGTACCGGCGGCAAAGATTACTACGCGTTCCGCGCTGAAGATGGCAAATTCTACGATCGTAACGGCTCAGGCCTCGCGCGTGGTTTTATGCGCTTCCCGACGGTGAAACAGTATCGCGTCTCCTCCAACTTTAATCCGCGCCGTCTTAACCCGGTAACGGGCCGCATCGCGCCGCACAAGGGTGTCGATTTCGCACTGCCTATCGGCACACCGGTGCTTGCCGTGGGTGATGGTGAAGTGGTGATGGCAAAAAATGGCGGGGCGGCGGGTAACTACGTGGCGATTCGTCACGGTCGTCAGTATATGACCCGCTATATGCACCTGAGTAAGGCGCTGGTGAAACCAGGACAGAAAGTGAAGCGCGGTGACCGTATTGCGCTGTCAGGCAACACCGGGCGTTCTACGGGGCCACATCTGCATTACGAAGTGTGGATCAACAATCAGGCCGTAAATCCACTTACGGCAAAACTGCCGCGTATGGAAGGGCTGACGGGTAAAGACCGCAGCAACTATCTGGCGGACGTGAAGAGTTATCTGCCACAGCTGGCACTGAAATAACCCATTTCTGTAGCCAATATTGAAAAAACCGACGAATTATTCGTCGGTTTTTTGCTATCTGACGCATGATGATTGCAAAATTAACCACCGTCACTATCATTGTCCCGTCATTGTCAGAGGCGAGTGCATGGAAACCCGAAAGAAAAATAACAGTGAATTTATTCCCGTTTTTCAACGTTCTTTTTTAAAACCGAAATACTGGGGCAACTGGCTGGCGATTGGTGCGCTGGCGGGCATGGCAATGCTGCCAGCCAAAGTGCGCGACCCGATTTTGGGTGGATTGGGGCGGTTTGCCGGTAAGCTGGCAAAAAGTGCGCGTCGTCGTGCGTTGATCAATCTCTATTATTGCCTGCCGGAGCTAAGCGAAGCACAGCGCGAAGAGATTGCTGATCGTATGTTTGCCACCGCGCCACAGGCGATGGTGATGATGGCTGAGTTGGGGATGCGCGATCCGGCTCGTGTGCGCCAACGCGTTGACTGGCACGGCCGTGAAATTATCGAAGCCTTGCAGGCCAACAAAGAGAACGTGATTTTTCTGGTGCCGCACGGTTGGGCCGTGGATATCCCGGCGATGCTGCTGGCGTCAGAGGGCCAGATGATGGCGGCCATGTTCCATAATCAGAGCGATCCGCTGCTGGATTATGTGTGGAACACCGTACGCCGTCGCTTTGGTGGCCGCATGCATGCACGTAATGACGGCATTAAGCCGTTTATCGCCTCGGTGCGTCAGGGCTATTACGGTTACTATCTGCCGGACCAGGATCACGGCCCGGAGCACAGTGAGTTCGTGGATTTCTTTGCCACCTATAAAGCAACACTGCCCGCGGTCGGCCGTTTGATGAAAGTGTGTCGAGCGCGCGTGGTGCCACTGTTTCCGGTGTACAACAGCGAGACACATCGTCTGGAAATCTATGTTCGACCACCGATGGACGATTTGCTGGATGCCGACGATAACACCCTGGCGCGGCGAATGAATGAGGAAGTTGAGATATTTGTGCGGCCGCATCCAGAGCAATACACCTGGATTTTAAAGCTGCTGAAAACGCGCAAAGAAGGGGATATTGAACCTTATGCGCGCAAGGAGCTTTATCCTCGCAAGAAATAACGAAGGGGCCGATTGGCCCCTTTGATTATTCTACCGCTTCAACGTGGCTGCGTCGGATACGTTCACGTAGGAACAGCGTGACCAGGCCAAACCACAGCACACCCGCCGCAAAATTGATGCCGCTGAACCATGGCGTGCCCCCACTAAAGTAGCCTGCTTTCGCCAGTTCAATCCCGATGGCCAGCGTCAGAATACTGATCATACCCAGCATGGCTGCCACGCTGCCTTTACCTTCGCTGCTGGAATACAGCGTCAGACGATACAGACCGGCGTTGACCATGCCTGCACCAAAGGCATACAGGCTCAATCCTGCAGTCAGCAGCAGGTAGGTATGGCTGTCGAGCAGGTTTGCCAGCAACGAGATGCTCAAACCTATCAAAATCGGCCACGCGGCGAATTTGACCGGCTGCTCGATGGGAACGCGACCCGCCAGTTTACCCAGCGTCAGGTTGCCAGCGATCATGGCGAGGAACACTGGCAGTTGCAGCAGCGCATACTCCATGCGCGATAAGCCCTCGTCGTGCATCAGAATCACGGGCGACAGGGCAACCCAGGTCAGAATCGGAATAAACACCAGGCCAATAGCGAAAGATCCATATATCACCTGACGATCGCGTGCCAGACGGCCATAGGCGCGCGCCAGATTGGGCAGGGCAATGGAGTGACTGCGATCGCCAGCGGTTTCCGGCATGATGCGCCACAGCACCATAAAAGCCACCACGCTACAAATCGCAAACAGCCAGAACATGCTACGCCATTCACCTACGGTCAACCAGGCGGCACCCGCCAGCGGACCGGCCAGCGGGGCTAAGAGGGCCACGTTAGCCATTAACGCCATCATGCGCACCGCTAAAGCCTCATCAAACGCTTCCTGCACTGCGGCATAACTGACTGCACCGATAAAGCACAGGCTGATGCCCTGGATAAAGCGCAGGGTGACAAACTGTTCGATGTTCGTGACCCAGGTGGTCAGAATGCAGGCCGCAGCAAAGAACAGAATGCCGAACAGCAGGACTGGACGGCGACCATATTTGTCCGAGAGCGGGCCGAGCAGCCACTGCAGCACCACGCCGCCCATCAGATAAGCAGTAAGAGAAGTTGACACCCATTCCGGGCCGACGTTGAATTCAGAAGTGACCAGCAGCATGCCGGGCTGAATCATGTCATGGGCGATGTAAGTCGCGAACTCAAACAACACCAGCGCGAGCGGGAACAGCAGCACCCGTCCGGTGAGTTGGGTAATCGGTTTATAGCGGGCCATCTGGCCTCCTTGTCAGAAAAAATAAAAACGCGACTGCCAGGCAGTCGCGTTTATCCATGTTGTTACAGCCGCTGTTGGTGGAGCGTGCGCGTTTAGTCTACGCGCAGAACACGGCTGGTGTTGGTGGTGCCGGTGGTTGCCATCACGTCGCCCTGGGTGACAATCACCAGGTCGCCCGAGACGAGGAAACCTTTGTCGCGCAGCAGGTTCACTGCATCATGCGCGGCGGCTACACCATCATTGTTGCTGTCGAAGTAAACCGGCGTCACGCCGCGATACAGCGCAGTCAGGTTCAATGTACGTTCGTGACGTGACATGGCGAAGATCGGCAGGCCAGAAGTGATACGTGAGGTCATCAGCGCGGTACGGCCCGATTCGGTCATGGTGATGATGGCAGAAACACCCTGCAGGTGGTTGGCTGCATACATCGCGGACATCGCAATCGCTTCTTCCACGTTGTCGAACTGCACTTCAAGACGGTGCTTAGACACGTTGACGCTTGGGATTTTTTCCGCACCGAGGCACACTTTCGCCATCGCAGACACGGTTTCCGCTGGATACTGGCCAGCAGCCGTTTCAGCTGACAACATCACAGCATCGGTACCATCCAGCACGGCGTTCGCCACGTCCATCACTTCAGCGCGGGTTGGCATCGGGTTGGTGATCATCGACTCCATCATCTGCGTGGCGGTGATGATGGTACGGTTCAGCTGACGCGCACGACGAATCAGCGCCTTCTGGATACCCACCAGTTCTGGATCACCAATCTCAACGCCGAGGTCGCCACGTGCGACCATCACTACGTCAGAGGCGAGGATGATATCATCCATCGCTTCCTGTGACGCAACGGCTTCAGCACGTTCGACTTTGGCCACCAGTTTGGCATCACAACCTGCATCGCGCGCCAGGCGGCGAGCGTAGTTCATGTCTTCCCCATTACGTGGGAAGGACACGGCAAGATAATCCACGCCGATTTTCGCGGCGGTGATGATATCGACTTTATCTTTCTCCGTCAGCGCTTCTGCAGACAGACCGCCACCGAGTTTATTGATGCCTTTATTGTTGGAAAGCGGGCCGCCGACAGTGACTTCGGTGAAGACTTTCACACCCTGAACTTCCAGCACCTTCAACTGCACGCGACCATCATCCAGCAGCAGGATGTCGCCAGGCACCACGTCTTCTGGCAGGCCTTTGTAGTCGATACCGACTTTCTCTTTATCGCCTTCGCCTTTGCCCATATCCGCATCCAGCAGGAAGCGATCGCCGACATTCAGGAAGACTTTGCCTTCTTTGAAGGTGGAAACACGAATTTTTGGACCTTGCAGGTCGCCCAGAATCGCCACGTGACGGCCAAGCTTAGCGGCAATCTCACGCACCTTGTTGGCGCGCATTTGGTGGTCTTCAGGGGTGCCGTGGGAGAAATTGAGTCGCACCACGTTCGCGCCCGCCGCGATGATTTTTTCGAGGTTATTGTCGCGATCGGTGGCTGGGCCGAGGGTAGTTACGATCTTGGTTCTTCTGAGACGTCTTGACATGAAGGACTCCGTTGACAAAGGTTCGTGTCACTCTCAAGGGGACACGGTGTAATCGCATATTCTATATGATCGATGGGCTGTGATTCGACTCACATTGTGAATGTGATGTTAATTATTTTACTGCACCCGCTTTTCCAGGCGCGAATCTTTGAGCGCTTCTTTCACCCGTTTCAGATTTTCGCGGAAAGCCGCGCCACGCTCAAGGGTAAAACCTGTCGCCAAAACATCAACCACGGTTAATTGCGCAAGGCGGGAAACCATCGGCAGGTAGATATCCGTATCTTCAGGTACATCGAGCGTCAGTGCGAGGGTTGCTTCTGCCGCAAGGGGTGAACCCGGAGAGGTGATAGCCAGTACTGTGGAAGCGTTTACACGCGCCAGGCGAGCCAGTTCTATCATATTTTTGGTTCGACCAGTATGTGATATGAGAACAAAAACGTCATTTGGCCCACTATTTATGCAACTCATGCGCTGGATCACAATATCCTCTGACCAGATGACCGGCAGATTAAAGCGCAGGAATTTATTGGTCGCGTCGTGCGCCACAACCGCTGAGGCACCAAGACCAAAGAAGGCGATTTTTCGGGCCTGAGTCAGAGCCAAAACGGCTTGATCAATGACCTGTAGATCCAACTGTTGGCGCACGTGGCTTAAACCGGCGAGGGCGGAATCAAAAATCTTGTGGCTGTAACTTTCGACGCTGTCATTTTCTTCCACATCGCGACTGACCCAGTTCGGTCCTTTCGCCAGACTCTGCGCCAGCCGTAACTTGAAGTCGGGGAAGCCGCGCGTGCCCATACGATGACAAAAGCGATTAACGGTCGGTTCGCTGACATCGGCGGCACGGGCCAGGGTGGCGATGCTGGAGTGCATCGCCTGCTGCGGAGCGGCAAGAATCTGTTCTGCCACTTTCCGTTCTGATTTGCTCAGCGCGTGAAGTTGCGCCTGAATATATTCCAGCATGTCGTTAACCCGATGCGTCTCAATCACTTTCGTCGCGTTCATCACATGATAAAACGCTGCCAATTCACAACAATATACCGTGTAATACACCCTCGCACGCAGCAGCGGACAAATGTAAGCGCGTTTTTTTTGTCATACTTTGATCGTTGCCGGGTTTTATCCCGACAAACATCGAAACAGAAAAAGCGGCAAAAGCGCACACCACAACACACCTTTGTTCGCCATCATGTTCAAAGTAATGGCTAATGCCACACCGCGTCTGGGTTGTTCCGATGCGGGGAAAAAAGTACATTGTGCTGTAAGAAAATTACAATAAGGACCTGGGATGATGAGGACGCTCAAACCGGGTATATCCTGCAACGAGGAGAGGAAAATGGCGGTAACACAAACAGCCCAGGCATGCGATCTGGTTATTTTCGGTGCCAAAGGCGATCTTGCTCGCCGGAAACTGTTGCCTTCACTGTATCAGCTGGAGAAAGCCGGTCAGATTCACGACACCACACGCATCATCGGCGTGGGGCGCGCGGAGTGGGACAAAGACGCGTACACCAAAGTGGTCCGTGAAGCGCTGGAAACCTTCATGAAGGAGAAAATCGACGAAGCGCTGTGGGATAAACTCAGCAGCCGTCTCGATTTCTGCAACCTCGACGTTAACGACACCTCGCATTTCACCAAACTGGGCAAGATGCTTGACCAGAAAGATCGTGTCACCATCAACTACTTCGCCATGCCGCCGAGCACCTTTGGTGCCATTTGCGACGGCCTGGGCGCCGCCAAGCTGAATGCTAAACCGGCGCGCGTGGTGATGGAGAAGCCGCTCGGCACCTCGCTCGAGACCTCGCAAGAGATCAATGACAGCGTTGGCAAGTACTTCGAAGAGAGCCAGGTGTTCCGTATTGACCACTATCTCGGTAAAGAGACAGTACTGAACTTGCTGGCACTGCGTTTCGCCAACTCCATCTTCGTCAATAACTGGGATAACCGCACCATCGATCACGTGCAGATTACCGTGGCGGAAGAGGTGGGTATCGAAGGCCGTTGGGGTTACTTCGATAAAGCTGGCCAGATGCGTGACATGATCCAGAACCACCTGTTGCAGATCCTCACCATGATCGCCATGTCACCGCCATCCGATCTCAGTGCGGATGCCATCCGTGATGAGAAAGTGAAGGTGCTGCGTTCGCTGCGTCGTATCGACCAAACCAACGTGCGTGAAAAAACCGTGCGTGGCCAGTACACCGCCGGCTTCGTGCAGGGCAAAAAAGTGCCAGGCTACCTGGAAGAAGAGGGCGCGAACAAGCAGAGCGCTACCGAGAGCTTCGTGGCGATCCGTGTTGATATCGACAACTGGCGCTGGGCGGGCGTGCCGTTCTACCTGCGTACCGGTAAGCGTTTGCCGACCAAATGCTCTGAGGTTGTGGTGTACTTCAAGAACCCAGAGATGAACCTGTTCAAAGACTCCTACGCTGAACTGCCGCAGAACAAGCTGACGATTCGTCTGCAGCCAGATGAAGGTGTGGATATCGAGATCCTGAATAAAGTGCCGGGTCTGGATCACAAGCACAAACTGCAGACCACCAAGCTGGATCTGAGCTACTCTGAGACCTTCAACCAGTCGCATCTGGCGGATGCCTATGAGCGTCTGCTGCTGGAAACCATGCGTGGTATTCAGGCGCTGTTTGTACGCCGTGACGAAGTGGAAGCGGCGTGGGGCTGGGTGGATTCCATCATTGATGCCTGGAACGCCGATGCTGAAGCGCCTAAGCCATACCAGGCCGGCACATGGGGCCCGGTGGCTTCCGTCGCGATGATTACGCGTGATGGCCGTTCGTGGAATGAGTTTGAATAATTTGTGATGGCACAGCCAGTGATTTAGCGACTGGTTAGGCATGAGATACAACCGACAAACGCTTTCGATGATGTTAATCGAAAGCGTTTTTTTATTTCCAGAAAATGTAAGCGTTGACGGACCAGAGAGGGTGTAACAGTATTTGCTGCACGCAGCAGGTTGTTCAAATAAAGGATCATTGTGTGAATACGTTAGTGAAGAACGCATGGAGCTCAGCCGGTATGATTTTTGGCGCGTTAGCACTGATTATCAGCCTTATTCATTTCTCGACAGGGCCTTACTCGGCATCGCCTTCGCTCGAAAGTGTCGTCGCCAGACACGTCAGCGAGATTAAAAAAGGTGTTATCGACGGATTGAAAGGTAAAGCTCCTTCCTCAGCTGAATCCGCAAGAAAAATAAACATCGATCAAATACTGACTACTGTTGCGCTTAGCTTCGCTACGGCGGCCTTACTCCTGGCCTTTGTTGGCGGGATGCGTAAAGAGAACAAATGGAGTGTGAGGGGCGCGTTGATTTTTGGCTGCGGTACGCTCGCATTCCATGCGATTTTGCTGGGCATGGCATTGGCTTCCGCGATAATCCTGCTACTTATCCTGTTGTCATTGATATCTGGTTTTTTCGGATGAAGAAGTGTGTCGGGCATCAGGGAATAACGCTGCAGGAATAAAACCTGCTCGATAGGAAATTCATTTTTCTTAAAACTGAACCAGAGTTTCAAAAAATTTTGATATCCGATAGACGCCGCTCCAGCCAATCTTGTATGGTAGAGCCCAAACATTGACAGCCGGATGTGAGTCGGGCTGATGCAACTAAGGAAACGTGATGAAGAACTGGAAAACCACTGCTGAACAGATCATGACGACGGGCCCGGTTGTGCCGGTGATCGTGGTGAATAAACTGGAACACGCCGTGCCGATGGCCAAAGCGCTGGTGGCTGGTGGTGTGCGCGTACTGGAAGTGACGCTGCGTACGCCGGTCGCGATGGACGCGCTGCGTGCAATGATCAAAGAAGTGCCAGAAGCGATTGTCGGCGCGGGCACAGTGATCAACACCCAGCAGCTGAAAGAGGTGACTGACGCCGGTGCGCAGTTCGTGATCAGCCCAGGTTTGACCGAGCCGTTGCTGAAAGCCGCAGTTGAAGGTCCGGTGCCACTGATTCCGGGCATCAGTACCGTTTCTGAACTGATGTTGGGTATGGATTATGGCCTGCGCGAGTTTAAGTTCTTCCCGGCTGAGGCGAATGGGGGTGTTAAAGCGCTGTCAGCGATTGGCGGTCCGTTCCCGCAGGTGCGTTTCTGCCCAACCGGCGGTATTTCACCCGCCAACTATCGTGACTACCTGGCGCTGAAAAGCGTGCTCTGTATTGGTGGTTCGTGGTTGGTGCCGAATGATGCGCTGGAAAGCGGCGATTGGGATCGCATTACGCGTCTGGCTCGCGAAGCCATTGAAGGCGCGAAATAACGTATTTGCAGATTTAATTGAGCATGCATTATTGGAACTGAAAGGGCGGCCTGGTGGCCGCCCTTTTACGCTGTCTCAATAGACGAATAGCAGCCGAGGGGATTAGCCCTCAACTTTCACGGCTGCGGCGCTTGCTACGGCACGCGCAATCGCCTCGTCGGTATTGTCACCGGTTGCCAGTGCTACGCCGAGGCGACGCTGACCGGCAATTTCCGGCTTGCCGAACAGGCGCAGTTGCAGACCGGCACCCAATGCCGCTTCGATGTTCACGAACTGCACATTGTTGCTGTCCAGCTGTGGCAGAATCACCGCCGAAGCCGCCGGGCCATACTGGCGAATGCCACCGATTGGCAAGCCGAGGAACGCGCGCACATGCAGAGCAAACTCGGACAGATCCTGAGAGATCAGCGTTACCATGCCGGTATCGTGTGGGCGTGGCGACACTTCGCTAAACACCACCTCATCACCGAAGACAAACAGCTCAACGCCAAACAGACCGTATCCACCTAATGCTTTCACCACTTTTGCGGCGATATCCTGAGCGCGTTGCAGCGCCAGGTCGGTCATCTGCTGTGGCTGCCAGGATTCACGGTAATCGCCATCTTCCTGACGATGGCCAATCGGCGCGCAGAAATGGATGCCATCCACTGCGCTGATGGTCAGCAGGGTGATTTCGAAATCAAATTTCACAACGCCTTCAACGATCACGCGACCGGCACCGGCACGTCCGCCTTGCTGCGCGTAATCCCAGGCTTTATCCAGCTGGCTCGCTTCGCGGATGAAGCTCTGACCTTTGCCCGATGAACTCATTACCGGTTTAACGATGCACGGGAAGCCAATTTCATTGGCGGCCGCTACGAAATTCTCCTTGCTGTCAGCGAACTGATAGGTTGAAGTCGGTAACGACAACTCTTCTGCCGCCAGACGGCGAATACCTTCGCGGTTCATGGTCAGGCGCGCAGCACGCGCGGTAGGCACCACTTTCTGGCCTTGTGCTTCCAGTTCCAGCAGTTTTTCAGTGGCAATAGCTTCAATTTCTGGCACCACAAAGTGCGGCTTTTCCTGCGCGATTAACGCAGCCAGCGCATCACCGTCCAGCATATTGATCACATGGCTACGGTGCGCAACGTGCATTGCAGGTGCATCGGCATAACGATCCACGGCAATCACTTCCACACCCAGACGCTGACACTCCAGCGCCACTTCTTTGCCCAATTCGCCTGAACCTAACAGCATCACACGCGTTGCGGCAGGGCGCAGCGCGGTTCCGAGAGTCGTCATAATTTCACCTTAGCAGTCAAAATGCGCGCGCAGTATATACGAAAACGTTTGCGTACTCACGCATTCGCCTTCATCAGGTTTGCCATACTTTTCCCGCTCTGACGTTACCTGACACAAGCTGCGGCAGCATGGAACGCGGAAACTTAAACGGGAGTTAAACGATGAGCAATTGGTTGCAGCAAATCCAGTCGGTGCTGGCGAAGAAGGGCGGCGACGGCAAAGCCGGTGGTTTGAGCGATATGCTGGCACCCGGCGCGCTGGGTGGGTTAGCGGGATTGCTGGTGGCGAGCAAGTCTACACGAAGCCTGTTGACCAAATATGGCGGCAAAGCCTTGCTGGTCGGCGGCGGTGCGGCAGCGGGTGCCGTGCTGTGGAATAAATACAAACAGCGTGTGCGTGAAACGCATCAGGATGAGCCGGGATTTGGTCAATTGCAGACGCCCGTTGATCAGCGCGCTGAACGTCTGGTGACGGCGTTAGTGTTCGCCGCCAAAAGTGATGGTCATATTGACGATCGCGAACGCGCCGCCATTGAGCAGAATATCCATCAGGCGGGTTATGGTTCACAGGCGGAAACGCTGATACAGCAAGCGATGAACCGTCCGCTCGATCCACAGTGGCTGGCAGCAGATGTGAAAAACGAAGAAGAGGCGCTAGAGCTCTATTTCCTGAGTTGCGCCGCTATCGATGTGGATCACTTTATGGAGCGCAGCTATCTCTCTGCACTGGGCGATGCCCTGAAGATCCCGCAGGATGTGCGCGACGGTATTCAGCGCGATATTCAGGCGGAGAAAGCCGCATAATTGAACGGAGGGCCTGGTCATGCGGCCCTTCACTGTACTTCCTGTGCGCTGCTGCTTGGCTTCCCGCGTGATAAGTGCCACGCTTGCTGAATGTTGTCTTTCAGGGAAAGGAGCCAGAATGAACCAGCCGCAAGCGAAGAAAATCCCCCACGTCATGAACCTGCACGGCGAATCGCGCACCGATAACTATTATTGGCTGCGCGATGACGAGCGTGAAAACCCAGAGATTCTGGCACATCTGCACGCCGAGAATGCTTACGGTAAAGCGATGATGGCGCAACAGGACCCACTGCAGGAGCGGGTGCTAAAAGAGATTGTCGACCGCATCCCGCCGCAGGACCACTCCGTCCCCTACGTAAAAAACGGCTATCGATATCAAAGCCGCTACGAGGTGGGCAACGAATATCCGCTCTATTTTCGTCAGTCGGTGAACGCACCAGCGGATGAACCCTGGCAACTGCTGATCGACGGCAACCAGCGTGCCTCCCACAGCGATTTCTACACCATGGGCGCACTGGCCATTTCTCCTGATAACCAGGTGATGGCGCTGGCGGAAGATTTTCTGTCGCGTCGTCAGTATGGCATCCGTTTCCGTAACCTGGAGAGTGGTAGCTGGTATCCGGAAGTGCTGAGCAATGCCTCTTCCAGCGTGGCGTGGGCCAATGATTCGCGCACGCTGTACTACGTGCGCAAGCACCCGAAAACGCTACTCGCGTACCAGGTGTGGCGTCATGAGTTGGGCCATCCGCAATCAGACGATCAGCTGGTGTATGAAGAGCAGGATGAGAGCTTCCACCTCAGCGTGCATAAAACCACCTCCGAGCACTTCATCCTGATTGCGATGTACAGCACCACCACCAGCGAAATCCAGCTGATTGATGCCGAGTACCCGGATGCGCAGCCGCAGGTGTTCTGCCCGCGTCGTCGCGATCATGAATACAGTATCGATCACTACAATCATCAGTTTTACATTCGCTCGAATCGCGACGGCAAAAACTTTGGCCTGTACCGCAGCGCGTGGCTGGCCGAGAACCGCTGGCAGGCGTTGATTCCGGCACGCGATAACGTGGTGCTGGAGGATTTCCAGCTGTTCCGGCATTGGCTGGTGGTGGAAGAGCGCCAGCGCGGCGTCAACACGCTGCGGCAGATCAACTGGGAAAGCGGAGAAAGCATCGGGATCGCCTTTGACGATCCGGCTTATGTCACCTGGCTGGCCTACAATCCAACCCCGGAAAGTGACACGCTGCGTTATGGCTACTCATCCATGACCACGCCGACCACGCTGTTTGAACTGAATATGGAGACGGGCGATCGCCGTGTGTTGAAACAGACGCCAGTACCGGGCTTCCACTCAGAGGACTACAAAAGCGAACATCACTGGATCACGGTGCGTGATGGCACCGAAGTGCCGGTATCGCTGGTCTATCACCGCAAGCATTTCAAACCGGGCAGTAATCCCCTGCTGGCTTACGGCTATGGTGCTTACGGCAGTAGCATGGATGCCAGTTTTGGCACCAGCCGCATCAGCCTGCTGGAACGCGGTTTTGTCTACGCGATTATCCATGTGCGTGGCGGTGGCGAGCTGGGACAGCAGTGGTATGACGATGGTCGCCTGAAGAATAAGATGAACAGCTTTACCGACTTCATTGATGTGACGCAGGCGCTGGTGGCGAAAGGCTACGGCAATCCGCAGCAGCTATATGCGATGGGCGGCAGTGCGGGCGGCTTGTTGATGGGCGGTGTGATTAACCTTGCCCCCGAACTGTTCCACGGTGTCGTGGCGCAAGTGCCGTTTGTCGATGTGGTGACGACGATGCTGGACCCATCAATCCCGCTGACCACCGGCGAATATGACGAGTGGGGCAACCCGGAGCAGGAAGAGTTTTACCACATCATTCGTCAGTACAGCCCGTATGACAACATCGAAGCGAAAGCCTACCCGCATCTGTTAGTGACGACAGGATTGCACGATTCCCAGGTGCAGTATTGGGAACCGGCGAAGTGGGTAGCAAAACTGCGTGAGCTGAAAACCAACGATACGTTACTGCTGCTGTGTACCGAGATGGATTCCGGTCACGGCGGTAAATCGGGGCGTTTTAAAGCGTATGAAGGCGTCGCGCAGGAGTTTACCTTCCTGATCGGTCTGGCGCAGGGCAGCTTGCCAGACCGCGTCGATTATTGATCGACCTTCACGTACTTGCGCAGCGCCTGCCGTAACGGTGGGCGCAAATCGCGCACATTTTCCAGCACCCAGCGTAAGTAGCCGGGATCTTTACGCGCAATGCTGACAATGCTTTGCCCACGATATTTACCAAACGGGAACACATCACCGCTGACTTCTGCGGGCTGACAGCGGCCGACCATATCACTGACGCTCCAGCCGGAGGTCTCCATGATGCGGATCAGCAGCGCAGCGGTGACATAGCAGTCATACAACGCACGGTGCGCATGCAGTTCAGCAGGTGGCGTGACGTCCAGCTTCAGGCTGTGACGCAGTGCCTGATTACCGTATTTAATGCCCGGCCACAACTGGCGTGCCAGCGTCATGGTGCAAATCCATTCACCGGGCATGATGGGCAGCATGCGACGATCGAAACTGGCATTGTGCGCCACGTAATGCGGGCTGCCATGATAGCGAACAATCGCTTCTTCAATGGTCGGCTTATCGGCGACCATCGCTTCCGTAATGCGATGCACCGCCATGGCCTGACGGCTGATAGGGCGGTCCGGGCAAATCAAATCGCTCATCGGATTGACGATCTGTCCGTCGATCACATCCACCGACGCGACTTCGACCACGCCGCCTTGCAAGCCACAGGTTTCGGTATCGATAACGCGTAACATAGGTTAATTACTTCTGTTTGGGTTCGTAGGGCAGGCGAGAGAGGCTGAGCGATGTCTGGCGATAGCTCATCAAACGTTGACGGAACCACTCGCGCAGGGCTTCCGGTTGCTCGCGCTCAACCATTTCCGCGATCACGGGCATGTTGTAGCGCTCTTTAAAGGCCACACCTGCGGCGGCCAGATCGACATTCACTTTGTCTTTCTCTTCCTGCGACAACAGGGCAAGGTTTTGGCTCATGCATTTCTCCTGATAAACAGGGGCAAAAGTAATGGTTTCCCCTTTACGGATCAAGGAAATTGGATCGCACCGCAAGTCTCGACACGTCTTTGCCAGCGGCGTATCCTGCTGCCACGTTTGCGGCAGAGCGCCGCATGGCAAAGGGAAGAAGTTATGAAGAAAACTGCGTTAAACCCGATTATGGCGCTGTTGCTGGCGTCATCCACGTTGGTCTTCAGTCAGTTTGCACTGGCACATGCTCACCTGAAAACGCCGGTTCCCGCCGATAAAGCGGTGATCGACAGCTCGCCACAAAATCTTACGCTGACCTTCACTGAAGATGTTGAGCCTGCCTTCAGTGGTGTTGAGGTGCTTAATGCCCAGAATCAGCCGATGGCCGTGGAAAAAGCCAAACTCAACGACAAGCAGCATGATCAGTTGATCGTACCGATCAGCAAACCATTGCCGTCAGGTCACTATCAGGTGAACTGGCATGTGTTGTCCGTTGATGGTCACAAAACCAAGGGAAGTTACGCGTTCAGCGTGAAGTAATCGATGAGCCTGAGCACGTTGTGGATTGGTCTGCGCGCCCTGCATTTTATTGCGGTGTTATTGCTGGCTGGCAGCGCGTTCTATACGGCTCTGCTGGCGCCACGGCGTTATCGCCCGGTGCTGGCGCAACGTCTGCACTCAATTTTAGTGACGACAGCGTTATTGAGTTTGCTCAGCGCGGTATTCATGCTGGCCACGCAAACCGGTCTGATGAGCGGCGACTGGCGCAATGTCGGTGACGTGGAAACCTGGCAAGCGGTATTAGCCACGCGCTTCGGCGCGGTGTGGCGTTGGGAGCTAGGGTTCGCACTGCTCAGCACGCTGGCCTTGCTGCTGCGTGGCACACTGCGCCAGCAGCTCTTGTTGATCAGTGGCCTGTTGCAGTTGGTGGCGCTGGCAGGCGTCGGGCACGCCGCGATGCGCGATGGTTTACCAGGCTTATTGCAGCAGAGCAATCACGCGCTGCATTTGATTGCTGCTGCGTTCTGGACCGGCGGCTTACTGCCTCTGTTATTGCTGATGCGTGAAGCCCGTCAGATTACGTATCGCACCGATGCGATTCGCTGCATGATGCGCTTTTCGCGTTATGGGCATCTGGCTGTCGCACTGGCGTTGCTCACCGGGATGATCAACAGCCTGATGATTGGCGGAACGCCGCTCAATTGGGGTGCCACGCTGTGGGGTGCGATGCTGGTGGTTAAAGTGATGCTGGTGATGATGATGGTGGGCATTGCGCTGATCAATCGCTATATTCTGGTGCCACGTTTTCGCGTCGCGGGCAGCCACGCGCCGCAGCAGTTTATTCGCCTGACGCAGCTTGAGCTGCTGCTGGCCATTGTTGTTGTCGGATTGGTTAGCGTGTTTGCCACGCTGTCACCGGCCTGAATTGTAATGAATGAAAAATGAGGTCGATATTTTGCTGAAGAAATTGATTCCAGCCTGCATTCTGATGGCGCTGTGCAGCCAGGCGATGGCCGCACAGATTATTACCGTCAGCCGCTTTGAAATTGGCAAGGACAAATGGCCCTTCACCCGCGAAGAGGTGATGCTGACCTGTGAGAAAGATGGCGCGCTGTTTGCCATCAATCCGAGCACCTTGCTGCAATATCCGCTGAATGATAAAGCCCATGCACGCGCTGACGCGGGAAAAGGCACTCAGCAATCCATCGATACCATCGTGGCGGAAGACAAAGCGCATCCTGGCCAGAAAATGAGCCTGCAACCGATCGTTGATCGCGCGCAACAGCTGTGCGGTAAGTAATCCCTGCAAAATTCGGGCGTAGCGCACAGTTTTGCCGCTACGCTTGCTTTTCCGATGTGCCAGCACGATCACAGAGTTGGCAGCTTCCTTACCGCATCGTGACGGTTGGCTGGAAAATAACCACCCTTGGACTACCTTTAAATGGCAAGGCGAACTCGCCTTCAAAAATGCCAACTTTTAGCGCACGGCTCTCAAAGAGCCATTTCCCTGGACCCGATACAGGAATCGTATTGGGTCTTTTTTTATTCTATTGATTTTTATGATTAAAATTGTATTTTAACCCAGATTTTCCGAAATTTGTCCGAAATCTTTATATCCGAATCAAACTCCTACCCAGCAATAATCCTTACCTAATCTTTGCGCAAAATACCCGCAATTCCCCCAGCTAATTCGCCAATCGCGCCACGCTTCACGTTCTACATTTCCTCTCAGCCACACGCCAACCCTGCCGGCCAAAACGAGAGTCTTGCGATGTTAAAACCTGCTGTGCTGTTTACCGCGATGCTGCTGCTCAGCGGCTGCGCATTGAAGCAATACCCGCAATCACCCAAAGTCAGTGATGAAGAAGCGCAAACCTACAACTGCGCGGCACTGGATCAGGAGATCGCGAAATCCCACAGCGTCCAGCAGCAAATCGACAAAACCGGCGAGTTTGATGCGCTCACGGTGATTGGTTTTATCGGCGATTTTGGTATTGGCAACGGTATCGCCAAGGCCAGCGCCAACCAGCATGCGACTGCGCGGTTGAATCAGCTGGAACAATTAAAAACGGTGCGTTGCGGGCATCCAACGGCGTAATAGAACCATGCCAGCACGAAAGATGCGGACATTAAACAGCAGCCAGATAGCATGAAAAATGGTATAAGAGTGCGCACTGTTTGTATTGCCGATTAATAAGGATCCTTCATGGCAAATGCGCAATATCTTCTCTGGGTAATGATTGGCACCTTAACGCTGCTGAGTCTCTTTATTGGTGTTGTCGTCGGAAGGACGAAAACCCCGCGTGTAGGCTTTGCGACCTTCGCCGGATTGTGGGTATTCTTCTTGCTGGCGATATTCTTCCTCTCGCGCTAGAGAACACCGTTTGCCACACGGCTTGTGTGGCAAATCAGTTGGTTAAGCAGTGTGGTGTAAAGCGGCACGATGCTGAGCAATTAGCGTGTCAGCCAGGTAACGATCTTCTTCATGTTGCGACACGTAATATTCATATGGGTCGCGCACGCCAAGGCTATCAATATAATCCAGGTGAGCTTGTTTAACTTCCCGATTAATATATTGCACCACCTCTAATCCCAATTCATCCGCATAGACTGGCGCTTTGCTTTTAATGTCGCGAATCAAGTCCGCGTTATTTTGCATGAAAAGCTCCAGATCGATTTTGTAATAGTCTTTCATTGCTCACTCCTTAAGAAAATACTGTCCTTTAAGTCTGGCACACGCTGTTAATGGCGTGTGGCTTAAGATGCCAGCCACGCCGCGACGCCGCCGTGACGCGAGCAGGTGCCGCGATGATGGGTGCTAAAACTGTATGAACCATCGCGGCAACGGGCCGTTGCGCCTTCGGGTACGTCATTATTTTGCGTATGCGCGGGACGATGGATCGACTGTCCTTCGCTGTTGATGTAACTGCCTTGCTCGATCAGTTCAACGTGCCTTTTGGCGTGTGTGGGCATGCTGACCAGCAACAGCATCAGTGTGATTGCAGAAAGCCTCTTCATGATCTCTTTGCTGTGGAAAGGGGGTAGGAGGATATCGGCAGCAAGGATAAAAGCTTAAATCACCATCACTAATGTAAGCGAAGCGTAAAAATTAATAATGAGAATGATAGTTAATATCATTTAACTTGTTCGGAATTGTCTGGATTGATAGAGTAGCCGCCGTCCTGCACAGAGCTAACGCCTTTAATGAGCGCCGGAGATAAGCGCCGGACGGGACTTTCATCAGGGCTGCAGGACGCGGCCGCTGTTGAAACTTCTGAGATGACAAAATCCTTCAGCCCACAAACAGCAGATGCACCAATCGCGCCAGCGATTCCAGCAGCAACAGGCTGCCGAGAAATATAAACACCAGTACACCGATAAATTGTTTACGGCTGCTCACGCTGCTCCCTCCCCTGGCTTCATCTCACCGGACTATACTTTATGCCGGGTTCACTAAACTTCCAGTCAACCGGGGAAGATTACATGTTTTACCAGACGGTGAGTGCCAAAACGTGGCGTAACATTTGGGTGGTGGGTGATTTGCATGGTTGCCGCGCTCAGCTGGATTCGCAACTAATTCTGCATGACTTCGATAAAGAGCGAGACCTGCTGCTCTCAGTGGGGGATTTAATCGATCGCGGGCCCGACAGCCCCGGCTGCTTGCAACTATTACAGGAGCCATGGTTTCGCTGCGTGCGTGGTAATCACGAACAGATGGCATTGTCGGCACTGGAAGGCCAGGACCCGATGCTGTGGATGATGAACGGCGGTGACTGGTTCTGGCAGTTAAAAGGCGCGGATTTAATTGCGGCACGTCATGCGCTTAAACGCTGTGCCGATCTCCCGCTGATTTTGCATCTGGAGTTAGCCGATCGCGTGGTGGTGATCGCCCATGCCGACTATCCCGCCAGCCATTATGAATTGGGTCAGGACGTGGACTGGCATCAGGTAGTGTGGAGCCGCGATCGTCTCGGCCGCCATCATCGTGGCGCTTCCGCCAGTATTGACGGTGCGAGCGATTTCTATTTCGGCCACACGCCGCTGGAACAGCCGCTCAATGTGGCGAACCAGCATTACATCGACACCGGAGCAGTATTCGGTAATCGCTTAACGCTGGTTCAGCTGCAGTAGACTTAACGGAACAAACGCCCGTCGCGCACCAGTTCGCGTGGGTAGCTGTTTTTGATGCGGTTACTGACTTTCTTGGCTAAACCCAATGGCTGTTGCTGATAGGTGACGATTACTTCATCGCGAGCCGGAGCGGTTTCAGGGTGAATATCCTGGCCGCGATACCAGCTTTCTGCTTCCATTTCCGTCAATTCGAAATCCAGTGCGCTGCCAGGTTGCGTAAGGGCAACCACGGCTTCATGCTGCCAGCGAAAGCCTTTCGGGAAGGTTTCTGCCAGCTTCAATCCAATGCGTGAGAACCGTACTCTGCCGAGCCAGTTTTCCAGCGCAGCCGGGAACAGCCACAGTTCTTTATCACGCTGCCACAGCGAGTGATGCTCATCCCACTCGATACCCACCTTAGCTGCCGCCTGTTGCACTTCAGCAACCAGCTTGCGGCTGGCCGGCGAGAAGGGCAATTTACCCACTTTATAGGTGGGCGCGGGCAGCGCCGGGATGCTGGCGGTTTTGCGCAGGCGTGCGACAAAGAAGCCTTCACTGTCGAAAATTTGTGGGAAGACATGCAGGAAGCCTTCCGGCGTCAATGCACGCTCGGCACCGACAAACAGGTCGCCCAAAGGCACGATTTCGACCGCATCGGGATAGCGCTGCTGCAACCAAGCGATGACCTGTTGGTTCTCAATCTGGTTCAGCGTGCAGGTGGAGTAGATCAACGTGCCGCCAGGTTGTAATGCATGGAATGCACTGTCGATCAGGTCACGCTGGGTTGCGGCAATCTCTTCAGTGCTGGCCAGTGTCCAGTTACGCAGGGCGTCGGCATCTTTACGTACCACACCTTCGCCGGAGCAGGGCGCATCCAGCAGGATGGCATCAAACTGCTCAGGTAGGGCGGCACCAAACACACGACCATCAAAGTGCGTCAGCGCCACATTGCTGACGCCACAGCGGCTGATATTGGCATGCAACACTTTTACGCGGCTGGCTGAATATTCATTGGCGAGGATCGCACCTTCGTTGCGCATCAACGCTGCCATTTGCGTGGTTTTGGAACCGGGTGCCGCAGCGACATCCATCACCTTACGTGCTTCCGGCGCGGCATCAAATAACGCGGTCACCGGCAGCATAGAACTGGCTTCCTGAATGTAGAACAAACCACTCAGGTGCTCAGCCACACTGCCCAGCGGCAATGTCTCATCTTCCCGCTCGATCCAGAATCCTTCGGCGCACCAGGGAACCGGCGTTAAGCGCCAGCCATAGTGCGCGGTGCGTGCTAAAAACGCCTCCACGCTGATTTTCAACGTATTGACGCGCAGGCTGCGGCGCAGGGGTTGTTGGCTAATCGCCAGGAAGCGCTGCAGTTCATTTTCGTCAGCCAGGCTGGTGCGCATCAGCGCAAGGAAATCTTCAGGAAAGCGATCGGACACGGACATTTACCGGGGTATCAAATTTAGCGCGAAGTGTAACACGTGCAAATAAAACGGGCAGCCCGCAGGCTGCCCGATTGCTTAATTGGGATCCGGAATCGCCGTTCCCCAACTGCGCCACTCTTTCGGCGCTTCATCCTGTAGCAGGAAGTGTTTATTAGCACCGGCCTGTGGCGCCAGCGGCACCGTCGGCGGTGTGGCAAATTGAATGCCGCCACGAATGAACTGCTGGAAGGTGCCGGTTTTCACTACGCCACCAATCAGACCGAAGTCGAGGTTATAGCCAGACGCCAGCCAGAACACGGAGTTATTACGCACCAGATGCTGATACTTCTTGCTGATGCGCAGCGCGATCTGTACGCGATCCGCCATGTTGCCCAGCGAGGTACCGGTTACCGTACCCACTTCCACCCCACGGAACAGCACCGGGGTACCCAACGACAGCGAACCGGCTTCGGTAGCATCAACATAAATGTTGAGTCCGTTGAGGTAACGCGAATCGGTGATGGTACTCTCCTGCAACTCAAAGGTACGTGCCTGAGCCCCTTTGCCGGGATCGACATTGAGGTAAGGCTGCAGCAAGGTCTCCAGATGATTAACACCCGCTGGCGAAATTTCCGGTGAGACCACTGAGAAGCGACTGCCGATACGCGCAAAGTCCTGCACATACTCGGGATAAAGCACCGCTTTCGCCACCACCTGATTGTTGTCTTTACTCAATGCCAGTGATTCGACCTGGCCGACATTAATGCCGAGGTAACGAATCGGCATGCCCGCGGCCAGCTTGCTGGCATCAAAGGTATGCAAGGTGATCTGGCTGCCGACTGCACGCGCAGCCGTTTCAGAGGCATACAGTACGCGTTTCACGCCTTTCGCTGCTTGCGCACCAGTGAGGTTATCGAAGCTGATCGCGCCTTTCAGCGCACGGTTAAGCGGCGAAGCCTGCACGGTTAAACCGCTGCCGTTGAGTTGTACTTTCGCACCACCTTCGGCCCAGAATACGCTCTCGCTGGTCAGCAGCTTGCGGTATTGCGGCTCAATGTGGATGGAAATCTCAAAGGCATCGGCGCGCGGCACCACATCCACCACTTCACCCACCTGGAATTTACGATACAGCACTACTGAACCGGCCTGCACATCTGGCAAGCTGTTGGCGGTCAGTTTCAGTGTGGTTGGCGGCTGGTCACCAATAATGCCTTCCTGCGCACGCTCAGCATCGGCATATAAAGGATAACGGGCGGAAGGATTGCCTTTCGCACCCGGCACCAGACGTATGCCACCGTCTACCCATTCACGGGCACTGGCACCCAGCACCTGCATCCCGTCGAGACCAAACTTCACGTCGAGACGGCTATTCACGATGAATTTGCTGTCCGCGTGCACCAGATGGCGATATTCCGGATTGATGGCTACCGCAAAGCTAATGCCATTCTCATCCAGTTGGCGCGAAATGACCTGCCCAATCTTCATGCCGTACAGCATCACCGGCTGGCCGCCATCAATACCGTAGGTTTCCGGCGCGCTGAGTTTTACTGTCAGAACATCCGGTTTTTGCAGCAGGGTTTCACTGGCAGGCAGCACGGTAAAGTGATCCTGCGCGGGACCTTCGCCTGGCACCAGTTCGAAGGTGTTACCGGTCAGCAAGCTGCTGAGATTGGTGTCGGTCAGGCTCAGCTTTGGCGCACGCATTTCAATGCGGGTACCGCTGCGCATCAGGCTGGTTACCGAAGGATCCACGGTGAGTTCGCCGGTGACTTTGCCGCCCGGCAACAGATTGAGTTTGGTTAAGGTACCGACTTCCAGACCCTGGTACATCAGTGGCGTGCTATTCGCTTTGAGGTTATCGCCGCTCGGTAAATCCAGACTGATCTGCACACCACGCTGGCTGCGTGCCAAATCAGGGTAGAGCTGATAGTTTTCGTCGCTGTTGGCCTGCTGACCTTCTACTGGAGAATCAAAGGCAATCGCCCCATTTACCAGCGCGGCCAGGCTCTCCAGCTTCACTTTAGCACCGCTCAGACTGACGTCAGCGTCTACTCCGGACACGTTCCAGAAGCGGCTCTGCTTTTTCACCAGATTGACGAAACGACGTTCAATCAGTACGTCGACCGTGACGCCATCAGTATTACCGTTGATGCTGTAGTCATAGACGCGTCCCACCGGGATTTTGCGGTAGTAGACCAGCGAACCGGTGTTCAGCGAACCCAAATCGGGAGAGTGCAGATGGATCAGCAACTCGCCGGTGTTGACGCGATACTTGGGTTGCGTGTCCAGCGCGGTAAAGTGCTCACGCGGATTGCCGCCGCCAGGCATCATGCCAATATAGTTACCGCCCACCAGCGCATCCAATCCTGAAACGCCCGCCAGTGAGGCTTTTGGCGTCACCAGCCAGAACTGTGTATTGTCCTTCAGCGCATCGCGCATATCGCTCTTGATACTGGCCTTGATCTGGATGCTGCGATAATCATCGCTCAGCACAATACCTTGCACGGTACCCACTTCCACGCCCTGATAGCGAATCGGCGTACGGCCTGGCACGATGCCATCCGCGGTCTGGAAGTTGATGGTGATAGTGGTACCGCGTTCCTGATAGTTGGTCCATAGCAGCCAGCCAGCAATCAGCAGGGCGATAATGGGCAATAACCAGAACGGCGAAACCTTGCGTTTGTTACGCAGGTTGGCGCTAGTCGGTGTAGTCGGCGTTTCCTGTTGCATGTGCATCCCAGATCAGGCGGCTATCAAGCCACTCTACAGCCATAATGGTCAGGATGACTGCCGCACCGAAATAGAAAGCGGCAGGTCCCATGGTAAAAGCCAGCAGTTGATCGCGATTCACCAATGACATGGTGACCGCAATCACGAACAGATCCAGCATTGACCAGCGCCCCACCCAGGTGATGGCACGCAGCAGTCGAATGCGGGTTTTTAAGCCCTGTTCACACTTAAAATGGATGCTGACCAGCAACGTCAGCATCACTAACACTTTGGTAAACGGCACCAGAATACTGGCGATAAACACCACCGCCGCCACCGGAATGTTGCCGGAAGCCAGGCCCAGAATACCGGAGAAGATCGTATCTTCACGGCGCGCGCCATTGACGTAAACCACTGAAATCGGCAGCAGGTTAGCGGGGATCAACAGCACAATCGAAGCGATCAGCGCGGCCCAGGATTTCTGCAAACTGTGGCGACGACGGAAGTCGAGCGGGGTGTGACAACGTGTACAACGTCCGCGATCGTCCGGCACACCGGTTTGATGGCAGTTCAGACACACCTGCCACTGTTCAGGGGGGGACGTCGGCAAAGCCTGCGGATAATAGTGTTCCCACAGCTCTTCCACGTTAAGGTGAATCAGCGTCAGCAGGCTCAGCACCGTCAGCGCGATATAGGCCACCAGACCGTAGCCCACTTCCAGCGCGGCATAATCCTGCACCTTAATAGAGGCGACCGCCACACCGACCAGATAGATATCCAGCATCACCCACTCTTTGAGCTTCTCCAGCATCAGCAACACCGGACGCAGGTTCATCCCAATGGCGTTGCCGATCCATAAATAGCAGATGCCAGCGACTAAGGTTACCGGTGCACCAATGGTACAAAACGCCACCATTGAGGCCGTCAGCACGTTGCCCTGCTGCGCCATCTGGATAACGCCTTCCACCAGGCTAGCGTTGATGCGCATGCCAAGCAGGCGAATATCCACCAAAGGCAGGCTGAAGGCGAAGGGCATCAACACGATCATGGTCACGGCCATCACGGTGAGTCGCGTCATTGACCAATCGCGGCCGCTTTGAATTTTTGCATAACAGCGCGGGCAATGCGCCGACTGATGCGATTTCACATCCGGTAAGGAAAAAAGGGTATCGCATTGCGGACAACGCTGATAACGTGCGTGGGGCAACGTCTGGCTGATAGCGTGAATTTTCATAGGTGACGCAAGTGGCCCATCGTTCGTTACGTTTACCGGCATGCTGTTCAGAGCATTCTGACTGCAATAGGGAGTGGTACAAGAATAGTCTTAACCACCGACTGCTAAGGGTATAGTAACTAACACAATGATTCACCTGATGGGGCTGGATTATTAGTGCTTATTTTAACAACTGAGTGACAACAAGCTCACGACAGTGACGAGTTATGGTTAAAAAATGAACAAAAAAGCCTTTTACGAGGATTTAAATCGCGATGTCCGTGCACTGTTAGCGGGCGAAACCTCTTTCCTGGCAGCACTGGGTAATTGCAGTGCGCTGTTGTTTGAACGCCTGGAAGGCGTGAACTGGGCAGGATTCTACTTGCTCACCGAGCCGAATACGCTGGTGCTGGGCCCGTTCCAGGGAAAAATTGCCTGCGTACGCATTCCGGTGGGCAAAGGGGTTTGTGGCACAGCGATTGCAGAGGATAAAGTACAGCTCGTTGAGGATGTGCACGCGTTCCCTGGTCATATCGCGTGTGATGCGGCCAGCAACGCTGAAATCGTGATTCCTCTGAAAGTGAATGGCACCGTTGTCGGTGTGCTAGACATTGATAGTACGGTTTATTCTCGCTTTGATAGTGAGGATGAAGCGGGGCTGGTGGCCCTTACCGACGGGCTTTGTGAAGTGCTGGCGGGCAGTGACATCGAAAAATTTATTCAACTGTCACGCAGCTAATCGACTGGATCACATAGCATTTGGCGATGTTGTCATTATAATGTCGCCTGTTCATGCCTGCTCTGGTCGGCAAACCCGTAGTAATCAGGAAATTTCATGGAAAATCAACCTAAGTTGAATAGCAGTAAAGAAGTGATCGCCTTTTTGGCGGAACGTTTTCCGCAATGTTTTAGCGCCGAAGGTGAAGCGCGTCCGCTTAAAATCGGTATCTTCCAGGATCTGGTTGAGCGCGTTCAGGGTGAAAACAGCCTGAGCAAGACGCAACTGCGTTCAGCCTTGCGTCTTTATACCTCAAGCTGGCGTTACCTGTACGGCATTAAAGCGGGTGCAATCCGTGTTGATCTCGATGGCAACGCCTGTGGCGTGCTGGACGAACAACACGTTGAACATGCGCGCAAGCAGCTGGAAGAAGCCAAAGCGCGCGTTCAGGCGCAGCGCGATCAGCAAAAAGCGAAGAGACGCGAAGCCGGTGAAGAGACCGCTGAACGTCGTCCTCGTAAATCTGCTCCTCGCAAAGCGGCTGAAGGCGAAGCACCACGCAAGCCTCGTCCACAGGCACCGCGTGCCGCATCAGCAGAACGTACTGCTGCACCGCGCCCACCGCGAGCTAAACCTGTCACTGATACCTCAACTTTGCAACCCGGCCAGAACATCAAAGTTAAAGCAGGCAAAAGTGCAATGGACGCCACCATTCTTGAAATCACCAAGGATGGCGTTCGGGTGCAGCTCGCTTCCGGCATGGCAATGATTGTGCGCGCAGAACACTTGCAGTTCTGAAACGGAGGCTGACCTCGGCATGAACAACATTTTAAAGATCGGTATGATCGCGGGCCTGCTGTTAGCAGGCCCCACCTTTGGCGCAGATAACATTACCCGCGCCGACCAGATTCCACAGTTACATGAAGACCCGCAGCATCCTACCGTCAGTGAACGCGTCACTTCGCGTTTCACCCGTTCTCACTATCGCCAGTTCGATCTGAATCAGGATTTCTCTGCGAAAATTTTTGATCGCTACCTGAATCTGCTCGACTACAACCATAACGTGTTGTTGGCTTCAGACATCGCGCAATACGCCGATAAGAAAACCACGTTGGGTGATGAACTGCGCAGCGGTAAGCTGGATGTGTTCTACGATCTCTACAATCTGGCGCAGAAACGCCGCTTCGAGCGCTATCAATATGCGCTGAGCGTGCTGAATCGCCCGATGAATTTCACCGGCAATGACACCATTGACATTGACCGTGCAAAATCACCCTGGCCGAAAAACAGCGATGAGCTGAACGCGCTGTGGGATGCCAAAGTCAAATATGACGAGCTGAGCCTGAAATTGGCCGGCAAAGATGACAAAGAGATTCGTGAAACGCTGACTAAGCGTTACAACTTTGCCATTCGTCGCCTGGCGCAGAGCAACAGTGAAGATGTGTTCCAGCTGGCGATGACTGCCTTTGCGCACGAAATCGACCCGCACACCAACTATCTGTCGCCACGCAATACCGAACAGTTCAATACCGAAATGAGCCTGTCTCTTGAAGGTATTGGTGCCGTGCTGCAGATGGACGATGATTACACGGTCATCAACTCCATGGTGGCCGGTGGACCGGCTGCGAAGAGCAAATCCATCAGCGTGGGCGACCGTATTGTCGGTGTTGCTCAGCCAGGCAAGCCAATGGAAGATGTGATTGGTTGGCGTCTGGATGATGTGGTGTCCAAAATCAAAGGACCGAAAGGCAGTAAAGTACGCCTGGAAATCCTGCCTGCTGGCAAAGGCACCAAAACCCGCACCGTGACACTGACGCGTGAAAAGATCCGTCTGGAAGATCGCGCAGTGAAAGGCACCGTACATAACGTCGGTAAAGAGAAAGTTGGCGTACTGGATATTCCAGGTTTCTACGTTGGCCTGACTGATGATGTGAAAGTACAGCTGCAAAAACTGCAGAAGCAGAACGTTGACAGCATCGTGATCGATCTGCGTACCAACGGCGGCGGTGCTCTCACCGAAGCGGTATCACTGTCTGGTCTGTTTATTCCAAGTGGCCCAGTGGTGCAGGTACGTGACAATAATGGTCGCGTGCGCCAGGACAGTGATAACGACGGTATCGTTTATTACAAAGGTCCGCTGGTGGTGCTGGTCGATCGTTTCAGTGCTTCCGCATCTGAAATCTTTGCCGCTGCGATGCAGGATTACGGCCGTGCGCTGATTGTTGGTGAACCGACCTTTGGTAAAGGCACCGTCCAGCAGTACCGTTCGCTGAACCGCATCTATGATCAGATGCTGCGCCCTGAATGGCCAGCGTTGGGCTCAGTGCAATATACCATCCAGAAGTTCTATCGCATCAACGGTGGCAGTACTCAGCGTAAAGGCGTGACGCCAGATCTGCTGATGCCAACCGGCGTAGAAGCGGCGGAAACCGGTGAGAAGTTTGAGGACAACGCGCTGCCATGGGATAGCGTGAATGCCGCGACTTACACCAAAACCGGTGACATCACCGCGCTGGTACCGCAGCTGACCAAAGAGCACGCCGATCGTATCGCTAAAGATCGCGAGTTCCAGTACATCATGAAAGATATTGCGCGCTTTGACGCGATGAAGGACAAACGCAATATCGTGTCGCTCAATCTTGCTCAACGTGAGAAAGAGAACCACGAAGATGATGCACTGCGTCTGGAACGCATTAACGCGCGCTATCAGGCGGAAGGCAAAGCCCCGCTGAAGAGCATTGAAGATTTGCCGAAAGACTACAAAGAGCCAGACCCGTATCTGGACGAAACCGTGAAAATTGCCAATGACATGGCGCAGCTGGAGAAAACCCAGCCTGCTGCCGAAGGCGCGAAGTAAATTTTCACTGAATAAAAGCACCGCTCCGGCGGTGTTTTTTTTTGCACCAAAGGTATTGTTCATTGTGGCTAATGGGCAGATTTGCGTACATCATTACCAAATGTAAAGTTATGTCTTTTTAGACACTTAAAGATTAAGGTTGCTTGAAAACCTGCGCAATGGACATAGGATGTATATCCGCGCATGAGCGCGAGCACAACTGAGGAAGATTAACGTTTATGATGCGTATTGCGCTTTTCCTGGTCACCAACCTGGCGGTGATGTTGGTATTCGGACTGATTCTGAGTCTGACAGGAATTCAGTCAAGCAGTGTTCAGGGTCTGATGATTATGGCAGGTCTGTTTGGCTTTGGCGGTGCGTTTGTTTCACTGCTGATGTCTAAATGGATGGCGTTGCGCTCCGTCGGCGGTGAAGTGATTCAACAACCCCGCAACGAGACAGAACGCTGGCTGATGGATACCGTCAGTCGCCAGGCTCAACAGTCCGGCATTGCGATGCCGCAAGTGGCGATCTATCACGCGCCAGACATTAACGCCTTTGCGACCGGTGCACGTCGTGACGCCTCACTGGTTGCGGTCTCAACCGGCTTGCTGCAGAACATGAGCCGTGATGAAGCGGAAGCGGTACTGGCGCACGAAATCGCCCACATCGCTAACGGTGACATGATCACCATGACGCTGATTCAGGGTGTGGTGAACACCTTCGTGATCTTCATTTCGCGTATTATCGCGCAGGTGGCATCGGGCTTCCTGTCGGGGAACCGTGACGGTGAAGAGAGCAGCAACGGTAACCCGCTGGTCTATTTTGCGGTCGCGACCGTGCTGGAACTGGTGTTCGGCATTCTCGCCAGCATCATCACCATGTGGTTCTCACGTCACCGTGAATTCCACGCGGATGCGGGTTCAGCCAAACTGGTGGGCCGCGAGAAGATGATTGCCGCTCTGCAGCGTTTGAAAACCAGCTACGAGCCGCAGGAGCCAAGCAGCATGATGGCATTCTGCATTAACGGCAAAAGCAAATCGTTGAGCGAATTGTTTATGTCGCATCCGCCGCTCGATAAGCGTATCGAAGCGCTGCGTAACGGTGACTATCTGAAATAATGGTTTGGCTGTTGCAATAAACAAAGGTGCCCAATTGGGCACCTTTGTTGTTTTATGACTTCACCGTCTGACTCGATTGCGTCATCCGCGACATACTGACGACGGCTGCCACCGTGGCGAAGCTCCCCGCTAAAACCAGTGATGCATGTGTTCCGCTGTCGTTAAATAGATTGAACATCAAGGCAACCAGTGCGGCACCGCTGCTCTGACCGACCAAACGCGCCGTCCCTAACATACCGCTGGCGCCACCGCTACGATGGCGCGGGGCAGAGGAGATAATCGTGTGATTATTCGGAGACTGGAACAGGCCAAAGCCCGCACCGCACAGCATCATTCGCCAGATAATATCAATATCAGTGGGTTGTGTCGGCAGCAGTGCCAGTAAGAACAGACCCGCCGCAAACATCGCCAGCCCAAGGCCACCCAATAATCCCGCATGGACTTTCTCAATCAAGCGGCCGGCAATCGGTGCCAGCACCATGGTCGCCAGCGGCCAGGGTGTGAGCAGCAACCCGGTCGCCACTTCATCCCGTCCCAGCACGTTTTGCAGGAAGAATGGCAGCGAAACCATTGCCAGCATCTGCGCACAGAACGAGCAAATAGAAGTGCACATCGACAACGAAAAAATGGGGATACGCAGCAAATCCACCGGCAGCAGCGGAACAGGCATCGCCAACTGGCGACGAACGAACACCACGCCCACCAACACCAGTGCTACGACTTCCGCCAGAATGAGCCAGTGATCCTGCCCCTGTGAGAACCCGCTGAGGGCCGATATGAGCAGGCCAAAGAACAGGGCGTTCATGATGGCGCTGGGAATATCAAACTTCTGCTGTTTGGCTTTCTGCGTGTTATCCGGCAGAAAACGCAGCGCTAGCCACAATGCCACAATGCCCAGCGGCACGTTGATCAGGAATAACCATTTCCAGCTGGCGATGGAGAGAATCGCGGCAGCCACCGTTGGGCCCGCAGCGCTCGATACCGCGACGATAAGCGAGTTAATCGCCATACCGCGGCCGAGAAAACGCTGCGGATAGATAATACGAATCAGCGCTGTGTTCACACTCATCAGTGCCGCACCGCCAAAACCCTGCAGGATACGCGCCACGGTAAGCATATTGAGTGAAGAGGAGAGGGCGCAGAACAGTGAAGTGGCGATAAACAACGCCAGCCCTACCTGATAAACACGGCGATAACCCAGCATATCGCCGAGAAAGGAGAGCGACAGTAACGAGATAACAATGGCGATTTGGTAGGCGTTAACAATCCAGATTGATTCCGCCGGACTGGCATTCAGTTCGCGCGCAATGGTGGGTAACGCGACGTTAGCAATAGCTCCATCCAGCACTGCCATCATGATGCCTAACGCAATAGTGATAATCGCGCCGTACCGCTGCGGAACAGGTAATCCATCCTGAGAGACTGTAGGGGACATAAATGAAATAAATGAAGGAAGTGAATATCATCATGCTAATCAATTTTGTGACGGAAAGCACCGCATTCATTGACAAAAAATTACGAAGGAATGTGTCGCTGAGTGCCAGTCGTTGCCGCCGTTGGGCTGAAACGCATATACTGGCGCTTCTGTTCCGTTTTTTTTGAAACACCGTCAAAAAAGGATACGCGCAATGGCGAGCAGTGATAACGATAAACAGCCAGACTCCGTCTCTTCGGTAATGAAAGTGTTCGGCATTTTGCAGGCGTTAGGCGAAGATCGTGATCATGGTATCACCGAACTGTCGCAACGCGTGATGATGTCAAAAAGCACGGTTTACCGCTTTCTGCAAACCATGAAATCATTGGGTTACGTGGCGCAGGAAGGGGAAAGTGAAAAATATTCGCTGACGCTCAAGCTGTTTGAATTGGGTGCCAAGGCACTACAAAACGTCGATCTGATTCGTAGTGCCGATGTCGAAATGCGAGAACTGTCGCGTTTGACCAAAGAAACTATCCATCTGGGTGCGCTGGAAGAAGACAGCATTGTCTATATCCATAAAATCGATTCACTGTATAACCTGCGCATGTACTCGCGCATCGGGCGTCGTAACCCGTTGCACACCACCGCCATCGGTAAAGTATTGCTGGCGTGGCGCGATCGCACTGAAGTTCAGGAGCTCCTGAGCGAAGTTGAATTTCGTCGCAGCACCGCAAACACCATCGTCAGTGCAGAAGCGTTGCTTGAGGTATTAGATCAAGTAAAAGTGCAGGGCTTCGGTGAAGATAACGAAGAGCAGGAAGAGGGCTTACGCTGTATTGCTGTGCCGGTTTTCGACCGCTTCGGCGTGGTGATTGCTGGATTGAGCATCTCGTTCCCGACAATCCGATTCTCTGAAGAAGCAAAAAACGAATATGTGGCGATGCTGCATCGTGCTGCGCGCAATATTTCTGATCAGTTGGGTTACCACAACTACCCATTCTGAATAGCAGAACGGGCTGTCTCCAGCCCGTTTGAATCACTAATTATCTACCACTTCGCCGCTTTTCTTCAGCAGTGGACAATCGGTAACACCCACGATACCGCTGTCGGTATGCAGATATTGCGCGGTGATCATGCCGCGTGCAGTGAGATAGCTACACTGTAAGCCTAGTCCTGCGGCGTTTTTGTTGCTTCCGGTGAGTACGCCATAGCCGGTGAACAGCATCCCTAACCAGACCACTGCCACCACGATTATCGCCCGAATGAATAGTTTCATTTTATCTCCTTGTGATACACAACGCAGCTATCCTGAAGTCGCTGCGATTTCTATAGTAGCAGCATGACCCGTCCTGCTCATGAAATCGATCAGAGATAACTGAAAGCCATCAAGATGCGGGATAATCTGCTTTCCACCGGCAACCATTATCTTTTCCGCACACAACGAGTAGAATCAGCGGCGGTGTAAGTGTTTTATGTTTGACAATAGAGGCAGTTATGAACGAGTTAGCCGCAAATACCAGTCCGCTGTTCAGTTATGGTGTACTGGCCATCATTATTGTTGTGGCCTTGATAGCCTGGTTCTTCGTTAACCGGGCCAGCATGCGCGCCAGTGAACAGATTCGTTTGCTGGAAGCACTGCTGGAAGAGCAGAAAAAACAGAATGCATTGTTGCGCCGCCTGGCGGATGCTCAACCTGCCACAGCAAAACAGCAGGAGGAAGAAGACGCCGTAGAACAGCGCGACTTCATCCGTATGATTCCAGAACGTTAAACACATGATGGAGCAGTAATGGCCTGGCAAAATCCCTGGTACGACGCAACGCTGGCGCATCACACGCCAGAAGGTTTCCGCAACCCGGAACCGGAAGTGCGCCAGCCAGGGGATTTGCAGCGCTGGCGGCGGGAGCGCAAAGCGGACCATTTGCCGCTGCCGCCTCAGGCCGGTTATCCGGCATTTATTGCGCGCTGGTACCAGGAAAGCGATCTGAGTGGTGATGACGATCGCATCTGGTGGTTAGGTCATGCCGCTGTGTTGATGCGGCTCAATCGCCGCTATATTCTCATCGACCCGGCACTCTCTGCGCGTGCTTCACCGCTGCCGTTTGCTGGACCACAGCGTAAAACACCCGCTCCGCTCCATATTGCACAGTTGCCACATCTCGACGTGGTACTGATTTCGCACAATCACTACGACCATCTTGATCGGCCTACGGTAAAGCGCATCGCACGTCATTTCCCGGATGCGCAATTTGTTGTGCCGCTGGGGATGGGAACCTGGTGCCGCAAACGTGGCGTGCGTCATGTCACCGAACGCGACTGGTGGCAATCCATTGATATCGCAGGAGTGACGTTGACTGCCGTACCCGCGCGACACTGGAGCATGCGAACTTTCTGGGATCGCAATCGTTCACTGTGGTGTGGCTTGGTGGTGCGAAACCAGAGTGTGAATTTTTGGTTTTCAGGTGACAGTGGCTATAGCGAAAACCTGTTAGAAATTGCAGAACGTCTCGGGCCCTTTAATCTTGCCGCGTTGCCCATTGGCGCTTATGCACCAAAATGGTTCATGCGCGGTCAACATATGGACCCCGATCAGGCGGTGCGTTTATGGCAGGCGATAGGGCGTCCGTTAACGCTGCCGATCCACTGGGGTGTGTTTGAGCTGGCGGATGATCCCTTAGATGAACCCCCTGCCGCTTTGGCGCAAGCAATGCAATCCGCTGGAGAATTGGACTCACGCTTTATGCCATGGAGAATAGGCACCAGCCGAAGCCTGCAGAATAACGATTCAGATGTGTCCTAAGCCCGATTTGTTAAATCAAGTGTCACAGTGCGTTTTTTTAACATTTAATTGTAGCGTCGTTAGTTAAAAATAAGATAACCGCCAAAACGAGCGTGCATATATTTGGGGCAAGAGCGCTTATATTTTCCTGATTTTGGTGCAAAACAATTAATGACTTGTACTTAATAACTCTGGCTGTACAAGTTTTGCACAGTGCACGGATGTTGCATTCCACGTTAATTTTTTGGCGAAATATTTTATCAATGCCATATTAATGCAATACTTTTTGCGTACCCTTGACCGCTTTAATTGTGCTGGTTTAAGTTGCGTCGCTACGCTTGACTAATGTAAGTACTGGCGCTAACTACTCTGACATATAACATTTTTTTGTGCAGTTATTCCGTCATCTGTCAATATGCTAATGGCAGAAGAGTGCAGAGCAACGGCCAATTATGTGCGTCATGTCGATCACCGTTTAAAAATGGCTTGCCATTAATTTGCGGATATGTGATAACGACTCTTGGGTCAAACGAGGTACAGTTCTGTTTATGTATGGCATCTTCAGTAAAGAAGTTACGAGTAAAGACGTTGACGTTGAATTCCGCTTCCTTGCCGAACCTTAAATTAGTGCCTCATTCAGTAACGTCTCTGGTTTATCTGTAAGACTGCCTTCGGGCAATATAAACAATCAAAGGAATTTGCAAAAATGGCAAAGATTAAAGGTCAGGTTAAGTGGTTCAACGAGTCTAAAGGTTTTGGTTTCATTACTCCTGCTGACGGCAGCAAAGACGTGTTCGTACACTTCTCTGCAATCCAGGGTAACGGCTTCAAAACTCTGGCTGAAGGCCAGGCTGTTGAGTTCGAAATTCAGGACGGCCAGAAAGGTCCAGCTGCAGTAAACGTAACTGCTATCTGATTTCGTTTTCAGACTCGGTGCCATGCGCCGCTGACACGAATTGTAAAGCCCTGGTCTCTGACCGGGGCTTTTCTTTTATCCTTTCTGTTGCCAGACGATCAGGGTAAACTGCGCGCGAATCGTGAACCCGGAGTTGTCTATGTCTTTGATTTGCCCACTTTGCCAGCAACATTTGCACCAGCAAGCTAACAGCTTCCGCTGCGATGCCGGTCACCAATTCGATCAGGCGAAAGAAGGGTACGTCAATTTGTTGCCGGTGCAGCATAAAGGCTCAAAGGAACCGGGTGACAGTGCGGAAATGCTGCTGGCACGCCGTGTATTTCTTGATGCCGGACACTATCAACCCTTGCGCGATTCGGTGGCGCAACATCTGGCGCAGCGCCTGAATGGCAAGGCTGCTCAGGTATTGGATATTGGCTGTGGTGAAGGTTATTACACTGCAACAATGGCGCAAGCGCTTCCACAAGCACAGTTGTTTGGCCTTGATGTGGCAAAAGCGGCGATTCGCATGGCGGCTAAACGCTATCGTGCGGTGAAATTATGTGTCGCCTCCAGTCAGCGTTTACCCTTCGCCGACGCATCGCTGGATGGCATTGTGCGCATTTACGCTCCTTGCAACGAAGCGGAATTGAGTCGCGTCGTCAAAGCGGGCGGCTATCTACTGACGGTGACACCGGGCCCACATCATCTGCAGCAGTTCAAAGCGCTGATTTATCGCGAAGTGCAGCTGCACGCGGCAGAAGAAAAGGCTTACGAAGGTTTCAGGCAGGTCGAGCAACACAACCTGCGTTATGAGATGACGTTAAATGGGGCCGAAGCGGTGAGCTTGCTGCAGATGACGCCTTTTGCCTGGCGTGCGCGTGAAGAAGTCTGGCAGACACTGGCGGCAGCCGATACCTTTAGCTGCGACGCCGACTTTATGCTGACGCTATGGCAGCGCGCTTAACGCGCTTCCACCAGCGTATTGTAGATACGTTCCAGATCGTCGAGCTGTTGCACTGCAATCAGCAGGCGACGCTGTTCCAGCTGCATGACTAAAATGCCATCCTCAGACAAGTTCATACTTTGAATGCGACGATAGTCGATCCACACGCTGCCGAAGAACAGTCCCTCGGTCTTCATCAACAATTTCGGCGTGCGTAGCCAGAATAGCCAGATCGCCATAAAGCACAACACCATCAGCAGCGTGGTGGTGAGTTGCGGGCCATGGTTGCTGACGTTATTCCACAGCAGAATCAGCAGTAACACGATAAAAATGCCGCTGTCGATTTTATGGCGACGACGCAGCGCGACACGCAGTTTGGTCGGCCCTTTACGCCGCGGCAGGATAGCGTCATCGTAAATCGCGAACAGGGCGAAGGCGATGATCAGCAGGGTAATCAGAGCGTCAGTCAGTGACATTACATTTTCTTCCTCAACCGAATTTACCTCAACGTTAGCGCTCAGGTAACCTCGCTTAAAAAGGCCGGGAGCCAAAGCCCCCGGCGAAATGATTACAGACCGAGCAGGCCGATCCAGTAACCAAAGATACCCAGGGCAAAGAAGCCCACGATAATCCACAGTGCGTTAACTTTACGGCGCAGCAGCCACATACAGCCGAAGGTCAGCAGCAGCGGGATTAAGCCCGGCATCAGCTGATCGAGGATCGATTGAACGGTCGTCACGGTAGTTTTGCCGGTGTGATCGGTAATGCGCGACACCACAAGCGGCACGTTCACGTGTGTCCACTTGTTGACCAGCGCCCCCATGACAAACAGGCCGAGAATCGACGCCCCCTCCGTAAGCTTTTGCAGGAAGCCGCCACCCATGTCGCTGACGATATCCACGCCTTTGCGATAACCATACGCCACACCGTAATAACGCGTCAGCATACGCACGGCGTTAAACAGAATGAAGAACAGCAGGGGACCGAGCAGGCTGCCGCTCATCGCGATACCGGCACCGAGTGCAGCAAACACCGGGCGAACGGTACCCCAGAAGATCGGATCACCAACCCCCGCCAGCGGTCCCATCAGGCCGACTTTAATACCGTTAATTGCGGCATCATCAATCGCCGCGCCGTTAGCACGCTGCTCTTCCATCGCCATGGTAACGCCCAGCACAGGTGCAGCCACATATGGATGGGTGTTGAAGAACTCCAGGTGACGTTTAATGGCCTGTTTACGATCGTCGTTGTTCTCAGGATAGAGGCGACGAATCACCGGTACCATCGAGAAGCAGAAGCCCAGCGCCTGCATACGTTCAAAGTTCCATGAACCCTGAAACAGGTTAGAGCGGATGAACACACCACGGACGTCGCTCGGGGTGAGTTTCTTTTGCGTGTTAGTTGTATCAACCATGATTTCACCTGTTCCTAGTCGAGTTCGTTGTCGAGGTCATTGTGTGCAGGACCGGCAGCGGCCGCGCCTGCTGTACGGTTATATTTCGGCGCCAGCTGGATATACAGCACCGCCATGACCACACCAATCACGCCCAGAGCAACCAGGTTGAAGTTGGTGAAGGCCGCCGTCACAAAGCCCAGATAGAAGAACGGCATCAGGTAGCCTGCGCGCATCATGTTGATGACCATCGCGTAACCCACGACGACGATCATGCCACCGGCGATGTTCAGACCGTTGGTGACCACTTCTGGAATCGAGCTCAACAGTTCCTGTACCACGCTGGTACCCACTGAAATCGCCACGATCAGGGCTGGAATGGCAATACGCATCGCCTGCAATACCAGTGCAGAGACGTGAATCCAGCTGATGGCGCTCAGATTGCCTTTCTCGGCGGCCTTATCGGCAGCGTGCTGGAAGGCAACGGTGATGGTACGGACGATGATGGTCAGCACCTGACCGGCTGCCGCCAGTGGAATCGCCAGCGCGATACCCGCACCAACACTTTGGCCACCTGCGATGACCAGAATGGTCGAAATGATGGAGGCCAGTGCCGCATCGGGTGCAACCGCCGCACCGATGTTCATCCAGCCCAGCGCGATCATTTCCAGGGTACCACCGATGATGATACCGGTTTTCATGTCACCCAGAACCGCACCAATCAAGGTACAGGCCACCAGTGGACGGTGGAACTGGAACTCATCAAGAATCGATCCCATCCCGGCAATACAAGCCACAATAAATATCAGGATGATTTGTAGCGTGGTTATTTCCATTGCTTTTCTCCTCAGCAAGGTCTCAAGTATTCGCCCGCCAGCGCAGGCAAAAGCGAACTACTGATTGACCTTGGCAATCAGGTCCATCATTTTCAGTCTTGGGTCGTTTGAAACTTTACGCACTTCCAACTCGATACCGCGTTCATTCAGTTTACGGAAGGCTTCAATGTCCTTCTGATCGACCGAAACGGCGTTGTTGACCTGGGTTTTACCCTGTTTGAATGCCATGCCGCCGATGTTGACCGACTTGATATCCACGCCTTGTTCAACAATCCGTTCTACATCGGTAGGATTGGTAAACAGCAGCATCACGCGGTCACGACCGTATTTCGGGTTGTTCCACACGCGGATCATTTTGGCGATGTCTACCACGTGGGCGGTTACGCCCGGCGGTGCCACCTGGGTCAGCAGCGTTTTACGCACATGATCGTTGGCGACTTCATCGCTAACGACAATGATGCGCGTGACGTTGGTCTCTTTGGTCCAGCGGGTTGCCACCTGGCCGTGAATTAAACGGTCATCGATACGGGCCAGACCGATCTTCATGTGCTCGCCTGGCGCCAAAGGCTTTTGCGGTTGCGCCGGGGCTTTTGCGGCAACCGGTGCTGCAGCTTCCGGGGTAGGGGTTTCGGTCTTCAGGGCTTTAACGCCTTCGCGACCGGCTTCCACGGCAATGTGAATCAATTCCTCAAAGGACGGGTTGTCATCGCGCCCCATCAGGGTTTCCACCAGCATCGGGATATTCACCCCGGCGATGACATCATAATCCGGCTTATCCACCACAATGCGGCTGGCCGCGTTGAATGGACTGCCGCCCCAGGTATCCACCAGGAACAGCACGCCTTTCGACGTGTCGAGTTCTGCCAGTCTCGCCTGATACTTTTCGATTAGCGTTTCTGCATTTTCGCCGGGCACGAAATCAATCCATCCGACATTTTCCTGCTCACCCAACAACATTTCTGCTGTTTTAAGCAACTGTTCTGCCGCCCAGCCATGTGTACCAATTACAATAGCAATGGTCACTTGCTACCTCCGTTCGCATGAGAGATTCTCTGGCATTGCCGGGAATCATTGAGAATTACCGTTGTTGATTCAGGTGGATCGTTTGGGTCTAAGATGAAGAGTCGCATCAATAAATATTCCGAAACTGTCCGCTGCACAGCAGTAAGGTCGCGATTTATTTTAGTGTGCGAAAAAATAATTTATGTGATGTTTGTCAGCTATTTCGAGCGTAACGCTGCAAAATTGCATTTATGTTCACTATTCCTGCGTTTGTGCAGTTGTTTGTAAATGTAATAAAATTTTTTGACGTTGTTGATGTAACTGATACATTAGCGTTCTGTTTAATATTCAGGAGTATCGGGCTTCAGCTCACCTATATGGACCGTCACCGACGTCGCTCAACATGTTCTCAGCGCTTTCTGGCGCACACTACAACGCTCTTCAGCGTGACCTCATTTGCTAACGATCTCTCGTCTCGCTTCACAGCGCAGGCTCAATCTCGTTCGCCCCTCTATGTTGTAAGGAGTCATTGATGGAATTTCTCTTCGACCCCTCAATTTGGGCGGGTTTGCTAACGCTGATCGTGCTGGAGATCGTTCTCGGCATCGACAACCTGGTGTTCATCGCTATCCTTGCCGACAAGTTGCCACCGAAACAGCGTGATAAAGCGCGTCTGATTGGTTTATCCCTTGCCCTGGTGATGCGATTAGGCCTGCTGTCGCTGATTTCCTGGATCGTGACATTGACGCGACCCCTATTCAGCGTAGGCGATTTCAGTTTTTCCGGGCGAGATTTAATTCTGTTGTTCGGTGGTTTGTTCCTGTTATTCAAAGGAACCATGGAACTGCATGAGCGGCTGGAAAACCGCGGCATGGAACATCAGGGCAACAAAGGTTATGCCAGCTTCTGGGCCGTGGTGATCCAGATTGTGGTGCTGGACGCGGTATTCTCGCTCGATGCGGTGATTACCGCAGTAGGTATGGTGAACCATCTGCCGGTAATGATGACGGCCGTGGTGATCGCCATGGGTGTGATGCTATTGGCTTCGAAGCCGTTGACCAATTTCGTCAATGCCCATCCGACGGTCGTGGTGCTTTGCTTAAGCTTCCTGCTGATGATTGGTTTGTCATTGGTGGCGGAAGGCTTTGGTTTCCACATTCCGAAAGGCTATCTGTACGCCGCAATTGGCTTCTCGATTGTTATTGAGCTGTTCAACCAAATTGCGCGCCGTAACTTTATTCGCCACCAGGAACATCGGCCGATGCGTGAACGCACCGCCGAAGCGATTTTGCGCCTGATGGGTGGTCGCCAGCGTCATCAGCCGGTGACCACAGAAGAAGCTTCGCTGACGCAGGCGATGCCACAGGAAGCATTTAAAGACGAAGAGCGTTATATGATCAACGGCGTGTTGACGCTGTCACAGCGCTCAATTCGCAGCATCATGACGCCACGCGGAAACATTTCATGGGTGGATGCCGAACGTCCAGTGGATGAAATTCGTATTCAGCTGCTCGACACGCCGCACAGTTTGTTCCCGGTGTGCCGAGGTGAGTTGGATGAGATCATCGGTGTGGTACGTGCCAAAGAACTGCTGGTGGCGCTTGAGCATGGTATGGACGTGGCGACGTTTGCTGCTACCACTCCGGCCATCGTGGTGCCTGAAACGTTGGATCCGATCAACCTGCTGGGCGTACTGCGCCGCGCTAAAGGCAGCTTTGTCATCGTCACCAACGAATTTGGTGTGGTGCAAGGTTTGATTACCCCACTGGACGTGCTGGAAGCGATTGCCGGTGAGTTCCCGGATGAAGATGAAACGCCCGATATTATCGCGGATGGTGATGGCTGGTTAGTGAAGGGCGGTACCGATCTGCATTCACTGCAGCAGTTGCTTGACCACCATGAGCTGGTTGACAGGGAAGAGGATCATGCCTCGCTGGCGGGTCTGTTGATTGCCCAGAAAGGCCAACTGCCGCAGCCTGGTGAGATCATCGACCTGCCGCCGCTGCACTTCCAAATCATTGAGGCTACCGATTATCGTATCGACCTGGTGCGCGTAACTAAAGATAAGCCGCATGAAGACAAAGAGCATGAGGCGTAAGCGCTAAGTTAATTGTCACCGAAAAGGCCGACATCCATGATGTCGGCCTTTTTTATTCCTATGTTTCGCAATGAATGACGCTGACACCTTTCACACTCACACTGAGGAGTAGGTAATGGACGAGTATGTTAAACGCATAACGCGATTGATCCATTCCAGGTTCAACATTGTGCAGACCGCAAAAATGCCACATGAAGCCGGTAAAGGGGGATGAGGAGTAAAGCGTACGCCGCAGGGATGCGGCGTCCGAGGCTACAGGGATGTATTCACGCCGTCTTTACGGAACATCCCCCTTTACCGGCTGGAACGCACCCTCAGACACAG
>NZ_JZRH01000022.1:0-118889 GCF_000963985.1 Pantoea sp. BL1 | reverse complement strand
TGCCCTGTAGTTCCACTAAGCACCTAACGGGCCATACGCTCGGTGCGGCGGGTGCGACCGAGGCGGCGCTGGCGGCACTTATCGTGCAGCAGAATCTGGCGTTACCGGCGCAGGATTTTAGCGCCACTACCCTGGATAGCACGCTGCCGGTTTGCGGACTGCTGACTTTGCCACAGCCGCTGGCGCGTCCCATCATCGCCTCAAACTCTTTTGCTTTTGGCGGGAACAACACCTGCCTGATTGTAGGAAAGCCTCATGACTGATTTTCTGCCGGTGGGCGACTATTTGCCGCACCGTGCACCGATGCTGCTGCTGGATCGCGTGATTCAGGTCAGCAACGAGCGGGTGGTGTGTGAAGTGACCATCAACCACCAGGGCGTACTCGCTCCGTTTCTTAATGCGCAGGGCGAACTGCCCGCGTGGTTTGGCGTCGAGATCATGGCGCAGACCGTTGGCGTCTGGTCAGGCTTTCATGCCCGACAGCGCGGCGATCGGGATATCCGCCCCGGCATGTTACTGGGTGGACGCGGCTATCGTGCCGCTGCTGCCACCTTTGCCGCAGACAGCACGCTGCGGGTGGAGATGCATCTGCTGATGCGTGATGACAAGCTCGGTAGCTTCGAAGGCGAGATCCGCAGTCAGGATGCGGTCCTTGCCAGCGGTCGGCTGAATACCTATCAGCCGGATGAACAGGAACTTAATCAATTACAACAAGGGATGCAGCCATGACGCGCAGCGTATTAGTGACCGGTGCCAGTAAAGGAATTGGCCGCGCCATTGCGCTTCGCCTGGCGCAGGATGGTTTCAACGTGGTGGTGCATTACTACCGTGATGCAGCGGGTGCACAACAGACGCTGGCGGACATCACGGATGCGGGCGGAGTGGGGCGCACTCTGCAGTTTGACGTGGCCGATCGCGAGGCCACGCGCACCGCAATTGAAAACGATATCGCCGAACACGGCGCCTATTACGGCGTAGTGAACAATGCCGGTATCACGCGTGACGGCGCTTTCCCAGCCCTGACCGAAGATGAGTGGGACAGCGTGATCCACACCAACCTCGACAGCTTCTACAACGTGATTCATCCCTGTGTGATGCCGATGATTGGTCTGCGTCAAGGCGGCCGAATCGTCACCTTATCCTCGGTGTCCGGTATCATGGGCAATCGCGGCCAGGTGAATTACAGCGCAGCCAAAGCGGGGATTATTGGTGCCACCAAAGCGCTGGCAATCGAGTTAGCAAAACGCAAAATCACCGTGAACTGTATCGCGCCAGGTTTGATCGACACCGGCATGACGGGTCTGGAGCCGATGGTGATCGACGAAGCGCTAAAGATCATTCCTATGAAGCGCATGGGGGCGGCTGAGGAAGTTGCCGGACTCGCCAGCTATTTGCTGTCGGATATTGCGGGCTACGTTACGCGTCAGGTGATTTCAATCAACGGAGGTATGCTGTGATGCAGCGAGTCGTGGTTACGGGCATGGGTGGCGTCACCGCCTTTGGCGAAAACTGGCCCGCGGTGGCCGCACGCATCAAGCAGGGGCAAAACGCGGTGCGGAAAATGCCGGAATGGCAAATTTACGACGGATTGCACACCTTGCTTGGTGCCCCGGTAGATAATTTCGAACTGCCTGCGCACTACACGCGTAAACGCATTCGTTCCATGGGGCGTGTTTCGTTAATGGCAACGCGCGCCACCGAGCTGGCGCTGGAACAGGCCGGGTTGATCGATCACCCGGTGCTGACCAGCGGTGAAACCGGCATTGCCTATGGTTCATCGACTGGCAGCACCGGCCCGGTCAGTGAATTTGCCACCATGCTGACGGAAAAGCACACCAATAACATTACCGGCACCACCTATGTGCAGATGATGCCGCATACCACGGCGGTGAACGCCGGGCTGTTCTTTGGCCTGCGCGGCCGGGTGATCCCGACTTCCAGCGCCTGCACCTCGGGCAGCCAGGCGATTGGCTATGCGTGGGAAGCGATCCGCCATGGATATCAAACCGTGATGGTGGCAGGCGGTGCGGAAGAACTGTGTCCTTCCGAAGCGGCGGTGTTTGACACGCTGTTTGCCACCAGTCAACGCAACGATGCACCGCATTCATCGCCGTCACCTTTTGATCAACAGCGCGATGGGTTGGTGATTGGCGAGGGTGCGGGAACATTGATCCTCGAATCACTGGAGCATGCCCAGGCACGCGGCGCCACCATTTACGCTGAACTGGTAGGGTTCCACACCAACTGTGATGCGGCACATATTACCCAGCCGCAACGTGAAACCATGCAGATTTGCATCGAACGCGCGCTGAAAACGGCGGGCGTCACGCCGGAGCAGATTGGCTATATCAATGCCCATGGCACGGCGACGGACCGGGGCGATATCGCTGAAAGTCAGGCGACGGCGGCAATTTTTGGCGATGGCACGCCGATTTCATCGCTGAAAAGTTACTTTGGTCACACGCTCGGTGCTTGCGGCGCGTTGGAAGCCTGGATGAGCATTGAGATGATGCGAGAAGGGTGGTTTGCGCCCACGCTGAATCTGACACAGCCCGCAGCAGAGTGCGGCGATCTTGACTATATCATGGGCGAATCACGCTCAATTGATACCGATTATATTCAATCCAACAACTTTGCCTTCGGTGGTATCAACACCTCGCTGGTGTTTAAACGCTGGCGCGACGCTTAACCCCCTCCTTGAGCCAGCGGCGATTGTCATAAAGCCGCTGGCCTCTGATTTTTACCGGTCTCAAATCCCCACGGAATATGCGTGAAAATGCAGGCTATTGCTTATAAAAGCCGCAATCTTTGCGATTTCTTAACGATCTGGCGTACCTGACCACGTGTGATGAAGAAAGTTCAGCGATTTTGCTTGCTTTCGCATTCGCTCTCCGCATAATCGCAAACCGTAATAAAAATGATTATCAATATATTTCGTATCAGGGGATATCCATGCGTACTTCGCCTTTCAATCCCGGACTGAAACCGACGCTGCTTGCTGTTCTGGTCAGTGCCGGTTGTTTGCCAGTGATGGCTGCTACCACCAACACCACAACGTCTTCAACCGCGGCCAAAAACGAACAGCAGACGCTGACCGTGACCGCGACGCCACAAGCTGATTTCAAATCCGGCGGCAATGATTTAGTGCCCGCATACCTCGACGGGCAAATTGCCCACGGCGGCCGCCTCGGCATGCTGGGTGAGCAGAATGCCATGGACGTGCCGTTTAACGTCATCGGCTTCACCTCAAAAATGATTCAGGATCAGCAGGCGAAAACCATCGCTGACGTCGTGCGTAATGACGCTGGCGTTCAGAATGTCAAAGGCTACGGTAACTTTGCCGAGGCGTATCGCATCCGTGGCTTCGAGTTGGATGGCGATGATATGACATACGGTGGTCTGGCAGGGGTGGTGCCGCGTCAGGTGATGGATGCGTCCCTGATTGATCGCGTCGAAATTTTCAAAGGCGCTAACAGCCTGGTGAACGGCGCGGCGTCATCTGGCGTCGGTGGCATGATTAACCTCGAACCGAAACACGCGGAAGATACGCCGATCACCCGAGTTGGCGTGGATTACACTTCTTCTTCTCAGGTCGGCGGAACGCTGGACGTGGGTCGTCGTTTCGGTGATAACAACCAGTTTGGCGTACGTTTCAATGCGGTCCATCGCGAAGGTGAAACTGGCGTCGATGGCGAAAAGAAACGCACCACGGCAGCATCATTGGGCCTGGATTATCGTGGCGATCGTCTGCGCACCTCGCTGGACGTGGGCTATCAGAAAAAGACTTATCATGATGCGCTGCAAGGCGTGAAATTCGGCGACTTCATTCCAGAAGTTCCCTCCAATTCGCATAACTACAGCCAGAAATGGGTGTACAGTGATATGGAATCCGAATTCGGAATGGCGAAAGCGGAATACGATATTACCGATAGCTGGACGGCCTATGCCGGACTGGGTGCACAGCACGCCCACGAAACCGGAAACTATGGTTCGCCAACGGTTACCGACACCAATGGTGATGGCACTATCAGCAGTTTCTACTCCAACCGTATTCAGGACAACATGAGCGGTATGGTGGGTCTGCGCGGTGATTTCCACACCGGTTTCGTCAGTCATAAGGTCAATGTGGGCTATTCGGCGTTAACTACCAATGCCAAAAACGCCTACAACATGTCGCTGGTCGGTACACCGTTCAACATTTACAACAGCGGCGATGTTGCAGAGCCGGCAGCGACCTTCGCCGGTGGTAAATTCTCAGATCCGCTGACTACGGCACGCACACGTACGCAAGGTTACCTGCTGAGCGACACGTTAGGCGTATTTGACGATACGCTGCTGTTCACCGTGGGTGCGCGCCATCAGAAAGTGGTAGTGCGTAATTATGCTTACGGAACAGGCGCGGAAGATGTCAGCTCTCGTTATACCAACGATCGCTGGATGCCAACGTATGGCGTGGTTTATAAACCATGGAAAGAAGTTTCCTTCTACGCCAACCATACTGAAGCCTTGCAGCCAGGTAGCGTGGCACCTAACACCGCGACGAACTACGGCAGCGTGACCGGTGTTGCTCACTCTAAGCAAAACGAAATCGGTGTCAAAACCGACTTTGGTCGCGTGGGTGGATCGTTAGGTCTGTTTGAAATTAAGAAACCATCAGGCCTGTTAAATAGCGAAGGTGCCTATGTGATGGATGGCGAGCAGCGTCACCGTGGGCTGGAAGCCAATGTGTTTGGTGAGCCGGTTCTCGGTCTGCGCTTGAATGCCAGTGCAACCTGGATCGATCCAGTGATGACCAAAACCTCCGGCGGCACTTATGATGGCAAACAGGCTATCGGTGTGCCTCGTTACAACTATGTGTTGGGCGCGGAGTACGACATCAAGCCGGTTGATGGTCTGACTGCCACAGCCATGCTGAACCACTCCGGATCGCAGTATGCCAACTCAGCCAATACGTTGAAGCTGGATAGCTATACAACGCTCGATCTGGGTGTGCGTTACCGCATGAAGGTTAGCCAGAACGATCTGGTCTGGCGCGTTGGTGTGGATAACGTGACCAATGAGAAATACTGGGCCAACGTTGATGGTACCGGCACCTACCTGGTGCAGGGCGATCCTCGCACCTTGAAAGTCTCCATGAGCTACGATTTCTAATCCGCGCTTAACAGGGACGCCATCGCGTCCCTGTTGTCCTTTTATACTGAAATATTTCTGTACCTTGCCACGCATTCCATTACACTCAGTGCGGCAATCCTGCGCATAAAAGTCCTTTGTTATTGAGTCAACATGAGTTCACCCGCGCCACCTGACGATCACGACGAGCCTTTACGACAATCTCTGGATGATGCGCACTTCGCTATTGTGGTACTTGCAGTGACCTCTGTTACCCTTATAATCTTCGTCCTGATGGTGACATTATGGATGAGCTAAGGTCAGCAACAGTTCATGGAAGCCTGCAAGGAGATGTCGATGGAAGCCCGAGATGACAAACTGATCGCCATAATTGGCCTGCTCTCCGCCTGTTTAATTGGCGTGGTGTTTCTGTTTACTATGACGTGGCTAACTGATGTGCGCCATCCCGCCGATCCCACACTTGATGTACAAACCTGTCCGCCAAAAGTTCATCCGACGCAAAATTCTTAATCCTGCTGCTCCCGGTTGTGCCACTTAATTTGCTGACTGCGCAGCTCTAGCGCCAGCGCTTCGTGCAGCGTGCGATTGCCATTCGGATCGCCCAGGCCAAACAGCGCGCCAGGTGAACGTCGATCGTCGGCCCAGGCCGGATATTCGACTACCGGATAAAGCGAAATCCCTTCCAGCGCCACCCCTTCATCCAGTGCTAAAAGCGCCTCTTCCGTGACATGCCGCAGCCAGGGAGCGCGTGCGTCACCTTCCGCACCGGTCTCTGCCAGTAACAGTGGACGTTGATAGCGCTGCCAGCACTGCAGCATCAGGCGATGCAGCGGTTGATAAGTCGCGTGTTCAGCTGGGATGGTATCGCCGGAAAAGAACCAGTGGTTATCGGGATAGTAATTCAGGCCGAGGATATCGAGGAAATCTTCACGTCCGCCCAGCTCCGGCGCATCGCGCCCGGCAATCCAGTCCCAGGCTTCAAATTGGGACTGATGCTGTGCATCTGCATAGGGCTTGCTGTCGGGATTGTCGTGATCGGCGGCGATTTGTACCAGCGGATCGGTGAGCACAAAGCGCGCGTCAGGATAAACTTCACGAATCGCCTGCATCGCCGCCAGCGAGGCGCGTACCAGCTGGCGTTTAAGTTCGCGGCCACGCTCGCTGGCATAGGGATCAAGCCAGGAAACATCGGCTCCTGCCCATGACCAGAACGAGATTTGGTTTATCGGGGTGAAAAAAGGGTGTTCAACGCCTTCATCACGCATCAGTTGTGCCATGGCACGTGCGAAACGCTCAAAATGATCGACAAAGGCGCTGCGCCAGATATCGAGATGTTCCGGGTATCCAAAATGCGCCAGCTCCCAGATAATCTGCATATCATGGCGTGCGGCGGCATGAACCATGGGTAAAAAACTGCGCCAGTCGTATTTGTCAGGCGTGGCTTCGATCAAATGCCAGCGTGCACCGTCGCGGGCAGTGTGTAATCCTTCCTGCGCCAGTGCAGCGTAATCTTTCTCCAGTAACATGTCGTGACCACTACTGATCACCATATCCATACGACGGCCACCACTGCGACAGGCGGTGGAGCAGGGGAAGCTACCCTGGAAGAAACTGCGGAAAAGCTGCGGGTGATGGCGCGGGGATTGTTGAGTCATCATCCTCTCCTCACGGTAAACGTCGGGGGCAGAACGCAAGCCTAAGTCTAGACTGTAAATTAAAGGCGCGTCAGCGAGCAGTAGCAGATGTCTCTGATTGCCATCCGCCGCGAGCAAGACCAACAATAATAGATCCAGTGAATTCAGGGATTCGGTATGAGTGAAGCAGCATCCGTTCAGCAGCCGCCATCGGGCGAAGGGTTACGAGAGATTGTTGATGCACGTTGTGCGCTGCATCCCGAGATGAGTGGCATCCATCCCCTCAACGATGGTTTGGACGCCTTTGCCGCGCGCTATCTGTTGATGGGCATGGCGCAGCACACCATTGATGTGCAGTACTACATCTGGCACAACGATATGTCAGGGCGTTTGCTGTTTAGCGCGCTACTGGATGCTGCCGAACGGGGCGTCAAAGTGCGCTTGCTATTAGATGACAACAATACGCCGGGCCTGGATGACACGCTGGCCGAACTGGATCGCCATCCGAACATTGCGGTGCGCTTGTTCAATCCGTTTTCCTTTCGCACCCTACGCGCGCTCGGCTACCTGACCGATTTCGCCCGACTTAATCGACGCATGCATAACAAGAGCCTGACGGTGGATGGGGCCGTGACACTGGTCGGTGGGCGCAATATCGGTGACGAATATTTCGGTACTGGCGATGAGCCGCTGTTTACCGATTTGGATGTGCTGGCGATTGGCCCGGTGGTACATCAGGTCGCGCACGATTTCGAGCGCTATTGGCAGAGCAAAGCGGTTTCACCCTTGCGCGCGGTGGTGGATGTCTCGGGCGATGCCCATCAGGCCGTGCGTTTACCGGCAGAGTGGCAGCAGAGTGAAGCCGTTCAGCGTTATCTGGCGCGGCTGGAGCACTCTTCTTTTGTCAGCCAAATGGAACAGGGATCAATGCAGATGACGTGGGCCGAATCGCGTCTGTTGAGTGACGATCCGCGCAAGGGACTGGGCAAAGCAAAACGTTCCAGTCTGTTGCCGCAACGCATGCTGGAGGTGATTGGCACGCCGCAGCAGCAGTTCGATATCATCTCGGCGTATTTTGTGCCCACGCGTGCCGGCGTGGCTCATCTGGTCGCACTGAAGCGGCGGGGTGTCAAAATCGCCATACTCACCAATTCACTGGCGGCCAATGATGTGTCCGTGGTGCACGCAGGTTATGCACGCTGGCGTAAAAAGCTGCTGCGTCATGGAATTGCGCTGTATGAAATGAAGCCACAAGCTAATGCCAGTGAAGCCCCGCATGACCGTGGGTTAACCGGTAATTCCGGCTCAAGCTTGCATGCGAAAACCTTCACCGTCGATAACCGAAAGGTGTTTATCGGCTCGTTTAATTTTGATCCCCGCTCTGCGGTGCTGAATACCGAAATGGGACTGGTGATTGAGAGTGAAGCCCTGGCGCAGCAAACCCATCAGCGCTTTATAGCCGGGATGCGCGATCGCGCCTGGACACTGCGTCTGGACAACTGGGGGCGGGTGAACTGGGTTGAGTATGCCGGTGAAGCCGGTGAGGTGGTGCACAAGCATGAGCCGCAGTGTACGTGGATACAACGACTGCTGGTGCGATTGGTGTGGCGCTTACCGGTGGAGTGGTTGTTGTAAATGACAAAGACATCCTGGCGCACCGGACAATAATCGCCCCCGCATTGCAGGGGCTAATGCAGATTACCGTGTGGCGGAGGGCGCTTTAACCGTATTGCGCTGTGGTTTACCGGAGAACAGGAAACGCAGCAGCGGGATGCGCAGATGGATTTCATACAGCAGAAAGGCCATCCCAAACACCATCAGCAGACCGACAAAGAAACCCAGGGTGTTGCTGCTAATGTGCGGGGTAACGTAAATGCCATACATAATCGTCAGCGGATGGTGCACCAGATAGATAAACAGCGAGGCATTCACTAAATACATGATACGAGGTGAATGGCTGTTCAGCAGCTTGTGGCCAAAGCTGAAGCAGACATTCAGCATACAAAGTCCCATCAGGGTTGAGATCACTTCATCAATTTCATACAGCCAGCCATCGCCGCTGCTGTATCGCTGATTCAGGCTGTAAGCGATAAATACCGCAATGGCGCCAAAACACATCACCGGATTAAAACGCACAAACAAGGCTTTGAGCGCCTGATGTTTCCATGCTAATGCGCCCAGCATAAAGAACGGCAGGAACGTCAGGGTTTGCATCACGGCCACGCTGAACAGACCATCGGCGAACACGGCCGGTACGGCATAGAACAGCGCGCGGCGGAACAGGCACCAGACCAATGCATAAGCCATCAATGCCAGCGTCAGTTTCCCCCAGCCTACCTGCTGATAATCAATCTTCCGCTGCTGAGTGCGCAGCCAGCGGAAGGTCAGCATGCCGAGTGCCGTCAGAATCACTAAAACCAGTAAAAACCACAGATGAGAAATCAGTTCCCACGCCAGCGTGTTGTACTTGTCATACAGAGAAAAGCTGTCCCAATTACCCACTTTGTCGGTCAGATTTTTTAGCATAAAAAACTGCGGCAGGGTAATGAGCGGAATGGCGGTTAACAGCGGGATCCCCACGCGCTCCATGCGGACCTTCAGCCAGCGTTGAGGCTGATAGCGCAGGTAAAGCATGTAGGAAAAATAACCAGAAATAACAAAGAACACCTGCATGCGAAAGGCGTGGATGAAGTCATTCAAAACGGTTAACCACATCGAGGCATCGTGGCTATTCACGGCCCAGCGCTGTGTGGAGTAAATCAACGAGACGTGAAAGGGCACGCCTAATAACATTAAGTACGCTCGAATGGAGTCGAGAAAATATTCGCGTTCGGGTTTTGCTGAACTCATAAGCTTCCAATTTGTCAGTTTACTTGCCGGTTTCACCCTGAAACCGGATTATGCTGGATGAAAATTCTACCGCCTGTAAACAGCGTATACTATCAGGTGATTCTGTATCTTAACCTGAAGGGTTTAATTATCCGAAAAGCACACTTTCAGCTTACAAATCAGCGGAACAATCTTGTGCATAAGCTGTCGGAAAACCGAATAATCCTTTAAGATAAACGGGTTTGATCTGAGCACACGAAAGGGGGGGATGTGCTAAATAATGTGAATAAAAAAGTGGGACTGGTAAAAATGCGCTGGGTAGGCGCGGCAGTTCTGCTGGCGTTGTACGCCAACAATAGCTGGGCGTTCAACATTGATGATGTGGCAAAACAAGCCAAGGCGCTGGCAGGGAAAGGTTACGAAGCGCCGAAGAGCAATTTACCCTCTCAGTTTCGTGATATGAAATTTGCGGATTATCAGCAGATCCAGTTTAACCACGACAAAGCATACTGGGGCAAACTGCGCACGCCGTTTAAGCTCGAGTTTTACCATCAGGGCATGTATTTCGATACGCCGGTGAAAATTAATGAAGTCACCGCTTCATCAGTACGTGAAATCAAATATAACCCTGACTATTTCAACTTCGGCAACGTGAAACACGATGCTGATTCCGTCAAGAATCTCGGGTTTGCCGGATTTAAAGTGCTGTATCCTTTAAACAAAAAGGGTAAAGACGACGAAATCACCAGTTTCCTGGGCGCCAGCTATTTCCGCGTGATTGGCGAAGGTCAGGTGTATGGTCTTTCTGCGCGTGGCCTGGCCATTGATACCGCGCTGCCATCAGGCGAGGAGTTCCCACGCTTTAAAGAGTTCTGGATTGAACGTCCAAAACCTCAGGACAAGCAGCTGGTGATCTACGCACTGCTGGATTCACCACGTGCGTCCGGTGCCTATCGCTTCATTATCAAACCGGGCAAAGAGTCGACGGTGGATGTGCAGTCTAAAGTTTACCTGCGTGATAACGTCGGCAAACTGGGCGTGGCACCACTCACCAGTATGTTCCTGTTTGGCGCTAACCAGCCTTCACCAGTGACCAATTTCCGTAACGAGTTGCATGACTCGAATGGGCTGTCCATTCACGCGGGCAACGGTGAGTGGATTTGGCGTCCGCTGAACAACCCGAAACACCTGGCGGTGAGCACCTTCACCATCGAAAACCCGAAAGGGTTCGGTTTGCTGCAGCGTGGCCGTGATTTCAGCCATTATCAGGATCTCGACGATCGCTACGATCTGCGTCCAAGCGGTTGGGTTGAGCCACAGGGTGACTGGGGCAAAGGCCGTGTCGAACTGGTCGAAATCCCGACGGCCGATGAAACCAACGACAACATTGTGGCCTTCTGGACGCCAGAGTCATTGCCTGAGCCGGGCAAAGAGATGAACTTCCAGTATCGTCTGCACTTCACGCGTGATGAAAACCAACTGCATCAGGATGATGTGGCCTGGGTGAAAAACACGCTGCGTTCTGCGGGTGATGTGAAGCAGTCTAACCTGGTGCGTCAACCGGATGGTTCTATCGCCTTTACCATCGACTTCGTCGGTAAAGCGATGAGCAAACTGCCGGACAATACCCAGGTCGCGCCTCAGGTCAGTGTGGGCAACAACGCCGATGTGGTTGAGCAGAGTGTGCGCTACAACCCGGTGACTAAAGGCTGGCGTCTGGTCTTGCGTCTGCGCGTGAAAGATAACAAGCAGCCGACCGAAATGCGTGCGGCGCTGGTGAGCGACGACAAGACATTGACGGAAACCTGGAGCTATCAGCTACCTGCCAATGAATAAATCGACTTTTTTACCTCAATCTTACGTGGAGGCCCTGCCGCTTGATGCGGCGGGGCGCGCTCGTCTGAGTGATTCGTTACAGAATGCCCAGGCGTTCCACGCTATTCATACGGCGCTGGGGCAAGATGTTGCCGCCAGCGATCGCCCGGATGATGCGCCGCTAAAATCGGTGTCATCACGCGTACAGATGGCCTGGCCGGATTCACTGGCTGAGGGTCAACAACTCAGTAAGGATTATCTCGACCGCACCACGCTGAAGGCGATGCCTAAAGTGAAGCGCTCGCTGATGTTCCCTGAGATCTGGCGCACCAACCCTATCGCGCGTGCATGGGATTCTGTGCGTGGGAAAAAATCCACGCCGCGTTATGCCACAGCGGAAGAGCAAAAGACCGAGGATAAGTGGCGTCATGTTGGTTCTATGCGCCGTTATGTCCTGCTGATTCTGACGATTTTGCAGACGGTAGTGGCGACCTGGTACATGAAAACCATTCTGCCCTATCAGGGCTGGACGCTGCTCGATCCGATTGAGTTGTTTAACCAGAACTGGCTGCAATCGGTAGAGCTGATCCTGCCTTACATTTTGCAAACCGGGATATTATTCCTGTTTGCCATTCTGTTCTGCTGGGTGTCTGCGGGTTTCTGGACCGCGTTGATGGGCTTCCTGCAGTTGATGATGGGTCGCGACAAGTACAGCATTTCGTATTCGACCACCGGTGATGAGCCGCTCAATCCGGAGCATCGTACTGCACTGATCATGCCGATCTGTAACGAAGACGTTGAACGCGTATTCGCCGGTCTGCGTGCCACCTGGGAATCTGTGCAGCGCACCGGTAATGCCGAGCACTTCGATGTCTATATTCTGAGCGACAGCTACGATGCGGATATCGCCATCGCTGAGCAGAAAGCCTGGATGGAGCTGGTGCGTGATGTCGGAGGTGCAGGCAAGATTTTCTATCGCCGTCGCCGTCGTCGTGTGAAGCGTAAAAGCGGTAACATCGATGACTTCTGCCGTCGCTGGGGCAGCAATTACAGCTACATGGTGGTGCTGGATGCTGACAGCGTGATGAGCGGTGAGTGTCTCACCGGCCTGGTGCGCATGATGGAAGCCAATCCGAACGCCGGTATTATCCAGTCGTCGCCAAAAGCGTCAGGCATGGATACGCTGTATGCGCGTTGCCAGCAGTTTGCCACCCGTGTTTACGGTCCACTGTTTACCGCCGGTCTGCACTTCTGGCAGTTGGGTGAATCGCACTATTGGGGGCATAACGCCATCATCCGTGTTCAGCCTTTCATCGAGCACTGTGCGTTAGCGCCGCTGCCAGGTGAAGGCTCTTTCGCCGGTTCAATTCTGTCGCATGACTTCGTTGAAGCCGCGCTGATGCGCCGTGCGGGTTGGGGGGTGTGGATCGCCTATGACCTGCCGGGCTCCTATGAAGAACTGCCGCCGAACCTGCTGGATGAACTGAAGCGTGACCGTCGCTGGTGCCACGGTAACCTGATGAACTTCCGCCTGTTCCTGGTGAAGGGGATGCACCCGGTTCACCGTGCAGTGTTCCTGACCGGTGTGATGTCTTATCTGTCAGCGCCGTTGTGGTTTATGTTCCTCGCCTTGTCCACCGCGTTGCAGGTGGTACATACGCTGATGGAACCAACCTACTTCCTGCAACCGCGCCAGCTGTTCCCGGTGTGGCCGCAGTGGCGTCCTGATTTGGCGATCGCGCTGTTCTCTACCACGTTGGTCCTGCTGTTCCTGCCGAAACTGCTCAGTGTGGTGTTGATCTGGTTCAAAGGTGCCAAGCCGTACGGCGGTGCCATTCGCCTGTTCTGCTCGCTGATTCTGGAAATGCTGTTCTCGGTGCTGCTGGCACCGGTGCGTATGCTGTTCCATACAGTATTCGTGGTCAGCGCGTTCCTCGGCTGGGAAGTGGTGTGGAACTCACCGCAGCGTGATGACGATGCCACACCATGGGGCGAAGCTTTCCGTCGTCATGGTTCTCAGATGCTGTTAGGTATCGTTTGGGCGGCCGGTATGGGTGTGCTCGATCTGAACTTCCTGTGGTGGCTGGCGCCGATTGTATTCTCACTGATCCTGTCGCCGTTTGTGTCGGTGATGTCGAGCCGTGCAACGGTGGGGCAGAAGAGTAAGAATGCGAAGCTGTTCCTAATCCCGGAAGAGTATGAACCACCGAAAGAACTGGTTGATACCGATCACTACCTGCAACTGAATCGCGAGCGTGCGTTGAAGAATGGCTTTATGCACGCCTTGTTCAACCCGGCATTCAACGCCCTGGCAACCGCTATGGCCACGTCGCGCCATAAACAGAGTGCGTTGCTTGATCATGCGCGTGACCGTCGTGTCGACCAGGCTCTGAGCGATGCGCCTGAGAAACTCAACCGTGAACAACGTTTGCAGTTGATCAGTGACCCAGTCGTGCTGGCGCGCGTGCACTCACGCCTGTGGGAAAGTGCAGAGAAATATCATCAATGGGTGGAGAGTTATCAGAAATTGAAACTCAATCCTGAGGCGCTTCCACAGCGCTAACCTTGAAAACCCTGAAAGCGGCAGCGATGCCGCTTTTTTTTTGCCAACATTCTGACTAACACAATCTTTACGCGCGCAGGTGTAGTTATTCCACCCGAGACCCGGTTAAACTAACGCCAGTTCATTGTGAGTAAATGTTGTGAATTATTTCCTTAAATTAACCGTATTGTGTGCCACCACACTCGTGTTGAGCGGTTGCGGCAGTATTATCAGCCGAACCATTCCAGGACAGGGACATGGCAGCCAGTATTATCCCGGTGTGCAATGGGATGTGCGTGACGGGCCATGGCGCGTGCTGACCATCCTTGATCTGCCACTCTCGCTGGTGATGGATACGCTGTTGCTGCCCGTCGATGCCAGCCACGGCCCTTACGAGTAACGCTTATGCCCATTTATCCGATGGGCTATCGTCATCTTCCCATTCCTCTGCCGCAGCTTCACCCTCTTCAAGATCGCGTGGGGGCTCCAGCTGGAATTCCCCTTCATCCCACTCGTGCAGGGTGTTTTCCGACTGCCATTCCTGACGCAGTTCCACCTCGTCGAAATCGCCGTCAAATACCGCCTGAGCGGCTTCACCGCTGCAGATCGGTAAACACTCACCTTGTTCACCTTCACCGTCAAAGAACTCTGCCTGCCACATGATGTCGCCATCCTGCATCACGTACTTTTGTAGCGAGAACTGGCTCACGCTGACATCGTCCTCGTGCACATCCGTCTGGCTTGCGAGAAACTCCTCGCGTGCGGCGTCGATAGCTTCTTCAAGCGTGCTGTATAAGCTCATAATGAACTCCATGTCTGTTGAAAGGGATTTCACAGAAGAATAGACGAAAAATGGAAGTGTGCAGGGCAGGCATAGAATAACGGCGGGCGGATGAATGCAATTCAACCGCCCAAACCGTTTAGATCATCTTTTGCGGGAAATGCAGTACAGGACGTACTGACTCGCGAATAATAGGAGCAGAGTAACGAATGCAGCATTTAATACAGGGTTTCACCTTTTTAAAATTAATACGAGCGGTTGATAAAGCCTGATTTAAATTATAGAGCGTACCGATAAAAACCATATCCTCCTTAACGGGTAGACGTTTACACTCTTTCCGATGCAAGAGGTGGTAGCCCTCTTGATCAGTACTGATTGTCACGTAGTAATAGATGCCTTTATTCATATTATAGGTTCCTGCGATATATTTGCTGTGTGTAATCTTTTTATATTTTTAGAAGGGCAGTTATTTGGCTAACTGTCACGGTTGAAATTAACTGGAATCGATTTCGCTAACAAATTCCAGAAAGGAATAAGCATAGCTCTTCTTTTATAGAAACAGAATATAGAGGGGGTGGACTAAGACAATGCCTTGTTATGTAAGTTAATTTTACTGGATTGATAAGCGGATCAAAAGCATTCAGCAATATTAAATAGGAATAGGCCTGGAATGCGTCAAAATTAGATCCGTGACCACCTGTTTCCATGGATGAAGCTTTTTGATGCGGCTGGATGAGAATTCAAAGAGATGCGCATTTTAGTGTTTACATTTCGTTAACAAAGATTAATATTCTGCATTTCTACAGGTTATTCTGCTCCATGGATAAAGTTAAATATGGACCGAACAATGCCATCAGCCTGAATTCAGACTGGCCCGGTTTGACTAAAATTGACAGACTATCGTCGTGAAATAACGCAAATTTTCTCAGGAAAGCGTGGAGCACGGACTGTGCTCCACATCACATTAATACAGCGATGGTTGACCTTCAGGGCGGGTTTTAAAACGGCGGTGCAACCACATGTACTGCTCTGGTGCCAACAGAACGGTCTCTTCTACCACTTTATTCATCACGATAGCGGTATCGAGTTCATTCTCTAGCGAGAACTTATGGCGAATGTCAGGCATCATTTTGAGCTCATAACCGCGTCCGTTGGGCAGGCGGCGAGCGAGAAACGGGATCACGCTGGGATTGCCCAATCGAATCAACATATGCGTGCCCGTGGTGGTTGCGGCATCCTGCACGGCAAAGAAAGGGGCAAACACGCTACTGCGCGGGCCATAATCATGATCAGGCGCGTACCAGATGATGTCGTTGTTCTTCATGGCGCGAATCATGCCCTTGAGATCTTTACGATCCAGCATGCTCTTATTTGAGCGCATGCGTCCCCAGGTTTGCAGCCAGTCGATGAGCTTATTGTCATTCGGCCGGTAAACGCCAATGCCTGGGTTGTGCATGCCAAACACGCGAGCACCTAGCTCCAGCGTCAGGAAATGCATGCCAATCAATAAAATGCCGCGTTTTTCCGCAAGCGCATGGCTGACATGTTCGAGCCCGGAAGTGGCCACCCATTTTTGAATACGCCAGTCAGGCCAGAACCACGCCATACCGGTTTCAATCAGCCCCATGCCAACCGATTCAAAGTTGTGCTTCACCATGGCTTCACGTTCGCTGGTGGGCATATCCGGAAAACAGAGTTCCAGGTTACGTTGCGCGACTTCCACACGACGTTTTAAGAAGCGCATGGCAATGCGGCCCAGGCCACAGCCAATCGTATGCAGCACCGGGTAAGGAAGTAACACCAGCAGATAAAGAAAGCCGATACCTATCCAGGTCAGCCAGTAACGCGGGTGAAGAAGTTCACGGGAAAATTGGGGAAGTTGAGTCATGGAAATGTCAGTATCCTGCGTCTTGTGCCAGAGAGTCCGGTTTCTGTTATTTGTCGTGATTATGCCATTTTTTCGTGCTGACTGAAATCAAGCATAGCCTGCAGGCGGGTGTAAGGCAGTCAGATTGCGCATTAATCTACAACTGCGGCGGAGAATTGCGTCGGTAATCCCGCCATTCAGGATTATCTGACCAGGGGCTTTGCATCGAGCGGAATTCAGGTATCATGTGCGCGCTAAATTTCTCTGATTGCTAACAGGATCGAACACCATGCCAGTGTTACATAACCTTGTTTCCAATAAAGAGCTGAAAGAACGTATGCTGGCTGAAAACGAGCCGCGTACCACAGTCTCTTTTTATAAGTACTTCCAGATTGCCGACCCGAAAGCCTTCCGTGATGCCCTCTACGTTGCGCTAACAAAGCTCAAGGTATTTGGACGCGTCTACGTGGCAAAAGAGGGGATCAACGCGCAAATCAGCGTACCTGCCAGCCAGTATGAAGCCATGAAAACCGCACTGTATGCGTTTGATCCGGCGTTAAATAACCTGCGAATGAACATTGCGCTGGACGATGATGGCAAATCCTTCTGGGTACTGCGCCTGAAAGTTCGTGAGCGCATCGTGGCCGATGGCATTGAAGATGAAAGCTTTGATGCCAGCGATGTCGGTGCCTATTTAAAAGCCGCAGACGTCAATGCGATGCTGGATGATCCCGATGCGGTGTTTGTCGACATGCGCAATCACTACGAATTCGAAGTGGGCCATTTCGATCAGGCGATGGAAGTCCCCGCCGACACCTTCCGCGATCAGCTGCCGATGGCCGTGGATATGCTGCAGGAGCATAAAGACAAAAAGATTGTCATGTACTGCACCGGCGGGATCCGCTGTGAAAAAGCCAGTGCGTGGATGAAACACAAAGGCTTCAATGATGTTTACCACATTGAAGGCGGCATCATTGAATATACCCGCCGTGCGCGTGAGCAGGGTTTACCTGTCCGTTTCAAAGGCAAAAACTTTGTGTTTGATGAACGTATGGGCGAACGTATTTCTGACGACATTCTCTCAAGTTGCCACCAGTGCGGCGTGCCGTGCGACAGTCACACTAACTGCGTCAATGACGGATGCCATCTGCTGTTCATTCAGTGCCCGAGTTGTGCGGAGAAATACCACAACTGCTGCAGCCCGCTGTGCATGGAAGAGGCGACATTAACACCGGAAGAGCAGCGTTCACGCCGCGCAGGCCGTGAAAACGGTAATAAAGTGTTTAACAAGTCGCGTGGTTTACTCAATATGACGATGGCGATCCCCGCGCCAGAGAAAAAGTAAACGACATCCAGCCTGAAATCACATGATCTCAGGCTGGTTCTGCCTTACTGCCTTACTGCCTTACTGCCGCACACCTTCCACTGAAATAATCAGCTCTGCTTTCTGCGATGCCGGTCCAAGATCTTTAGTGATATTGAATTCCTTCAAGACAATTTCACCGTTAGCTTCAAAGCCGGCACGATAGCCACCCCAGGGATCTTTTCCTTCGCCCAGCAGGCGTGCATCCAGGGTGATCGGCTTCGTCACGCCATTGAGCGTCAGATCACCTGTGATCTTGTAATCGTTACCCTCTTTTTTGACTGCCGTTGAGGCGAAAGTCGCTTGCGGGAATTTGGCGGTGTTAAGGAAATCGGCACTGCGAATATGCTTGTCGCGTTCGGCATGGTTAGTGTCGAGGCTGGCGGTGTTCAGGGTGACGTTAACCTTATCGCTCGCAGGGTTGGCTTCGTCAAAGGTGAAAGTCCCGTCAAAATCCTTAAACGTGCCGTATAACCAGCTATAACCCAGGTGCTGAATACGGAACTGTACGAAGGCGTGCTGGCCTTCTTTATCAAATTTATAGTCTGCTGCGCTGGCCAGCAAACTGGTGCCTAACAGACTGGCGGCACTCAGTGTCAGTAGCGTCTTCTTTAGCATTTTACTTCTCCTTTTCAGAGGTTAACGGGATGCGGTAACCCAGCATCCTTTTCAATGTGAAGTCTCGATCAATAAAATGGTGTTTTAATGCAGCCAGCCCATGCAGGGCGGAAAACAGCACTAACCCCCAGGCAAGCCACAAATGCAGAGCGCCAGCCAAATCGGCCTGTGCACCTGCTCCACTTAACAGGGCGGGCACTTCGAACCACCCAAACACAGAGATAGCTTTGCCATCGGCGGTCGATATCAGGTAGCCGCTTACCAGTAGCAGCAACAACAAGCCATACAACAGCCCGTGAGTCAGGCTGGCGGATCGGCGAATTAAGGGGGAATAGTGTGGTAAGGGGGCGGGCGGAGGAGAGATAACACGCCAGCCAAGGCGCAGCAGTAATGTGGCAAACAGGAGGATGCCAATACCCTTGTGGATTTCCGGGGCGCTGTGATACCAGCCATCGTAATATCCCAATCCGACCATCCACAGACCCAGCGCAAACATGCCGTAAATGACCAGCGCCATTAGCCAATGCAACATAATGGTCATTAGCCCGAAATGTTGTCTGGAGTTACGCCACATAAAAGTGAATCCATATCTGGAAATAGAGGGTAATAAGCATCCATATTTTGAAATATGAAAGCAATTAAGCTTACCTTTCTATAAAATTTAAAAAGACATTCGGAAATTGTGCGTTTATATCGATGTCTGCGTCAGAAATATTGACGATGGTTGTACGGCTGGCGGGGAAATAAAATGGAATGGAATATTGCTACACCTAATGCGGCAATCTTAACGCTAAAATGTCAGGAAAAAACTATTAATGTCAGCTTGCGTCAATAATGCTGGCGCCTGGGGCGCCAGCGAGACAACGTTAAGCAAAGCGCGAAAGTGAAAACGGCTTCAGGTCAAAGGAGAAGGGCTTATCCTGGGCAAATTCACTGGCAAGTTCACCTAAAACGCTGGCAAATTTAAATCCGTGTCCACTCAAGCCGGTAATAATTAATCGATTGGGCTCGCCTGGAAGGGTATCTATAATAAAGTCTTCGTCAGGTGTGTTGTCATAGCTGCAGGCCTCACCGTGTAAGCAAACGCCAACCCCTGGTAAGAACTGACGCAGGAAGCTGAAGGCTTCACTGCCGTCTGCAGCGATACTGCCGAAAGGTTTACGATCTTCGGGTTTCTGCATCAGCTGCCCGCCATCGTGACGCCCCACTTTTAATGCATTATTGTCGGCAGGGAAGCCATAAAAGTGGCTGCCATCAGGCATCTCCACCGTGAAGCCAGGAAATTGGTTGTTCTCGCTGTATCGACCATCAGCCTGATACCAGGCGAAGACTTTACGCACCGGTTGTACCGGCAGATCTTTTACCAGTTCACTCACCCAGGTACCGGCACTGACCAATAATTTACGCGCGCGAAACACACCGTCGCGAGTAGTGACTTGCTGCAAATCGCCATCGCGTGCGATTTCACTCACCGGGCAATTAAACAGTTGCGCACAACCCGCCTGTTCAGCCAGCTGTATCCAGCTACGAACTGCCTGCTCACATTTCAGGAAGCCGGAGTGAGGTTCGAATACCCCAATGTAGCCGTCGGGCACAGAGATCTGCGGCCAGCGCTTGCGCACTTCGTCTGCCTGCAGGATTTTTACTTCCAGTTGATATGTTTTGGCGCTGTCGATGACATTTTGGATAAATGAGGAGGTGAGGGGGGCCAGATTGAGGATGCCGCTTCGATGCATGATGCGTTCACCGCTCTGACGTTCCAGCTCATCCCATAAGGTTTGTGCGCGCAGCACCAGCGGGACGTAGCGTTCACCTTCGCCATAGGCATGGCGAATCAGGCGTGTTTCACCGTGGTGTGTGCCCTGGCTGTGCGGAGGATGGGCACTATCAATCATCAATACCGATAAGCCTGCCTGGGTTGCGTAAAAACCGGCGGCGGCACCCACCGATCCACTGCCCACCACAATCAGATCATAAACCATAACCACATCACTCCTGCCAAACGACGAAATTTTTCAACAGCATATCAAAAAAATCACGCCCATGAAAAAGGCACCCTATTGGGTGCCCTTTCACGCGAAGTAAGAAATTAGTGCTTTTGATTATCGCGTAGGTATTGCTCTGTGGACTCAATCTTTGCAATGCCAGCTTCGAGTATCGAGATGAACTGTCTGGCTACATCAGTAGTCAGCCAGTAGGTGGGGCCCACGTCAGCTTCTTCTTCTTTCTGATCCTGCGATGATAGCGAGTGCAGGCGGATCATCATGGCGTCATAACTGTCTACGGTACTGATGTCCCATCCAACCAGCGGATGAGTCTGAATGACGTCTTTATTTCTGTCCATTATAACCTCCTTATTACTCGTTAAACGAAGTGCTTCTTGAGGTTCAATGCGGCTTTTCTTGCACTAGCGGAACAATTATAACATGAAACAGGCGGTACAATAGTTAAAACGTGTGGCGATTAAAAAGAGAACGATAATAAATGCGTTCAGAATGCGACTTTTGTCGAATAATAAAGTGCCCGGTGTGCTGGGCATTTATTCAATAGTCTGAACAGTGGCTATAGCGTAGTTATCGGCGGTGTTAAGGGAAAACTTTATGCCGAAAAAAGGGGAAGGCTTCAGGCTTGTTCTGCCGGAGGTACCTGACCATTACGCCGCTGAATCTCTTCTGCCAGCCGAGTAAAGTGCTGTTGTAACTGTGCGTCGTGGTTCTGATTTTGCGCTTCGAGCGACAGATTATGCACCAGTAACTGACTGGCGCGATCGTCGAGGCAGAACGTCAAACTGGCAAAGGCATTTTCCAGCACCGTTAAACGTCGCTGCTGTTCGGCAATTAATGCCAGCAATTCACCGAAGGTCATCGCCTCTTCTGGTTTTTCAGTAGTCATGTAAAACACCTCCCGTAAGCATGACGAGGCAAGGATAGGGGATCGTTAAACATGAGTCTAGATGCAGCGACTTTATCTGGCGAGAGGGAAATTAAAACAAAAAAACCGGGTGGCGAAACCCGGCAAAAACGGCACAGTGGCAGTTAATCAGTAATAAACCAGTCGTCTGCGCTTTCCCACGTTTCTTGTAAAATATCGCTAATGCGTTCGCGTGACGCTTTACAGCCACCAAATACGCTCAATTGATTGCCGCCCGCATAACGGACTTTGACATGGTGATCGTCATCGGGGAAATCACGGGAAATACGACGGGTGAGTTCGGCACTGAGTGCATCCAGTGCACCTGCGGGAAGGGGCTGAGTTTTCGCTACGGTAATTTCAACACGCATAAAAGCCTCCGGGATAATATACTGGTTATTTGTACAGTAAAGTTATCCCAAAGGCAAGCTGTGCAATATTATTCTTTAATACGCCAGTTTAGGGTTTCACCTGCGAGGAACGGCACCAGCGTGTCATCGGCCACGTTGATGGTGTCCTGCACTGTCCAGGACTCACGGACCAGCGTCAGTGTGCCCTCATTCAGCGGCAGCCCGTAGAAGTTCGGCCCGTTTTCTGAACAGAACGCTTCGAAATGTTCCAGCGCATTCAACTCTTCGAATACCGTGGCATAGGCAGGCAGTGATGTCGGTGCGTTAAACACGCCGGCACAGCCGCAGCTCGCCTCTTTCAGGTGACGCAGATGCGGTGCGGTGTCCGTACCGAGGAATACGCGACGATTGCCACTGGCCACCAGGCTGCGCAGTGCTTCCTGGTGAATGTTGCGTTTCAGAATTGGCAGGCAATAGAGATGAGGACGTACACCGCCCACCAGCATGTGATTGCGGTTAAACATCAAATGCTGCGGCGTAATGGTGGCACCCAGCAGGTCGTTGCCCGCGGCCAGATATTCTGCCGCTTCTTTAGTGGTGATGTGTTCCATCACGACTTTCAGGGCAGGGAAGCGCTGACGCAGCGGTTCCAGCACGGTTTCGATAAAGCGCGCTTCGCGGTCAAAAATATCGATGTGCGAATCTGTGACTTCACCGTGCACCAGCATCGGCATGCCGATCTGCTGCATACGGTCCAGCACGCTGGCGATAGAATCAATATTGGTGACGCCGTGGCTGGAGTTGGTGGTGGCATGCGCGGGATAGAGTTTCGCTGCGGTGAAAGTCCCGTTGCGGAAGCCACGCTCAATTTCATCCGGATCTAAGGAATCAGTGAGGTAGCAGGTCATCAGTGGCGTAAAAGCGTGTTCAGCAGGCAGCGCAGCCATAATGCGCTCGCGATAGGCAATGGCGGCCTCTACGCTGGTTACCGGTGGAACCAGGTTTGGCATGACAATCGCACGACCATTGACCGCACTGGTATAAGGCAAAACGGCATTGAGCATCGCGCCATCGCGCAGATGGATATGCCAATCGTCAGGGCGGCGAATCGTGATTTGCTGGGGTTGGGCTGTCATTCAAAAAGGCTCCGGCTGAGAAAAAACGAATGGGCACGTTTAGGCCGGGGAGTAATCATAAGGGTGTGAGCAACCGTTTGCACGGGATTTTATTGCCGGAAACAAAAACCGCACCCGAAGGTGCGGTGGTTGAGGTTAATCCGTAAACGGAATCACCAATTGTCCCGGCTTCACTTCAATGCCTTTGGCAAATTTCTTCGCCAGTGCTTCACCTTTGCTGCGGTCTTCGCTTAGTACATAGGCAGGCTTCTCATTGAAGTAGCGTTTGAGAGACTCATTAAGATAAGGCGTCAGTGTTTTCATGATGGACGCCATCTTTTCTGGCTGTACTTGCGCGTCGACAATTTCAATATCATGCAGATAAATCGCGCCTTCCTGTGCATTGAAAATCGGCTGCGCTTTCATCTTCAGCTGCATTTCAGCCTGCTGCGGACCAAATAGCGAGCTGACGTTGATGTTTGCTTTGCCGGACAGGGTAATCTTGCCGGGTTCTTCACGACCAATCTGACTGGTGAGATCGCTGAGCACGATGTGTGCATTGACCAGCCCGGATACGCCGACGTCTTTTTCGAAGTTATTGCGCTTCTGCAGCGCTTGATTCACTTCCTGTTCGCTGATGGTGTATTGCGTCAATTGATTGCAGCCGCTCAACAGCACGGCTAAAAACAGGGCCAATAGCCCAGACATCGCCTTTTTCATAGATCCTCATCCTGAACGATACGGCAAAACAGCCATAGCCTGCCTGAAACCGGGCCAGGTGTCACCAGGAGAGGGATGAGAAACGCCGCAGCGTTTCTCATCGGACGGGGCTATGCCGCGATGGAAGAGAGCAGATTAATCTGGGTTTGCTTCGCCATATTGTCGCGGTAATCCGCGACGCGACTCGGCCATTCGATGCCTGCCACTAAGGTGAGCGAACGCAGGAGCGGAAACAGATTGATATCGTCTTCAGACAGTTCGCCATTCACGGCATTGGGTTTGACGATGAGCTTATCGAGCTGACGCAGGTCATCACTGATGTTTTTTATCAGCCCGGGTGCGTGTTTACGCAGCTCCGTGAAATCTCCGACGCTGGCCTGCTTTTTCTCACGGAAATAGCGACGCGCTGCCGGCGTGGCAAATTCCGCAAACGAGGCATCAGCGATGCGCGGAATCAGTAGCTTATTGATATAGCCGTTAACGCGGCGCAGCCATTCGCTGATGGCGGGGTTGTTTTTGCCGTTAAGCAGCGGCTCGCGATCCTGTTTATCCACCAGTCGAACAATGTCCATACTTTCTGGCATCGCACTGCCATCGGCTTTTTGCAGAATGGGCGCCATCTTCTGCCCGATGAGTTTTTTGGGCATCTGCTCATCGTCATTGAGCATAACGATCAATTCAACCGGCAGGCTCTTTAAGCCAAAAATCATGCGTGCTTTCACGCAGAAAGGGCAGTGATCGTAGATGTAGAGTTTCATCCCGTTTCTCCTGTGTAAATCTAAGGGTGACAAAGGTCACCCTTTTTCCGGACGTGCGGGAAGTATGGAAGAGATCCTTCGAAGGGGCAAACTAGCTGCTGAAGATGATCGGTGCCACCGGGCGCGGCTGGAACTGCCACCACAAGGCCAGCAGGGTGATGATGCCAACGCTGCTCAGCAACATCCAGGGCAGTTCAGGCAGAGCCAATTGCTGGCCCATATCGAACATCCACCCGCCACCGGAGTAGCCAATCAGACCGCCGATGGCCAGACCTAAACGACTGAATCCCATGTAACTGCCCCGCGCGCGTGAACTGGCCAACGATGCGCTGAGCGTCTCGCGTGCCGGTTCGGCGATGATGGAACCCAGGTAGAACACGCCGATTAACAAAAACAGCGAGGGCAGAGATTGGGCCATGCCGACAGGCAACAGGCTAAAGGTCATCAGGAATAAACCCACCATCAGCCGGGTTTCCAGGCGGAAGCGTTTTTCGCTCCAGCGAGCCAGCGGATAGAGCAGGCTGAGCGACAACATGGCTTCGATGGCGTACATCCATTTCACGGCGGCGGGTGCGCCAGCCACCTGATTCACCATCACCGGTAACATCAACATCACTTGCACGGCCAGAATGTAGTAGCCGGTCAACGTCAGCACATAAAGGCGGAAACGTTTATCCTGCCAGACGCGCTGCATACCTTCGCGCATTGCAATGCGTTCCGTTGAGATGCGCCACGCCGGTAACCACACGGCGTTAAATAGCGCCGCGGCGACAAACACCGCCGCACCTACCCAGCACACCAGACGGAAATCCCACGCCAGCAGCCAACTGCCAACCAGCGCACCCAGCACGGCGCCTGCGCTGTCCTGCATCATCAATAGCGAGAAGAAACGACCGCGCTCGCGAGCGCGTACCAGTTTCACCACCATGGCGCTGCGGGGAGGATCAAACAGGGTGCCACCGAGGCCGGATAGCAAACAGGCCAGCCATAGCATCCAGGGTTGATGCGCCAGCGCCATGCAAGCGAATCCAGCTGCACGCATCAGCATTCCCGTCACGATCAGCGGACGCGCGCCGAAACGATCGGCAATCGCGCCGCCGAAAATGCCCAGTCCCTGCTGCACAAACTGACGCAAACCCAGCGCGATACCCACCATTAATGCCGCCCAGCCCAGCTGTTCAACGAAATGGATGGAAATCAGTGGAAATACCACGAAAAAGCCTAACACCACCAACATGTTATCGACTAAGAGGAATGTTTTACCGAGGCGTCGTGCCCGCGCTACCCGAGACATGCTTAATCCTGAGCAAGTGATGAGAAAAGTGACCAGTTGGTCTATTTTCCGCCTGCGCTGACGGGAAAGACAGCGTATCCAGGATGATATTTTTTCATCGAATGAGCAGAAAAATTAATCCTGATTAAGGATGAATCACGTTGCATGTTGTCGAGGGTTTTACCGTAGCGAAGGTGACGGTTATAGTGAGAAGTATCGCCTCCGGCGTACATCTTTCTTAAAGTTATGGATTTCAGGAGTCATGATGTTTGGCTATCGTTCTGCTGGACCCCGCGTGCGCCTGACTACCGATCGTTTGGTGGTCCGTTTAGTTCACGAGCGCGATGCCTGGCGATTGGCAGATTATTATGCAGAGAACCGCGTCTTCCTTAAACCCTGGGAGCCGGTGCGCGACGAAAGCCACTGCTACCCCTCAGGCTGGCAGGCACGCCTTGGACTGATCGCGGATATGCATAAACAGGGCTCAGCCTACTATTTTGTGCTGATGGACCCGGAAGAGCATGAAGTGCGCGGTGTGGCCAATTTTAGCAACGTGCTGCGCGGTTCATTTCACGCTTGTTACCTTGGTTACTCATTAGGCGAAAAGTGGCAGGGGCAAGGCATGATGTTTGAAGCGTTGCAGTCAGCGATTCGCTACATGCAGCGGCAGCAACGCATACACCGCATCATGGCCAACTATATGCCGCACAATCAGCGCAGCGGTGATCTGCTGGCACGTCTTGGGTTCGAGAAAGAGGGGTATGCCAAAGATTATTTGCTGATCGATGGACGCTGGCAGGATCACGTGTTGACCGCGTTGACCTGGCAGGAGTGGACCCCAGATCGTCGTGGACAATAATAAGGAAATACGCATGAAAATGGCTTTATCCGCGCAGGCGCTGCGTGTGATCGGTTGCCTGCTAGAAAAGCAGGTCACCACTCCGGATCAATATCCGCTTTCCCTCAATGGTGTGGTCACCGCCTGTAATCAAAAGTCCAACCGTGAACCGGTGATGAATCTGAGTGAAATGGAGGTGCAATCTCAACTTGATGAGCTGGTGAAGAAGCACCTGGTGACCTCCAACAACGGATTCGGTCAACGCGTCAGCAAGTATGAACAGCGCTTCTGTAACTCCGCATTCGGTCATTTGCAACTCAGCAGCGCGGAAGTGGCGGTACTGGCTTTGCTGTTCCTGCGCGGCGCACAAACGCCGGGTGAACTGCGCACCCGCAGTGGACGTTTGCATGAGTTTAGCGATATGAACGAGGTTGAGCAGACGCTAAACGGCTTAATCACCCGTGATGACGGGCCGATGGTGATACGTCTGGCACGCGAGCCGGGTAAACGCGAAAGCCGTTACATGCATCTGTTTGGCGGGGAAGTGGCTGAAGAGCCTGCCATGAGTGCAGATGAGAGGGACAGCGATGACCTGTTGAGCCGGGTTGCGCAGTTGGAACAGCAGGTGGCTCAACTGCAATCTCAACTGGAACAACTGCTGCAGAAGGAGCAATAACATGACACTTCGTATCGGCATTGTCGGATTAGGCGGCATCGCGCAGAAAGCCTGGTTGCCGGTGTTGTCTCACGCCACCGACTGGCAACTGGCGGGGGCGTTTTCGCCCAGCCAGGCAAAAGCTCAGCCCATCTGCGACAGTTATCGCATGCCTTATTTCAACCAGCTGGACGCGCTGGCGGCCGCCAGTGATGCGGTCTTTGTGCACAGCAGTACCGCCAGTCATTTTGAGGTGGTGCAGGCGTTGCTGCTGGCGGGCAAAGATGTTTGCGTGGATAAACCTTTAGCCGAAACCCTGCAGCAGGCGGAAGCGCTGGTGGCTTTAGCGGAGAAGCGCAAACGCAAACTGATGGTGGCGTTTAATCGTCGCTTTGCGCCACGCTATCAACAGTTGAAAGCGGAAATGCCGCGAGCGGCTTCACTGCGTATTGAAAAGCATCGCGCGGATAGCGTGGGTCCGGGGGATTTGCGCTTTACTCTGCTGGATGACTACCTGCACGTGGTGGATACGGCGTTGTGGCTGGCAGGGGGCAAACTGACGCGTGAGCAGGGCTTTATTGAAACCAATGAGGAGGGGGCGATGCTGTACGCTGAACATCACTTCTCAGCAGGGGCGCTGCAAATCACCACCAGTATGCATCGTCGCGCCGGCACACAGCGCGAAGTGGTGAGCGCCATCTGCGACGGTGACTACATCGAAATTAATGAGATGCGTGACTGGCAGCAGGAGAACCTCGGCGGCTTACGCACCGATCCGATAGCCTCCTGGCAAAGCCATCTTGTTCAGCGCGGTTTCAGCGGTGCGGCACAGCATTTTATCCAATGCGTTCAAAATCAGACGATGCCTGAAACCAGCGGTGAACAGGCGCTGGCGGCGCAGCGTCTGGTGGAAAAACTGTGGCGCGATGCCGAACAGGAATAACCCCTTGTAACACTCAATGCTGGTCATTTCCCGCAGTGGCAGTAGACTATCGCCGGACATCAGCAGATGTCCGCGCTAAGTTGCTCATTTATCCGACACTTTTCAGGATGCGCCACTCAAAATGAATTTGTTGAAATCGCTGGCTGCGGTCAGTTCGATGACCCTTTTTTCTCGCGTGCTGGGCTTTGCCCGTGATGCCATTGTGGCACGCGTGTTCGGTGCCGGTATGGCCACCGATGCCTTCTTCGTGGCCTTTAAACTGCCCAATTTGCTGCGCCGTATCTTTGCAGAAGGCGCCTTTTCTCAGGCGTTTGTGCCCATTCTTGCTGAATACAAAAGCAAGCAGGGCGAAGAGGCCACGCGCGTATTTGTCGCCTACGTTTCCGGTTTACTGACGCTGGTGCTGGCGGTGGTGACGGTGCTCGGCATGATTGCCGCGCCCTGGGTGATTGTGGTCACCGCACCCGGATTTGCCGATACCGCCGATAAATTCGCACTGACCAGTTCACTGCTGCGCGTCACCTTTCCTTATATTCTGCTGATCTCTCTGGCGTCGCTGGCCGGTGCGATACTCAACACCTGGAATCGCTTCTCGGTGCCGGCATTTGCGCCGACGTTATTAAACATCAGCATGATTGGCTTTGCGGTATTTGCTGCCCCGCATTTCCATCCACCGGTGATGGCGCTGGCATGGGCTGTGGTCGTCGGTGGGGTGTTGCAACTGTTCTACCAGCTGCCGCACCTGAAGAAAATCGGCATGCTGGTGTTGCCGCGCCTCAACCTGCGTGACGCCGGCGTATGGCGCGTCATGCGCCAAATGGGACCGGCGATTCTTGGCGTCTCGGTGAGCCAAATCTCCTTGATCATCAACACCATTTTCGCCTCATTCCTCGTCTCGGGTTCAGTGTCGTGGATGTACTATGCCGACCGTCTGATGGAGTTCCCGTCGGGCGTATTGGGTGTCGCTTTGGGCACGATTTTACTGCCATCGTTAGCGAAGAGCTTCGCCAGCGGCAATCATGATGAGTACTCGCGTCTAATGGATTGGGGCCTGCGCCTCTGCTTCCTGCTGGCCCTGCCGAGCGCCGTTGCTCTTGGGATCCTCTCTGGCCCGCTGACCGTGGCGTTGTTCCAGTACGGCAAATTTACCGCGTTCGATGCCGCCATGACGCAGCGTGCGCTGGTGGCGTATTCGGTAGGATTGATGGGGCTGATTGTGGTCAAAGTGCTGGCGCCCGGCTTCTATTCGCGTCAGGACATTAAAACCCCGGTGAAGATTGCGATTGTGACATTGATCATGACGCAGGTGATGAACCTGGCGTTTATCGGCCCGCTCAAACATGCCGGATTGTCGTTGTCGATCGGATTAGCGGCTTGTCTTAACGCCGCGCTGCTGTACTGGCAATTACGTAAACAGGATATCTTCCAGCCGCAGCCGGGTTGGTTTAGCTTCCTGGTGCGTCTGATGATTGCGGTTTTGGTCATGGCGGCAGCACTGCTGGGCATTCTGCATGTGATGCCGGCCTGGGATGAAGGGCAGATGTGGTGGCGGTTACTGCGTCTGGCTGCAGTCTGCGCCATTGGCGGTGGTGCTTACTTTGTCATGCTGGGTCTGTTGGGCTTCCGCCCGAGAGATTTTGCCCGCCGTACGCTGGCATAAAAAAATCCCGCCTCGGCGGGATTTTTCTTTATTAACCTTTGCGGCTGAGCGTCGACTGACCTTTGCCTAACCCATCGGGACCGTAAAACGCCTGAGTCTGGTGCGGCTTCAGTATCGAGAGCGCATCATTGGTGAAGCTGATTTGATGCTGCAGCAGAATACCGTTATGAGTGTTGGTATCGCGCAAACGGCGGGTATGCTGCTGAATGCTCTGCCAGCGGCGTTCACGATCGCTGTGACCACCATAGGGCGCCTGAGTACCGAGTGACTTTTCGGTATTTCGGCGCATTTCGTCCAGATAATTCAACGTCGTCAGCAGCGCGCTTTTATCTTCTGATATGCGCTGCAACAGGTTGCCATTAACCTGGCCGGCAGACAGTTGCTGTTGCTCTTCATCCATCACCACAGTGAGTGAAGCCAGCACGTCCTGCATTTTATCTAAGGTGGTCAGCAGATTGTCCATTGGGATTAGTTACCCTCTAAATACGCCTTGGTATCGGCGATCAGCGCGTCGGCGATCTTACCGGTATCCATTTTCAGTTCGCCATTACGAATAGCGGTTTTCAGTTGTTCAACACGTGCCGTGTTGATGTCTTTGCTGCCCGGCTGCATTAACTGCGCCTGAGCCGTGCTCAACTTCACTTCGGCACCGCTTTCGCTGGTGCTGGCGTTGGTTGAAGCAGTCACGTTTTGGCGCACCTTGCCGTTGTTATCGTTGGTGTCGCGGGATTGTACAGTGCTCACCGGGCTTAAAGGCTGCGTTCTGTCGATGCTCATGGTCTTGCTCCTGTAAGGTCAGTTGAGGGTCAGTCAACTGAGTCAGCATAGGGTAATGTCTTTGTTGATATCTCTATCGGCAGAACAACAGGGTTCTTTAACGCTTTATAGCGATATCAGAATATTCCCATCCGCGTCGACGCGCCCACTGACAACCTGACCATTTCCCATGCGCACGCGCACCATTTGTGCCGCGCTGGCGTTGTTCAGCGCACGTCCTTCGCTACTGGCATTAAACCCGTTTCCGCTGGCTACCACCATCACATTTTGTCCTGCTTTAACCCGCCAGGGCTGGCGCAGCATCATCGCGGTCACCGGCTGTCCAGGCGGGATATCGCGCAGCGCAATCGCATCGGCCACGCTGTTGTTATCGAACAAGGCACGCGGAGGCAGTTCATCCAGACGCCCGGTCTCGAGACGGAAATCATTCGGGTCGAGAGTGCTGCCACGTGCTACCTGACGGCTGGCAACTAAATACTGACCAGTCACCTGTACCTGAACCTGCAGGAAACGACGATTCTGATCGCAGCTGGCGGCAATGCTGAGATTGCCCCACTGGCGACTGTTGCCCGGCAGTTGTAACGCCGGCGCCTCGCAGGTCGGCCACTGCTCTTTGGGCGTGCGCACCACTACGGTCATCCCCGCGGCATGTTGCGGATCGCGCGCTTTAAAAAACTGCGTTAACTGTGCGGTCAGGTCCGCCGCATGGCCGGGCAGCGCGAAGGCCAACAACAACGTGGCCAGCAAAGGTAAAGATCTGCGCATAAACGCCTCCTGTCGAGAAGATGGCCTGAGTCTACTCTTCGCGCGAAAAATTCAATGTCAAAAATAGCCGTGATTTTTGCTGCTATTCAGACGATCGCCCTTGCATTTGTCCACTTAAGCTGTCAGCTCGAAATTCTCATTCGCGGAGGAAGCATGCTCGACAAACTCGATGCCGCGCTGCGATTTGGTACAGAAGCGTTAAATCTGCGTGCTCAGCGCCAGGAAATCCTGGCGTCCAATATTGCCAACGCCGATACCCCGGGCTACCAGGCGCGGGATATCGACTTTGCCAGCCAGCTGAGCAAGGTGATGGAAAACGGTCGCGCGGAGGGGAGCAGCATGGCGCTGAAAGTCACCTCTTCACGCCACATCGCCGCTGAAACCAACTCTCAGCCATCCATGGACCTGATGTACCGCATTCCCGATCAACCTGCCGCGGATGGCAACACCGTGGATATGGATCGTGAACGTACGCAGTTTGCTGATAACAGCCTGAAATACCAAACCGATCTCACCCTCATCAGTAGCCAAATCAAAGGCATGATGAGCGTTCTGCAGGGGCAATAACCATGGCATTGCTGAATATTTTTGATATCGCCGGTTCGGCGATGACCGCGCAATCACAGCGCCTCAACGTCAGCGCCAGTAACCTGGCTAACGCCGACAGTGTCACCGGGCCGGATGGTCAGCCTTATGTGGCAAAACAGGTGATATTCCAGACCGATGCCGCCCCTGGCGCGGCGACCGGTGGCGTCAAAGTCGCGGGCGTGGTGAACGATCCTACCCCGGCCAAATTGGTGTATGACCCAGGTAATCCGATGGCGGATGAGAAGGGTTACGTCAAGATGCCAAACGTCGATGTCGTATCAGAAACCGTTAACACCATGTCAGCGTCCCGCAGCTATCAGGCCAACGTCGAAGTGTTGAACACGGTGAAATCAATGATGATGAAAACCCTGACGATGGGTCAATAACGGAGCACGAACATGAGCGTAGCAGTCGGCGTTAATGCCAATCTTGACCCAACGGTACTGAGTTCGTCCAGTTCAACAGGGACGGGAAACAGTGCTCAGGACTTGCAGAACCAATTCCTGACCATGCTGGTGACGCAGTTGCAGAACCAGGATCCCACCAACCCAATGGACAACAGCCAGCTCACTACTCAGCTGGCGCAGATTAACACCCTGAGCGGCATTGAGAAGCTGAATACCACGTTGGGTTCTATCTCTGGTCAGCTCACCACCAGCCAGTCACTGCAGAGTACGACGCTGATTGGACATGGTGTGATGATTGATGGCAGCCAGATCCTGGTTGGCAGTGGTACCACGACCCCATTCGGGGTGGAGTTGAGTACCGCCTCTACCGCCACCACCGCGACCATCAAAGATTCGAACGGCACTGTGGTTCGCACTGTCGACTTGGGCGCATTGACGTCCGGCGTTCACGCCTTCTCCTGGGACGGCAAAGACGCGAATGGCACGACAGTGGCTGATGGCAAATATTCTGTATCGATTGCCGCCAGTAATGGCAGCACACAATTGGTGGCACAACCGCTTAATTACGCTTACGTGAATGGCGTGAGTACGGTGAATAACACCTCAAAACTGGACCTCGGCACCATGGGCTCCGCCACTCTTGATGAAGTTCGTCAGATTCTCTAATTCAATTTTAGCAGGAGACACGTTATGTCTTTTTCTCAAGCTGTCAGTGGTATGAATGCGGCCTCCAGTAACCTGGATGTCATTGGTAACAACATCGCCAACTCCGCGACCGCGGGTTTCAAATCCAGCACCATTTCGTTCGCAGATATGTTTGCTGGTTCCAATATCGGTATGGGTACCAAGGTCGCTGCGGTTATTCAGAACTTCAACGACGGTACCACGACCTCAACCAGCCGTGGTCTGGACGTGGCACTGAGCGGTAACGGTTTCTTCCGTATGACCGATGCTGCGGGTAGCGTTTACTACTCTCGTAATGGTCAGTTCACGCTGGATGCCAACCGTAACCTGGTGAACACCCAGGGCATGAGCGTGACCGGCTATCCGGCAACCGGTACCCCGCCGACCATTCAGACGGGTGCAAACCCGGTGGCATTGAGCGTACCGACGACGCAGATGTCGGCGCGCGCGACCACGACGGCCGGTTTGGTGTCTAACCTGAACTCCACAGATAGCGTGCCAACAGTGGCAACCTTCAGCTCGTCAGACGTCGATAGCTACAACGCCAAAAGCACCGTCACTGTGTATGACTCACAGGGTAACGATCATGCTCTCGACCTCTATTATGTGAAAACCAGTGATAACAACTGGGCTGTGCACGCGATTGATTCCACGACTGGAGCGTCAGCAGGTGATTTCTCGATGACCTTCGACTCCAACGGTAAGCTGCAATCAATCACAAGCGGCGGGACAACCACCGCAGGTGCAACCACTGTTGGCTTGACTATTCAGGGATCTAATGGTGCTGCGGCTAATCAGGCCATCACGTTGAGCGTACTTGGAAGCCAGCAACAAAACACCGGCACCACGTCATTCGGAAACCCAACGCAGGATGGTTATGCGCCGGGCGACCTGACCAGCTACGCCATCAACGATGACGGCACCATTACCGGTACCTATTCGAACCAGAAAACTCAGCTGCTGGGTCAAATCGTTCTGGCCAGCTTCTCTAACCCGGAAGGCCTGAAGTCAGAAGGCGATAACGTCTGGTCTGCGACCAACTCTTCGGGTCAGGCGGCAATCGGCCTGGCAAACACCGGCACTTACGGTTCACTGACTTCAGGTGCACTGGAAGCCTCCAACGTCGATCTGAGTAAAGAGCTGGTCAACATGATCGTTGCACAACGTAACTATCAGGCGAACAGCCAGACGATTAAAACGCAGGATCAGATCCTCAACACCCTGATCAACTTACGTTAATTCGCTAACGGGATTGCATTATGGATCACGCAATATATACCGCGATGGGCGCCGCCAGTCAGACGATGGAACAACAATCGGTGACCGCCAGCAACCTCGCCAACGCCTCAACGCCGGGCTTCCGCGCCCAGCTCAACGCGTTGCGCGCGGTGCCGGTCAACGGCTGGTCGCTGCCGACGCGCACCTTAGTGGCTGCCTCAACGCCGGGTGCCGATATGACGCCAGGCGCCATGGACAACACCGGACGCCCGCTCGATGTGGCGGTACAGCAAGATGGCTGGCTGGCGGTGCGTACCGCTGACGGTTCTGAAGCCTATACCCGCAACGGCAACATGCAGATCAGCTCGACCGGTATTTTGACCATTCAGGGCAATCCCGTGATGGGCGATGGCGGTCCAATCGCCATTCCACAAGGCTCCGAGCTGACTATCGCGGCTGACGGTACCATCACCTCGCGTAATGCGGGTGATGCGCCAAACGCCACGGTGCAGATTGGTAAGCTGAAGCTGGTTAAGGCCACGGGCAAAGAGTTACAGCGCGGTGACGATGGTATGTTCCGTCCAACCCAGGCGACGCAGGCGACACGCGGTGCGGCTCTAGCGCCTGATGCAACGGTCGCGGTCATGCCAGGTGTGCTGGAAGGCAGCAACGTTAAGCCAGTGGAAACCATGGTCGACATGATCGCCAACGCCCGACGTTTCGAGATGCAGATGAAAGTCATCACTAACGTCGATGAAAACGAACAAAAAGCCAATCAACTGCTCAACATGAGCAGCTAAGGCGTAAGGAAAACAACATGATTCGTTCTTTATGGATCGCTAAAACCGGCCTTGACGCCCAGCAAACCAATATGGACGTCATTTCGAACAACCTTGCGAACGTTTCAACCAACGGATTTAAGCGTTCGCGTGCCGTGTTCGAAGATCTGATGTATCAGACGCTGCGTCAGCCGGGCACGCAGTCATCGGAACAGACCACATTGCCCTCAGGCTTGCAGATTGGTACCGGTGTGCGCCCAGTGACTACCGAGCGTCTGCATACCCAGGGCAACCTGTCGCAGACCAGCAACTCAAAAGACGTGGCGATCAACGGTCAGGGTTATTTCGAAGTGCAGATGCCAGACGGTACCTCTTCATATACGCGTGACGGTTCATTCCAGGTGGATCAGAACGGTCAGCTGGTGACCAACGCCGGCTATCCGGTTCAGCCTGGGATCACTATCCCGGCGAACGCCACCAGCATCACCATCTCGCGTGACGGTGTGGTGAGCGTGACACAGCAGGGGCAGACCAACCCAGCGCAGGTGGGACAGTTGACGCTGAGCACCTTTATGAACGATGCAGGCCTCGATAGCCTGGGTGAAAACCTCTATCAGGAAACGCAGGCATCCGGTGCGGCGACGCAGAGTACGCCAGGCCAGAACGGCGCGGGTTTGCTGTATCAGGGTTATGTTGAAACTTCTAACGTCAATGTGGCGGAAGAGTTGGTCACCATGATTCAGACGCAGCGTGCTTATGAAATCAACAGCAAAGCGATCACCACCTCTGATCAGATGCTGCAGAAATTAACCCAGGTTTAATCTGGGGTCGTTGGGCCAGCCTGGCTGGCCCGATTAAGAACATGAATAAGGTCAGAACTCCGTGGCGAAGCAAGTGATTCTCAAGCCTGGGCATTGGTTAGTAGCCACGCTGCTACTGACATTAAACGGTTGTGCGTTAGTCCCGCGTACGCCTCTGGTGCAGGGTGCCACAACGGCAGAACCTACGCCTTCCGCACCACCAGTGGTAAACGGTTCAATTTTCCAGGGCGTTGCGCCACTGAACTATGGCTATCAGCCGCTGTTCGAAGACCGCCGTCCACGTAACATTGGCGATACTCTGACGATTACGCTGCAAGAAAATGTCAGCGCCAGCAAAAGTTCTTCAGCTAATGCGAGCCGCGATGGCAGCAACAGCTTTGGCGTGAGCACTGTGCCAACCGGCCTGAGCGGTCTGGTCGGCGCCGCCGGTGAGAAAGCCGGTCTGGATGCCAATGGTAAAAATGACTTCGCTGGCAAAGGTGGCGCAACGGCCAATAACACCTTTACCGGCACCATCACCGTCACCGTGAATCAGGTGTTGTCGAATGGCAACCTGCGCGTGGTCGGTGAGAAACAGATCGAAATTAACCAGGGAACCGAATTTATTCGCTTCTCCGGTGTGGTTAACCCACGCACCATCAGCGCCAGCAACGCCGTGTTGTCAACGCAGGTGGCCGATGCACGTATTGAGTATGTCGGAAACGGGTATATCAATGAGGCGCAAACCATGGGCTGGTTCCAGCGTTTCTTCCTGAACGTGTCGCCGATGTAATCGAGGTAATGATGAAAATGAACACTCTGCTGCGTCTGAGCCTGAGCCTGCTGCTCGGTGTCAGTCTCATGGCCCAGGCTGACCGCATTCGCGATCTGACATCCGTGCAGGGCGTGCGCGAAAACCAGCTGATCGGTTACGGCCTGGTGGTGGGGCTTGATGGGACAGGTGACCAGACCACACAAACGCCGTTTACCACCCAGACGGTAAGCAACATGCTGTCGCAGCTCGGTATCACCGTGCCCACCGGCACCAATATGCAGCTGAAAAACGTGGCGGCGGTGATGGTCACGGCGAAGCTGCCGTCGTTTGCGCGGCAGGGGCAGAATATTGACGTGGTGGTCTCTTCGCTGGGTAACGCCAAAAGCCTGCGCGGTGGCACGCTGTTAATGACGCCGATGAAAGGGGTCGATAACCAGGTGTACGCGCTGGCGCAGGGAAATATTCTGGTGGGCGGTGCAGGTGCATCTGCAGGCGGCAGCAGTGTGCAGGTTAACCAGCTAAACGGTGGCCGCATTACTAATGGTGCAACGGTAGAGCGCGAGCTGCAAAGTAACTTTGGCAGCCAAAACACCATCAATCTCCAACTGAATACTGAAGATTTCACCATGGCGCAGCGTATTGCCGATGCGATTAATAGCCGTGGCGTGGGTTCAGCGCAGCCACTTGATGCGCGTACCGTGCAGATTCGCGTTTCGCCCAACAACAGTTCACAGGTGCGCCTGCTGTCAGAAATCCAGAATATAGACGTTTCCGTGCCGGTTGAAGATGCCAAAGTCATCATCAACTCGCGTACCGGTTCGGTGGTCATGAACCGCGAGGTAACGCTCAATACCTGTGCTGTGGCGCAAGGCAACTTGTCGGTGACAGTGAATCAGCAGCAGAACGTCAGCCAGCCGAACACGCCGTTCGCCGGTGGACAAACCGTGGCGACGACGCAGACGCAGATCGACTTGCGCCAGAGCGGCGGAGCCTTGCAGCGTGTTAACGCCAGCGCCAACCTTAATAACGTGGTCCGTGCCCTTAACGCCCTGGGCGCAACGCCGATTGAGCTGATGTCGATTCTGCAGTCGATGCAAAGTGCAGGCTGTCTGCGCGCCAAACTGGAAATCATCTGATGACCGATACGCAATCGCTGATGAGTGCGGCTTATGACAGCCGCTCACTGAACAACCTGAAACGCGAAGCCGCCGCCGACCCGAAAGGGAAGGCGCTGCAAGTGGCAAAACAGGTTGAGGGAATGTTCGTACAGATGATGTTGAAGAGCATGCGTGAAGCGTTGCCGCAGGATGGCATCTTCAGCAGCGACTCAACAAAGATGTACACCTCAATGTACGATCAGCAGATTGCGCAGGAAATCGGTAAACGCGGGCTGGGTATGGCGGATTTGATCGTCAAACAGATGCAGCCCGCGCAAGAGCCTGATGAAACCGCTGGCACGGTACCGATGAAGCTGGATAACAGCTTCATTTATAGCAATCTGCCTTCCAACCAACTGGAGCAGATGGTACGCAAAGCGGTGCCGCGTCTGCCGGTATCGCCATCCAGCTTCCCAGCGGATAGCAACGACTTTATTGCCCAGTTATCCCAACCCGCGCAGGCCGCGAGTCAGCAGAGTGGTATTCCTCATCACTTGATCCTTGCCCAGGCGGCGCTGGAATCGGGTTGGGGACAACGCCAGATTCTGACGCGCGACGGCAAGCCGAGCTACAACGTGTTTGGCATCAAGGCCGGTGGTGACTGGAAGGGCGCAACCACCGACATCATGACCACCGAATATGAAGGTGGCGTGGCGAAGAAAGTGCGTGCCACCTTCCGTGTTTATGGCTCCTATATGGAAGCACTCAGCGACTACGTCAAACTGCTGTCCAATAACCCGCGCTATGCCGCCGTTGCCAACGCCGCAACGCCGGAGCAGGGCGCACGAGCCCTGCAGGCAGCGGGCTATGCCACCGATCCGAAATATGCGCAGAAATTGGTGGGAATGATCCAGCAATTCAAAAACATGGGCGAAAAAGTCGTGAAGGCTTACAGCCAGGATATTAGCGATTTGTTCTGATTTTTTACCTCAAGTTTCACTTAAGCACGCCGATAACCATCATAAGCTGCGGGCGTTTTAGCCCGCCCAATCGCACTGATGACTGCCAGCCCGGTTAACGGGAAATAAAGGAACCGAGATGTCCAGCATAATTAACTCAGCGATGAGTGGGCTGAGCGCCGCACAGGCCGCATTAAGCACCACCAGTAACAACATCAGCAACTACACGGTAGCGGGTTACTCACGTCAGACGACCATTCTGTCGCAGGCCAATAGCACCCTGCAGGGCAACAGCTACTATGGCAATGGCGTGACGCTGAATGGCGTGCAGCGTGAATATGATGAGTTTGTTACTGCTCAGTTGCGCGGATCCAGTGCCAATTACAGCGCGGTGAATACCCAATACAGTCAGATTTCAAACATTGATGACCTGCTGTCGACATCGACCACCAGCCTTTCAACGTCGATTCAAAGCTTCTTTACCAATGTGCAAAACGTGGTAAGTAATGCAAACGATCCGTCTGCACGTCAATCAATGCTGAGCTATGCCCAGGGGTTGGTCAATCAGTTCCAGACCACGGCGCAGTACTTGAATAATATGCAAACCAGCGTGAATACGGACATTGCGTCCAACGTTGACCAGATTAACACTTACACCAGCCAGATTGCCGACCTCAACACCCAGATCGCAAAACTGACCACCGGCAACGGTGCTGCACCGAACGATCTGCTGGATCAACGCGATCAGTTGGTGAACAACCTCAATAACATCGTTGGGGTAAACGTCTCTCAGCAAGATGGTAGCTATATCGTCTCGATGGGGAGTGTCACTCTGGTTAACGGCAAAAACTCGACTAATTTGGTCGCGATGCCTTCCAGCGCCGATAACTCGCGTATCACTGTCGGTTATGTCGACAAGCAAGCGGGTAATGTCGAAATTCCTGAAAAAACCCTGACGACCGGCTCACTGGGTGGTTTGCTGGCGTTCCGCACGCAGGATTTAGATACCGCACAGAATCAGCTTGGCCAGTTAGCGGCTGCCTTCACCACCAGCTTTAACGCCGTGCAAACTGCAGGTTATGACAGTAACGGCGATCAGGGCACGAAATTCTTCAACATCGGCTCACCGAACGTAGTGAGTAATAGCAAGAATACGTCCACTGCAACGGTGACCGCAGAATGGTCTGATACCAGTGCACTTAAAGCCTCTAACTACTCCATGAGCTATGACAGCGCCAGCAGTACCTGGTCTGTGACTCGCTTGTCTGACAACGTGAAATTTAGCGTTACGCCTGATGCGACAGACGGCACCCTGAGCTTTGATGGTCTGAAACTAACCGTTAGCGGCACGCCTGATAATAAAGATAGTTTCCTGGTAAAACCGGTCCAGAACGTGATTAGCAGTATGTCTGTGGCTATCACGGATGAATCGCAAATCGCGGCTGCATCCAGTGCGACCAGTGGCGAAAGTGACAACACCAACGCCCAAAAAATGCTGGATTTGCAGGATGCGAAGTTGGTTAACGGCAACGCAACGATTGCGCAAGCGTATGCCAGCATCGTCAGCACGGTGGGTAACAAAACCAGCACACTGGAAACGGCCAGTACCACGCAGAAAAACGTGGTCGACCAGCTTACCGACCGTCAGCAGTCGGTCTCAGGGGTGAACCTTGATGAAGAGTACGCCAACCTGACCAAATATCAGCAGTTTTATATGGCGAATGCGCAGGTCTTGCAAACCGCCAGCACTATTTTCAATGCGCTGATGGACATCCGCGGCTAAGCATAGAGGATAAAAACCATGCGTCTTAGTACCAATATGATTTTTGACCAGCAGGTGCGCGGGATTACTGACTCGCAATCTTCCTGGTTAAAAGTGGGCGAACAGCTTTCCAGTGGTCGTCGTGTTAACAACCCATCTGATGATCCGATTGCGGCCTCTCGTGCCGTGGTGCTGTCGCAGTCTCAGGCGAAAAGTACCCAATATGCGACAGCGCGTAGTTTCGCGGATCAAAGCTTGTCGATGGAAGAGAATGCGCTTAAAGGCGCGACCAGTAGCATTCAGGATGCACAAACCCTGATTGTTTATGGCTCTACCGGCACACTTAGCGATGATGACCGTGCCTCTATCGCCACCCAGCTGGAAGGTATTCGCGCCCAATTGCTCAATCAGGCCAACAGCCAGGATGGGAATGGTCGCTATATCTTTGCCGGATACAAAACCGATACGGCGCCATTCACCGATACTGCCGGCATTGGCGTGAGCTATGTGGGCGGCGATCAGGCTATCACGCAGAAAGTCGATGATGGTCGCACAATGGATGTGAGCAGCACGGGATCTTCTGTGTTCATGTCGATTACCAGCAATGCGAAAGCTGAGCCAGATGGAACGGCGAGCGAGACCAATGTCTTTAATATGCTCGACAGTGCCATTGCGGCCCTTAAAGTGCCACAAGACAATGCGGATGATGCGACCAAACAAACGTTCCAGGATGCGATGGATAAAACCAACCGTGGCCTCAGTAATTCACTGAACAACGTTTTGACCGTGCGTTCTGCAGTCGGTACACAGTTGTCAGAGATCGACACGCTGAATGCGCAGGGTGACGATCGCGATACTATTATGACCTCGCAAATGAGTGATTTGGTGGATGTCGATTACACCTCCGCCATTTCCAGTTACACCATGCAACAGACAGCACTGCAAGCGTCTTACAAGACCTTCACTGATATGTCGAAGATGTCACTGTTCCAGCTGAATTCATAAGATCTGACTTGAAAATTTGAGCGTGCTTAAACCGGGCGCGCTTAGTTTCTCCCACTGCCTTTTGGGGCCGTGGGATTTTTTTTGCCTGTCATTTCGTCGCACAGTTCATTGCACCTGCCTCCTGCGGAACAGTGGTCTGTTTGCATACTCTGCCAGATCACCACCTCTTCGCACCTGCCTCATGCGAAGCAGCGGTCTGTTTGTGTCATCTGCCAGTTCACTACCTCTTCGCACCTGTCTCCTGCGGAGCAGCGGTCTGTTTGTGTCATCTGCCAGTTCACCACCTGATGCTGCGAAAAAGCAGGATCAACAGGCAATAAAAAACCCCGAACCAGTCGGGGTTTTGTTAATGCTGATTAGCGACTAAGACTTAAACGCTTTCCGGACGTGTTGCCGGTGCCGTCGCCTGATGCGTGGCGCTATGGCCGCCCGCAGAACCACGGCCTTCGAAGTCAAACGGTGGGCGAACCCAATCGCTGTGACGAACGACTTCTGGCTCCCATGCCGGAGCAGGTGCTTTGGTCATCGGCGCCGTGGCGTGATGCTTCCAGCGGGTTTCAGCGTTGCTCACTGCGGTGTCACGTGCAGCAACAGGCGCATGCGGTTCAGTCACCGGTGCAGCAGGCGCTTCAGCAGCCACGGGTGCAGCCAGTACTTCTTCCACTTGCGCTGTAACAGCAGGCTCAACTTCAGCAGGCGCTTGCTCAGCCGCTGCAACAGCAGGCTCAACTTCAGCAGGCGCTTGCGCTGCTGCTACAACTGCTTCGCTTGCCTGTGGTGCGGCAGTTTCCGCAGCAGGAACCGCTTCAGCCGGTGTCACTTCAGTAGCAGAAACCGTTTCAGTCGATGCAGGCGCCACTTCAGCAGCAGGTGCCATTTCAGACGATGCAGCAACAACATCCGCAGCCGGTGCGACGTCAGCCTGAACATCTTCGACTTCATTAGTGATGGCAGTTTCAGCCGGTGCCGTTGTCACTTCATCGGCCGGTACGGCTTCAGCAGCGGTTTGTTGTGCAATCTGCTCAACAGCGGCAGAAATCACGGCAGGCTCTTCGTTGACAGGCGCAGCGACTGGGGTCAGGTCATCGGTGTTCACCACTGGCACTTCAGTCTGTGCCTGTGGCTCAGACTGATGAACAGCCTCTTGCGCTGCTGGCTGAGCAACCTGTTCTGCTGCTGCCGCAACCGGCAGTGCGTCCGCTTCACCGGTGTGTTGATAGCTGTAATCTGGCATTTCGTTCAGCGCTTCCTGAGAGGAGAACTGATCGTGGGCCTGGGCAACCGGGTAGGTAATCCAGACTTTGCCGGATGCCATCTCTGGAGAAGACGCAGCCGATTCCAGCGGCATGGCTGATTGCGTTGGGTAACGCTCATCACGATAGCGACGACGACGTTGGCCGCTCACGCGCAGATGACGTGGTGAACGACGTGAGCGACGCGGCATGTTGGCGCTATCACGGTTCTCGTTATCATCCTGTTCATCCTGAGCGACTTCAGGTTGCTCATTGAATGCAGCGCGCTGTGCATTTTCTACAACCGCTTCAGTGGCTGCGGGTGCCGGGATAGCTGCCGCCACTTCGCCGGTATCACCCACACGCACGCGCTGGGTCAGTTGACGCTGTTTACGACGTGGCATGACCTGCACACGCTCTTCTTCCTGCGCAACGTTTTCATCAGCGATATCGGTCTGAGCAACGGTTTCAGCGACTTTCTGATCCTGCTGCTGATTACGTTTCTCATCCTGACGACGACGCTGGCGTTCAGCACGCTGCTCACGACGCTGTTGCTGCTGCTCATCACGCTGCTGCAGCTGCTCATCGGTCAGCGCTGGACGTTCACCACGAGGCTCGTTCTGACGCTTGTTACGGCGATTGTCCTGATTGTCACGCGGCTCGCGGGCTTCACGTGGTTCACGCGATTCGCGTGGCTCACGAGCTTCACGCGGTTCACGGCCTTCGCGACCCTGAGCATTTTCACCGTTGCGCGGAGTGCGATCGCGACGATTATTGCTACGACGATTGTTGCGGCGGTCACCACGCTGCTGATTGTTCTCACTTTCAGCGGCTTTCTCTTCTGGTTTAGCTTCAACAGGTGCAGCAGCAGGTGCATCGCCAGCAAACAGTTTTTTCAAACCGCCCAACAGGCGAGCGACAAAGCCAGTGCTGGCAACGGCAGGCGCCGCGGCAGCTGCTGCTGGTTTTGCATCCGCTTTAACCGCAGAACGGCTCTCTTTCTCCACTTCAACCGGCGCAGGTGGCGCATCAGGCATCACAAAGGCGGCCAGGGCTGGCTGCTCAGGACGACGACGTTCGGCATGCTCTTCTTCCGAAGGCAGCGCCATCTCGGCTTCATGCAGTTTCGGCAGGTGGTAAGACAGTGTCTGCGTTTCTTCGCCTTTGCGCACGCGCAGCACAGAGTAATGTGGCGTTTCCATCTGATCGTTTGGCACGATGATGGCACGCACGCCACCCTGGCGTTTCTCGATCGCACTGACTGCATCACGTTTTTCGTTCAGCAGGTAAGAGGCGACGGGCACAGGTACAATCGCATGCACTTCTTTGGTGTTGTCTTTCAGCGCTTCTTCTTCAATCAGACGCAAGATAGACAGCGAGAGCGATTCGTTATCACGGATGGTGCCGGTGCCGCTACAACGTGGGCAGACGTGATGGCTGGATTCACCCAATGATGGGCTAAGACGCTGACGCGACATTTCCAGCAGACCGAAACGTGAAATGTGACTGATTTGAATGCGTGCACGATCCTGACGAACCGCTTCACGCAGACGGTTTTCAACCGCGCGCTGGTGTCGAACCGGTGTCATGTCGATGAAGTCGATGACGATCAGGCCGCCGAGGTCGCGCAGGCGCAACTGACGAGCGATTTCATCAGCCGCTTCGAGGTTAGTATTGAAGGCCGTCTCTTCGATGTCGCCACCGCGTGTTGCACGGGCGGAGTTGATATCGATAGCGGTCAGCGCTTCGGTGCTGTCGATAACAATCGAGCCACCGGAAGGCAAGCGCACTTCACGCTGGAATGCAGATTCAATCTGCGACTCAATTTGGTAGTGGCTGAACAGCGGGATTTCACCGGTGTACAGTTTGATTTTGCTGCTGAAGTCCGGGCGACCGAGCGCAGCAATATGCTGACGCGCCAGCTCCAGTACTTTCGGGTTATCAATGAGAATCTCACCAATATCCTGACGCAGATAGTCGCGGAAGGCACGCACGATGACGTTGCTTTCCTGGTGGATCAGGAACGGGGCAGGGCGGCTATCAGCGGCTTTTTTGATCGCTTCCCAGTGCTTCAGTCGGAAACTCAGGTCCCACTGCAGCGATTCGGCAGATTTGCCAACGCCTGCGGTACGCACGATCAAGCCCATGCCGTCTGGCAGTTCCAGTGCGGACAACGCTTCTTTCAGTTCGGTACGATCGTCACCTTCGATACGGCGGGAAATACCCCCGGCACGCGGGTTATTCGGCATCAGGACTAAATAGCTACCGGCCAGAGAAATGAAGGTGGTTAAGGCCGCACCTTTATTTCCACGCTCCTCTTTATCGATTTGCACGATAACTTCCTGACCTTCACGCAACACCTCTTTGATGTTTGGACGGCCGTGTGCGTTGTAATTAGCAGGGAAGTATTCGCGGGAAATTTCTTTCAGAGGGAGGAAACCGTGGCGTTCAGCACCGTAATCGACAAATGCCGCTTCAAGGCTGGGTTCAACACGGGTGATTTTACCTTTGTAGATATTGGCTTTTTTCTGCTCGTGTCCGGGGCTTTCGATATCCAGATCGTACAGACGTTGGCCGTCAACAAGGGCAACGCGCAACTCTTCCTGCTGAGATGCGTTAATTAACATTCTTTTCATCGTGACTTACTCGTTATTCTCACATGAGTGATGTAGCTGCGGGCATCGTTACCCTGGACGAGAATCAACCGATGGCCCCGTGTCTTAATGCACTGACGTCAACCTCACGGCTGTCGTCGGCTAAAGGGGCGCAAATCTTGTCGGTGGCCTGTTTTTCATAAGGAAAAACAGCGCCTGAAGGTGGAATAGCTATAGAAAATTCAGAAATCCACACATCCCAGTCTGTCGTCCAGGCTGCAACCCGCAGCCCGCTAAGTGCCTGATTTAACATTACGTCTTACGCCATTGCTGCGTGTCCGTTCAATCCGGCAAAATGACTTATTTCGCTCTTTTTTCCTGCCTGAATTTTTCCAGGGCAGAAACCCCTGCATTATTCCATTGCTCACTCACATATAGCAAGGCGACTTTTGCCGAGCTGTGAAGTTTGTGCATCCTTAACCTGTTCATTTGCAGGGCTTAACATCGCATCGGTGAAAAAGTCATCATTATGACCTTTTTCCGGCGCGACAAAGAGAGAGTTAAGCACAGAAAAAGGGGTGGCGCTATCCAGGGACACTATTTAGAATCGCCGCCATGAAAACAGAGAATCCCGGCGTACTTTATGTCGCCATTACGGCTGAAAATGCCGAACAACGTATCGATAACTTTTTGCGCACTCAGCTCAAGGGCGTGCCGAAAAGTATGATTTATCGCATCTTGCGTAAAGGCGAGGTGCGCGTAAATAAAGGGCGCGTGAAACCCGAATACAAACTGCAGGCGGGGGATGAAGTCCGTATTCCTCCGGTGCGCGTGGCCGAGCGTGAAGAGCAAGCAGTATCACCGAAACTCGATAAAGTTGCCGCGCTGGCGAACGCCATTCTGTATGAAGACGATCATCTGCTGGTGCTGAACAAGCCATCGGGTACTGCAGTACATGGTGGTAGCGGTCTTAGCTTTGGTGTGATTGAAGGCCTGCGCGCGCTGCGTCCTGAAGCCCGTTTCCTCGAACTGGTACATCGTCTTGACCGCGACACTTCCGGTATTTTGCTGGTGGCAAAAAAACGTTCTGCGCTGCGTTCGCTGCACGAGCAGTTACGTGAAAAAGGCATGCAGAAAGATTATCTGGCGCTGGTGCGCGGTGACTGGCCTTCACATTTGAAAGTGGTGCAGGCACCGTTGCTGAAAAATATTTTGCAAAGCGGTGAGCGCGTGGTGCGCGTCAGTGCGGAAGGCAAGCCATCCGAAACCCGTTTCAAAGTGGAAGAGCGTTTTGGATTCGCCACCCTGGTGAAAGCCAGTCCGGTGACCGGGCGCACGCACCAGATCCGTGTGCACACGCTGCATGGTGGCCATCCTATCGCCTTTGACGATCGCTATGGCGATCGGGACTTTGATCGCCAACTCGCGTCAACGGGCCTGGCGCGGTTGTTCCTGCATGCTGCAGCGCTGACCTTTACCCATCCGAATACCGGGGAAGTCCTGCGAATGGAAGCGCCGCTGGATAATGCACTGAAACACTGCCTGGCGCAGCTGCGTCAGAAAAAAGCCTGATTTTCCGGGCATCAACCCAGCGCGTTGATGCCCACTTTAATCAGCATCTTATTTAACGCTATCAGCGGTAATCCAATCAGCGTATTGGGATCGCGCCCCTCCAGCCGCTCAAACAAGCAAATTCCCATACCTTCACTTTTAAAGCTGCCCGCACAATTCAACGGCTGCTCTTTTTCCACATAGTGACGAATTTCTTCCTGGCTTAGATGACGAAAATGTACGTTGAACGGTTCACAAATCACCTGCTGTTGTGCCGTTTGTGGCTGAATCAGGGCGAGCCCGGTATAAAACGTAATCACTTTGCCGCTGGCCGCAGCCAGTTGTCGGCAGGCATTCTCTACCGTATGCGGTTTTCCGGTGATGTTGCCATCAAGCACGCAGACCTGATCGGAACCAATAATCCAGCTTTGTGGATGCTGAGCGGCTAGCGCCTGGGCTTTAGCCAGTGCTAAGCGTTGCACTAACTGCGGTGCGGTTTCGTTCGGTTGCGGCGTCTCGTCGCAATCGGGCGCAACGACAATAAAAGGCAGGCCAAGCTTGCTCAGCAAGGCCTGACGGAATGGGGAGGTGGAGGCCAGAATTAACGGTGTCATGATTTTTTTTCAGAATAGATAGCGTAAAGATGACAGGCATTTTAAACTATGCGCCGCACTGGATGCGACTAACGGGTGAAAGATGCTGTAAACCGGCCTTTTTCTTTGACTCTATGACGTTACAAAGTTAATATGCGCGCCCTATGCAAAAGGTAAAATTACCCCTGACGATCGATGTGGCCCGCGCCGCGCAAAAGCGCCTTGATTACCAAGGTGTGTATGCACCTGAATTGGTGGCGCGCCTGGCCGAAACGGTCGTGAGTGTGGACAGTGATGTGGAATGCACCATGTCGTTTGCGATTGACAACCAGCGCTTAGCGGTTCTGCAAGGAACAGCTGATGTGCAGGTGACATTGTCGTGTCAACGCTGCAACCAGTCATTCCCGCATGCTGTTCACGTAAGCTATTGCTTCAGTCCTGTCTCTTCTGATGAGCAGGCCGAGGCACTGCCGGAAGCTTACGAGCCAGTTGATATCAATGATTTCGGCGAAATCGACTTGCTGGCAGTTATCGAAGATGAACTCATCCTCGCGCTGCCTGTAGTTCCGGTGCATGATTCTGAACACTGTGAAGTGTCCGACGCGGACATGGTATTTGGCAAGTTGCCTGAAGAGGCAGAAAAACCAAATCCCTTTGCCGTATTAGCCAGTTTAAAGCGTAAGTAATAGGAGTAAGGTCCATGGCCGTACAACAGAATAAACCAACCCGTTCTAAGCGTGGTATGCGTCGTTCGCACGATGCGCTGACCACCGCAGCTCTGTCAGTAGATAAAGTTTCTGGTGAAACTCATCTGCGTCACCATATCACTGCGGATGGTTACTACCGCGGTCGCAAGGTTATCACCAAGTAATTCTTTGCGGTTACGCAAGGCGATACCTTGACACGTTTGACCCTGGCAGTTGATGCCATGGGCGGGGATTTCGGTCCCTGCGTGACAGTGCCTGCATCCTTGCAGGCACTGGCCTCTCATACGAATCTGGTTCTTCTTCTGGTCGGTGATCCCGACATCATCTCGTCATTTCTTGCCAAAGCGGATTCCTCGTTACTGGGGCGTGTGCAGGTTATCCCTGCCGAATCGGTTATTGCAAGTGATGCCAAGCCTTCACAAGCCATTCGGAACAGCCGCGGCAGCTCGATGCGTGTGGCACTCGAACTGGTGAAAGAGGGTAACGCGCAAGCCTGTATCAGTGCAGGCAACACCGGCGCGTTAATGGGGCTGGCAAAAATGTTGTTGAAGCCGCTGGATGGCATTGAGCGTCCGGCGTTGATGACCGTTCTGCCGCATCAGCAGCAGGGTAAAACGGTGGTACTGGATCTCGGCGCAAATGTGGAATCGGATAGCGATATGTTGGTGCAGTTTGCCATCATGGGCGCTGTCATGGCTGAGGAAGTGCTGGAAATCGACAGACCGCGTGTCGCGCTGCTCAACATTGGGCAGGAAGAGACCAAGGGGCTGGAAACGATTCGCACAGCATCTGCGGTTCTTCGGGAGACGCCGCAAATCAACTATATTGGTTATCTTGAGGGGAATGATCTCCTCACCGGCAAGACGGATGTGCTGGTCTGTGATGGCTTCGTGGGAAACGTCACGCTTAAAACCATGGAAGGCGTGGTAAGAATGTTTCTTTCTCTGCTCAAGTCGTCAGAGGATGGGAAAAAACGGGCATGGTGGCTGAAATGGGTAGGGCGCTGGCTGCAAAAGCGTCTGGCTAAACGTTTCGGCCATCTCAACCCCGACCAGTACAATGGCGCTTGTCTGTTAGGATTGCGCGGAACAGTGATCAAAAGCCACGGTGCGGCGAATCAACGTGCGTTTGCCGTGGCGATAGAGCAGGCAGAGCAGGCGGTGCGCAGGCAAGTCCCAGAGAGGATTGCGGCGCGCCTTGACGCTGTATTAGCCAGGAGTGACAAAGCGTAGATGTTTACCAAAATTATCGGTACGGGCAGCTATTTGCCTGAGCAGGTTCGCTCCAATGCGGATCTGGAAAAAATGGTGGAGACTTCGGACGAGTGGATTGTCACGCGTACCGGTATCCGTGAGCGCCGCATTGCTGCGCCAGATGAAACGGTTGCCACTATGGGCTTTGCGGCTGCACAGCGCGCGCTAGAGATGGCGGGCGTTGCGGCCAGCGATGTCGGCCTGATTATTGTGGCGACCACCTCTTCCAGCCATGCCTTCCCAAGTTCAGCGTGCATGATCCAGCAGATGCTGGAAATTAATGACTGCGCTTCTTTCGATCTGGCTGCTGCCTGTGCAGGTTTCACTTATGCACTAAGTGTTGCCGATCAATACATCAAAAACGGTGTGGTCAAACACGCGCTGGTGATCGGTGCGGACGTCTTAGCCCGCACCCTCGATCCTAACGATCGTGGCACCATCATCCTGTTTGGTGACGGCGCTGGCGCTGTGGTGCTGGGTCAAAGTGAAGAGCCGGGTATCCTGTCAACGCATCTGCATGCTGATGGTCGTTATGGCAAGCTGTTGACGCTGCCGTATCAGGATCGTGAACATCAGGATGAACCAGCCTATCTCACGATGGCCGGTAATGAAGTCTTTAAAGTCGCTGTGACCGAGCTTGCCCATATCGTGGACGAGACGCTGCAAGCCAACAACCTTGATCGCGAAATGCTCGATTGGCTGGTGCCACATCAGGCCAACCTGCGCATTATCAGCGCAACAGCCAGAAAGCTCGGCATGGGCATGGAAAAAGTGGTGGTGACGCTGGATCGTCATGGCAACACTTCAGCGGCTTCGGTGCCAAGTGCACTGGATGAAGCGGTGCGAGATGGCCGTATCAAGCCTGGCCAACTGATTTTGCTGGAAGCCTTTGGTGGTGGTTTCACCTGGGGTTCTGCGCTGGTTCGCTTTTGATTGACAGGAACGACAGATGACACAATTTGCTTTTGTTTTCCCAGGACAGGGCTCACAGACCGTCGGCATGTTGGCCGATCTGGCTGTGGAAAACCCGCAGGTTGAAGCCACTTTCCGTGAAGCTTCTGACGCACTGGGATATGACTTATGGCAGTTGGTACAACAAGGTCCAGCTGAAGAACTGAATAAGACCTGGCAGACGCAACCTGCGTTGCTGGCGGCTTCCGTCGCGATTTATCGCGTCTGGCAGAGCAAAAATGGCCCGCAGCCTACGCTGATGGCCGGCCATAGCCTGGGTGAATACTCTGCGCTGGTGTGTGCTGGCGTATTGAACTTTGCGGACGCGATCAAGTTAGTCGAATTACGCGGCAAACTGATGCAGGAAGCGGTTCCTGAAGGGACCGGCGCCATGCAGGCAATCATCGGACTCGACGATGAGTCTATCCGTAAAGCGTGCGAAGAAAGCGCGCAAGGTCAGGTGGTTTCACCGGTGAACTTCAACTCGCCAGGCCAGGTGGTCATCGCGGGTAACAAAGAAGCGGTTGAGCGTGCAGGTGCTGCCTGTAAAGCGGCCGGTGCCAAGCGTGCGTTGCCATTACCGGTGAGCGTTCCTTCGCATTGCGCGTTGATGAAGCCTGCAGCAGATAAACTGGCTGTGGCACTGGAAAGCATCACTTTCAATGCACCGACTGTGCCTGTCGTTAATAACGTAGACGTCAAGTGTGAAACCGATGCCGCGGCGATTCGTAGTGCACTGGTTCGCCAGTTGTATAGCCCGGTGCGCTGGACCGAATCTGTTGAATTTATTGCCACCCAAGGCGTTGGCCAGTTGCTGGAGATCGGTCCAGGTAAAGTCCTGACCGGTCTGACCAAACGTATTGTGGATAGCCTGACCGCTGCAGCCGTGAACGATTCTGCTTCACTGTCTGTTGCGCTTACACAGGAATAAGAGGAAAAACATGAGCTTTGAAGGTAAAGTAGCGCTGGTGACTGGCGCAAGCCGCGGCATTGGCCGTGCAATCGCGGAAACGCTGGTTGCGCGCGGTGCGAAAGTGGTGGGAACCGCCACCAGCGAAAGCGGTGCGGAAGCAATCAGTGCTTACCTCGGCGATAACGGCAAAGGTCTGCTGTTGAACGTGACCGATGCGGCCTCTATTGAGAGCGTGCTCGAGAAAGTTCGCGCTGAATTTGGCGAAGTGGACATTTTAGTCAATAATGCAGGCATTACGCGTGACAATCTGTTGATGCGCATGAAGGACGATGAGTGGGCGGATATCCTCGATACCAACCTGACATCTGTCTTCCGTCTTTCTAAGGCGGTTATGCGTGCCATGATGAAAAAACGCGTGGGCCGTATCATTACCATCGGTTCTGTAGTTGGAACCATGGGTAACGCGGGTCAAACAAACTATGCGGCAGCAAAAGCTGGTTTGATTGGCTTTAGCAAATCACTGGCGCGAGAAGTCGCGTCACGTGGCATTACCGTAAACGTCGTGGCTCCGGGCTTTATTGAGACGGACATGACGCGTGCACTGAACGAAGATCAGCGCTCGGGCATTTTGGCAGAAGTGCCGGCAGGTCGTTTAGGCGACCCGCAGGAGATTGCCAATGCTGTTGCATTCTTAGCCTCTGACGAAGCCTCTTACATCACGGGTGAGACGCTCCACGTCAATGGCGGCATGTACATGGTCTGATAATCACGAAAACATTTGCATTATGTGCGGTAAACACCGCAGAATAGCGCAAAATCGTGGTTCGACCAGCCGGGATTTTGTTGCATCTTTTTCAACATTTTATACACTACGAAAACCATCGCGAAAGCGAGTTTTGATAGGAAATTAAATAGTATGAGCGATATCGAACAACGCGTTAAGAAAATCGTAGCTGAGCAGCTGGGTGTTAAAGAAGACGAAGTGATTAACACTGCTTCTTTCGTTGAAGACCTGGGTGCAGATTCTCTTGACACCGTTGAGCTGGTAATGGCTCTGGAAGAAGAGTTTGATACTGAAATTCCAGACGAAGAAGCTGAGAAAATCACTACCGTTCAGGCAGCGATCGATTACATCAATAGCCACCAAGGCTAATGAATATCTTCAGGCGGTCACCTCGACCGCCTGAGTTTTATGTTTGCCCCACATAGCGTTATTTTTTCCCTCCCTGGAGGACGTACGTGTCTAAGCGTCGTGTAGTTGTGACTGGTCTTGGCATGTTGTCTCCTGTCGGCAATACCGTAGAGTCTACCTGGAGTGCTCTCCTTGCCGGTCAGAGCGGCATCAGCCTGATCGACCATTTTGATACTAGTGCCTACGCAACACGCTTTGCGGGCTTAGTAAGAGATTTTAATTGCGATGAATTCATCTCGCGCAAAGATCAGCGCAAGATGGATGACTTCATCCAATACGGCATTGTTGCTGGTATTCAGGCTATGGCGGACTCCGGTCTGGTCGTAACTGATGAGAATGCTGGTCGCATCGGCGCAGCTATCGGTTCCGGCATCGGCGGACTGGGTTTGATTGAAGACAACCACAGTTCACTGGTTAACGGCGGTCCGCGCAAAATCAGCCCGTTCTTTGTTCCTTCTACCATTGTTAACATGGTGGCAGGTCATCTGACCATCATGTATGGTCTGAAAGGTCCAAGCATTTCTATTGCAACCGCTTGTACTTCAGGTGTGCACAACATTGGTCATGCTGCGCGTATCATTGCGTACAACGACGCCGATGTCATGCTGGCCGGTGGTGCTGAAAAAGCCAGTACCCCGCTGGGTGTGGGTGGCTTTGGTGCTGCACGTGCGCTCTCAACCAATAACGATAATCCTCAGGCGGCAAGCCGTCCGTGGGATAAAGACCGTGATGGTTTCGTATTGGGTGATGGTGCAGGCATTGTGGTGCTGGAAGAGTACGAGCATGCGAAAAAGCGCGGTGCGAAAATTTATGCTGAAATCATCGGTTTCGGCATGAGCAGCGATGCTTACCACATGACGTCTCCGCCGGAGGATGGTTCAGGTGCTGCAGCAGCGATGGTGAATGCATTGCGTGATGCGCAGCTGAACGCTGAACAGATTGGCTACGTCAACGCGCATGGCACCTCAACGCCAGCGGGTGACAAAGCTGAAGCTCAGGCGGTCAAGTCTGTGTTTGGTGCAGCGGCTCACAGCGTGATGGTGAGTTCTACCAAATCCATGACTGGGCACTTGCTGGGTGCGGCAGGCGCGGTAGAAGCGATTTATTCGATTCTGGCGCTGCGCGACCAGGCGGTACCGCCAACCATCAACCTGGATAACCCAGATGAAGGTTGTGACCTCGACTTCGTGCCGCATACAGCACGTCAGGTGAGCGGACTGGAGTACACGCTGTGTAACTCCTTCGGATTTGGCGGCACCAACGGCTCGCTGATCTTCCGCAAGGTATAAGCCTTACCCAGCCAAACAGAGGCCCGCAATGCGGGCCTTTTTTATATTTTGTCACGCAGTGACGTGGATTCTTACCGCTGTCAGTGGTATTCAGACTGGCAGGGTAGCCAAAGGTGAGCGGTATGTGGATAAACGGCGTAGAGCAGTTCGAACTTTCTGCGCGCGATCGCGCGGTGCAGTTTGGTGATGGCTGTTTTACCACTGCTGCGGTAGTGGCAGGCAAGATACAACTGCTGAACGCCCATTTGCAGCGATTGCAGGAAGGCTGTGAGCGTTTATTCATTCCCTTACCGGATATGGCGCAGCTGGCCGAGGAGATGCAGCATGCCGCCAATGGTCAAACCCAGTCGGTTTTAAAAGTGATTCTGACGCCAGGTGTCGGTGGACGGGGATATAGCCGAACCGGTTGCACAACCCCGACGCGCATCCTCTCCCTTTCGCCGTGGCCGCAACACTACACCACTTTGCAGCAGCAGGGTGCAGCGCTGAAAACCAGCCCCGTGAGACTGGCGCGTAATCCACTGCTCGCCGGCCTCAAACATCTTAACCGACTGGAACAGGTGCTGATCCGTCAGCAGCTCGACCACACCGATGCTGATGAGGCGCTGGTGCTTGACACTGCGGGGACGGTGGTGGAATGCTGTGCGGCCAATTTATTCTGGCGCAAAGGCGATCAGGTTTTCACGCCGCGTCTTGAGCAAGCGGGTGTCGATGGCATTATGCGCCGTTATCTGATGGCGAAGATGGCGTCGGAAGGCCAGGCTTGTCAGTTGATTGAAGGAAGCAGGGACGATGTGCTGAACGCCGATGAAGTGGTGATCTGCAATGCCCTGATGCCGGTTTTACCTGTGCGGAAAATTGACGATGTTTCGTTCACCGCACGCACGCTGTACCAGCAGCTGTATAACAGTTGCCAGAAGATGGAAGCATCATGACCCGAATGAAAAAAATACTCGCCAGCGCTGTGGCGATTGCCGGCCTCGCGGCGGCATTGAGTTATTGGCAGATTGAACGTTTAGCCGATACCCCTTTGACTATTAATCAGGAAACGATCTACACATTGCCCGCAGGTAGTGGTCGGGTCGTGCTGGAAGCGCAACTGGAAAGCCAGCACATCATTCCGGAAAGTATCTGGTTTGGGCCGCTATTGAAACTTGAGCCTGAGCTCGCCAAATTCAAAGCCGGAACCTACCGACTGGAAAGCAATATGACGGTAAGGCAGCTGCTGCAGTTGCTGGCCAGCGGTAAAGAAGCGCAATTTCCGGTGCGGTTTGTCGAGGGTTCTCGCCTGAAGGAGTGGTTGGCCGAACTACGTCAAGCGCCCTATATCAAACATACGCTAACTGACGATCAGTTTGCGACCGTCGCCGCTGCGCTGAAAATGGATGCAAATCAGCTTGAGGGCGCTTTCTACCCCGACACCTATTTGTATACGGCTAACACCAGTGATGTGTCGCTGCTGGAGCGTGCGCACACGCGCATGAATAAACTGGTGGATGAGATCTGGCAGGGGCGGATGGACAATCTGCCCTATAAAAAAGAGCAAGATCTGGTCACCATGGCCTCGATTATCGAAAAAGAGACCGGCGTGACGGAAGAGCGCGCGCGCGTTGCCTCGGTCTTTATTAATCGCTTGCGCACCGGCATGAAGCTGCAAACCGATCCTACCGTGATTTACGGTATGGGTGATAACTATACCGGTACGATTACGCGTAAAGACCTCGAAACGCCGACCGATTACAATACCTACACGATTAGCGGATTGCCGCCAGGTCCTATCGCGATGCCAGGTCGAGCCTCGCTGGAAGCGGCGGCGCATCCAGAAAAAACCAACTATCTCTATTTTGTCGCGGATGGCAAAGGCGGACATACCTTTACCACCAATCTCGCCAGCCATAATAAAGCGGTGCAGGTCTATCGGCTGGCCATGAAGGAAAAAAATGAAAAGTAAGTTTATCGTCATTGAAGGCCTTGAAGGTGCGGGCAAAACCACTGCGCGTGATGCTATCGTGGCGGTGCTGCATGAGCAGGGTATCGACGATGTGGTGTTCACCCGTGAGCCCGGCGGCACGCCGCTGGCAGAACAATTGCGCGTGCTGGTGAAGCAGGGAATTGATGGCGAACAGGTGACTGACAAAGCCGAATTGCTGATGCTGTATGCTGCCCGTGTTCAACTAGTCGAGAACGTGATTAAGCCTGCATTAGCGCGTGGCGCCTGGGTGGTTGGCGACCGTCACGATCTCTCATCCCAGGCTTACCAGGGCGGTGGCCGTGGCCTGGATACGCAGTTGATGACCACCCTGCGCGATGCGGTATTGGGCGACTTCCGTCCGGACTTGACCCTATACCTGGATGTGACACCGGAAATTGGCCTGCAACGCGCGCGTGCTAGAGGGGAACTCGATCGTATTGAGCAGGAATCACTGCGTTTCTTTGAACGCACGCGTGCCCGTTATCTGGCGTTGGCTGCCTGCGATGACACCATTTTAACCATTGATGCGACACAAAATATTGAAGAAGTGACATCGTCACTTAAATCAGCGCTACAAAAATGGCTGGCAGGTCTGGCGGCATGAACTGGTATCCGTGGCTGAATCAGCCCTATCGGCAGATTATCAGCCGTCATCAAAGCGGTCAGGCACACCATGCCTTGCTGATACAGGCCATTAATGGCATGGGTGACGATGCGTTAGTGTGGGGTGTTAGCCGCTGGTTAATGTGCCAACATCCAGAAGGCTTGAAGAGCTGCGGCCATTGCCACGGCTGCCAGCTGATGCAGGCGCAGACGCATCCTGATTGGTATCGCCTGGAAGCAGAAAAAGGCAAATCCTCACTGGGTATTGATGCGGTACGTGACGTCACCGAGAAGCTTTACCATTTTGCTCAGCAGGGCGGAGCAAAGATTGTCTGGTTGCCGGATGCGGCGCAGCTCACTGAAGCCGCAGCGAATGCGTTGTTGAAAACCCTGGAAGAGCCTCCTGCCAACTGCTGGTTTTTCCTCAGCGTCCGTGAGCCATCGCGTTTGCTGGCAACATTGCGTAGCCGTTGCATGACATGGCATCTTTCCCCACCAGAAGAGCTGCCCAGTTTGCAATGGCTGCATAAGCAGTTGCCGCAATCCGAGCCAGTACTGCGAGCCGCTCTGCGCTTGAGCAATGGCGCACCTGCTGCGGCGTTGACCCTGCTGCAGCCTGAGCGCTGGCAGGCACGTGAGAAGCTGTGTGAAACCTTGCTTAGCGCGTTGAACAGCGATGTACTGCAACTGCTGCCTGCGCTGAACAGCGACGATGTGGCAGAGCGCCTCAGCTGGCTGATTTCATTACTGGTGGATGCCATGAAAGTGCAGCAGGGTGCCAGCAACTGGTTGAGCAACGGCGACCATCCTGAGGTCGTATCGCAACTGGCTCAGCAGCTTAGCAGCAGCGCGCTCAACGCCAGCGCCCAGCAGTGGATGCAGTGTCGTGAGCAACTGTTGCATGTCGCCGCCCTGAACCGTGAACTGATTTTGACCGATCGCCTGTTAGCCTGGGGACGCCTAATGTCGCCCTCGGCGGTCGGCTAAGCGCAAAAGAGAGAAGTATGTTTATTGTTGATTCGCACTGCCATCTTGATGGCCTGGATTATGAGAAGCAGCACCGCGATCTGGACGATGTGATCGCCAAAGCCGCAGCGCGTGACGTGAAGTTTATGCTGGCGATTGCCACCACGCTGCCGGATTACTACAAGATCAAGCAACTGGTCGGCGACAGGGAAAACATCGCCCTGGCGTGCGGCGTGCATCCGCTGAATCAGGAAGCGCCGTACGATGTCGAAGAGTTTCGTCGACTGGCCGCTGAAGAGCAGGTGATTGCGCTGGGCGAGACCGGGCTGGATTACTTCTATCAGCAGGAGACCAAAGCGCAGCAGCAAGCCTCGTTCCGTGAACACATCCGTACCGGCATCGCGCTGAATAAGCCGATCATTGTACACACCCGTGATGCACGTGAAGACACACTGGCGATCCTGCGTGAAGAGCAGGTGGAAAAGTGTGGTGGCGTACTGCACTGCTTTACTGAAGATAAAGAGACTGCGGCGCAGTTGCTGGATATGGGCTTCTATATCTCCTTCTCCGGCATTTTGACCTTCCGCAATGCTGAACAGATTCGTGATGCCGCGCGCTACGTGCCGCTGGATCGCATGCTGGTAGAGACCGACTCGCCGTATCTGGCGCCGGTTCCGCATCGTGGCAAAGAAAACCAGCCTGCCTTTACGCGCGATGTCGCGGATTATATGGCTGTGCTGAAAGGTGTTGATATCGAAACCCTGGCCGCGGCCACCACAGAAAACTTCTCGCGTCTGTTCCATGTCCCAATGAGCCGACTCGGCGGCTAATCCGCTTTATTTCAAACTCTGTAATAAATCCATAATCACTGACCTGTGCGGCATATAACGCGGCACGGGCAGTGATTTATTGCTGTTTCTCCAGGCAATTCAGTCAAAAATAACAGAAAGCAAGCGTTCGTCTTGAGCGAAACGTGATAGCCGTCAAAGTAACAAATATCGATTTATTTTACCCTTCGTAATAAATCAAAAGACGCTCAGCGTCACCCCGGTGAAGGATCCTCCCCCTTTGCCAGCGCACTGCGCAAATATGCACTCATACTCAGGAGCTTCTATGTTCAAGAACGCATTTGCGAACCTGCAAAAAGTAGGTAAATCGCTAATGTTGCCGGTATCGGTTTTGCCGATTGCCGGTATTTTATTAGGTGTTGGTTCGGCTAACTTCAGCTGGTTGCCTGCTGTGGTTTCACATGTGATGGCGGAGGCGGGCGGTTCCGTGTTCGCCAACATGCCGCTGATCTTTGCGATTGGCGTGGCGCTCGGTTTTACCAATAACGATGGCGTATCGGCGCTGGCTTCCGTGGTTGCTTACGGCATCATGGTGAAAACCATGGCGGTGGTTGCACCACTGGTGTTGCACTTGCCGCCAGGGGAAATTGAGGCCAAACACCTTGCCGATACCGGGGTGCTGGGCGGGATCATTGCCGGTTCGATCGCCGCGTATATGTTTAACCGTTTCTATCGCATCAAGCTGCCTGAATATCTTGGCTTCTTCGCCGGTAAGCGTTTTGTACCGATCATTTCCGGTCTGACCGCGATTTTCACGGGTATCGTGTTGTCCTTTATCTGGCCACCAATTGGCACCGCGATTCAGGATTTCTCACAATGGGCGGCTTATCAGAACCCGGTGGTGGCGTTCGGCATTTACGGTGTGGTTGAGCGTTCGCTGGTGCCGTTTGGTCTGCACCATATCTGGAACGTGCCTTTCCAGATGCAGATTGGTGAGTTCACCAACGCCGCAGGTCAGGTGTTCCACGGTGATATCCCACGCTATATGGCGGGCGATCCAACCGCAGGTAAACTCTCTGGCGGCTTCCTGTTTAAAATGTACGGTCTGCCTGCGGCTGCGATTGCTATCTGGCACTCGGCTAAGCCGGAAAACCGCGCCAAAGTGGGCGGCATTATGATCTCCGCCGCGCTGACCTCGTTCCTGACCGGTATCACCGAACCGATTGAATTTTCGTTCATGTTCGTGGCGCCGATTCTGTATGTCATCCATGCGATTCTGGCGGGTCTGGCATTCCCAATCTGTATTCTGCTGGGCATGCGTGATGGCACCAGCTTCTCACACGGTCTGATTGACTTTGTGGTGCTAAGCGGTAACAGCAGCAAGATCTGGTTGTTCCCGATTATCGGTATCATTTACGGCCTGATTTATTACACCGTTTTCCGTGTACTGATTGTGAAATTGAATCTGAAAACACCTGGACGTGAGGACACCGCAATGGAACAGAGCAGCGCCACCGGTAGCGAGATGGCAGGCAAACTGGTTACTGCATTTGGTGGTAAAGAGAACATCACCAATCTCGACGCCTGTATTACGCGTTTGCGTGTGAGCGTCGCGGATGTGGCGAAAGTGAATCAAAATGAACTGAAAAACCTCGGCGCGCGTGGCGTGGTGGTGGCCGGTTCCGGTGTTCAGGCGATCTTCGGCACCAAGTCCGATAACCTGAAAACTGAGATGGATGATTATATTCGTAATATGTAAAGGGTTGGGGTCGGTCTGAGGCTGACCTCAAGGTCAAGGCAGAGGTCGAGCCTGTGCGATGAAGCGGCGTCAGATCGTAAAGACGCCATAAACCCTCCCTGGGGCTCGGCCCGCGACATCCCTGTCGCGGGACGCTTTACTCTTCTGCCGCCGCTTCCTCGCACCTCACCTTAGGTGCGGTATTGGAAAAAACCTCAGTACTTCATCGGATTTATCAGACTCATCGTCAGAAATTAGGGTTTCGGTGTTAGCGGTATTGGATGGTCATGCTAAATTCCACTGCCTATGGTTCCTGACTCGGAAAGCTCTACACGTCTGCAACCGCTATCTCCCACTTGAACGTAAATGCGATTACAGATAAACCCGCAGATACTCCGTCAGACACAGCAGCGCCATCGCCTGGCCATAGGGCATTGACGTTAGCGGCACCTGGCGGTAGTAGTCCAAATCGCTGCCCATCGCGGTGCCAAAAGAGACCTGTTTTAACTCTCCGTCTTCATCAATATTCGCGATCACGCCACGCAGGGCTTTTTCCGCCATCGGGCGATATTCATCAGATAAATATCGTTTACGCACCGCTTTGAGAATCCCATAAGCGAATCCCGCAGTGGCAGACGCTTCCGGATAGCTTTGTGGATCGACAAGCAAGGTATGCCAGAGACCGCTGCTGTGCTGGCAGGCGGCTAATGCCTTTACCTGACTGGCCAATACCTGCTGCAGGAAGCGACGCGTGGCATGCTGTTCCGGCCAGTTCATCATCTCAAGGAAATCCGGGATGACGATGGTCAGCCAGCTATTACCGCGTGCCCAACGGGCATTGGCAAAGTTGTGTCGGCCATCGAAGGTCCAGCCGTGGAACCACAAACCGGTTTGGCGATCCATCAGGTATTGGGTGTGAATCAGGAATTGATAACTGGCTTCTTCGACAAACTCCGGACGATCGAGTAACTGGCCGATCTTCGCCAGCGCCATCACGCTCATCATCAGGGTGTCGTCCCACAGCTGCTGGGTATTTTCGTTGTTGTAAACGATGTGCTGCAAACCGCCTTGCTCAGTACGCGGCATTTCATACATCACCCACTCAGCCCAGCGTTCCAGCACCGGGCGCCATGCTGCGTTACCCGTCTCTTCATAGCGATAAGCCAGCGTCAGGAACGGGCACACGGTGTTAACGTTTTTGGTCGGCGTGCCCTCTGCTAAGCGCGCGCTAAACCAGTCATCGATGATCTTGAGTGTCGCCTGATCCCCGGTCTGCTGGGTGTAATGCAGCATGCCATACAGCCCGATGCCGTGCGTCCATTCCCAGCCAGCCCAACCTTTAGTATCAATGACGCGGCCATCATCCAGCCGCAGCAAAAACTCGCCGCTATGATCGGTGATATTGACCAGGTTGTCGGTGAGTTTGTGGATCAGTTGCACTAACTCACTGCGTGGCAACAGGTATTCAGGCTGGCGTAACAGAGCGCTGTGTTTTACAGGAAATACAGTCATGGTTCATTCCTATCGTTAATCAGGGTAGGGAGAGGAGGTAAGCTGCCGTGTTGTGTGGATAGCGCGGGCGCCGGGGGCTTATTGCGGTTGAGGTAACCGACATTGTTATTGCCCCACAGATTTTCATAGGGCATCCCCGCTAGCGTTTCGACGATGGCACGTGCCTGCGGCGTAATTCGTTCCGGGACAACGCGCCCGGCTTCACGCATCTTCAGCGTCTCTTCGCGCAGCACGGTGTGGGTATGCAGATTAAGTTTGAAGCGCAGCGACACAATGAAACCGCAGGTCAGGACGCCAACGGTGCCGATGCTGAGGATCAGCAGAATGCTGTGGCTCACCGCAGGAACCTGCTCAGCTTTACCGGAGGTAAAACCGGCCAGTTGCAGCAGGATGCCAACGATCATCACGGCACCGGCCTGCGAGGCTTTGCGTGTCAACGTCATGATCCCGGCGAAAATACCTTCGCGCCGCTGTCCGGTGATCACTTCATCGACATCGGCGATATAGGTGTAGGTATTCCATGGCACGTAGTTGATGCCACCACGTCCTAAACCGGCGAAGGCCGAGATCAGCACTAACAGCGCGAAGTTATCGTGCATTCCGCTGTACCACAGTCCGGCGTAGGAGAGGGCGCTGAGGCCAAACAGCACCACCACCAGACGATAGGCGGGGGCCGGTCCGAGGCGTATACACAGCGGGATCATTGCCATCACCGCGATAAATTGCAGCACCGCCATCGTGCCCATCAGGCTGGAAGCGATTTGCGCGCTCTGCATCAGTACCAACACCACGTACCAGGTAAATACTGCATTAAAGACGTCCTGAGCGATGTAACCGCCCAAATACATGCCAAGATGCTGACGAAAGATACGGATGCGCAGCGTGGAGGCGAGCTCGATATACAGCCGTTTCAGGCTTTGGAACAGCGAGAGTTGCGTCTTTTCTTCTTCGGCTCGACGTGACTCGGCGGAAAAATCCTCCGGTGCGCGTTCCCAGGTGAAGCGCCACACCAGGGTTAGCACCAGCGCACAGATCACCGAGAACACCAGGCTGGCATAAAAGAAGGAGATGGGATTCTCTTTGCCAAACCAGCCAATCAAAATGCCTGGCAGGAAGGCCGCCAGAATGGAGGAGAGCTGCGCCAACGCGATACGCGCGCCGGAGAAGCGGCTCTTTTGTTTAAAGTCATCGGTCATCTCCGGCACCAGCGTTTCGTAGGGCACCAGAATCATGGTGTAGACCATATCGAACAGCAGATAGGTCAGCAGATACCACCAGAAACTCATGTCGCCTATCCACATCAGGCTATAGCTGAAAACAGACGGAATACCGAGCAGGATAAAGAACTTGCGGCGGCCAAAGCGCTTGCCAAGCCAGGTGGACCCGAAGTTATCGGTGAGAAAGCCCATCAGCGGGCTGACGACCGCATCCATCACGCGGGCAGCAGCAAAAATAAAGGTGGCTTCAATCGGCGAAAGCCCGCAGAAGGTGGTGTAGAAATAGAGTAACCAGGCAGCGGTGAGCGCCGTGGTGCCGGCGCCGAGGAAATCCCCGGAACCGTAAGCCAGATAGTGGCCCAGACTAATTTTACGAGACTGCATGGCAGGTTCTCCTTGAAATCGACGGATGACACATCCCTCATTACTCCGTACTGCTTGCCCGGATTGGATAGAAAGTAGAGCGCCGTGCAGCGGCAAACCTTCGCGATTTGGCAAGGGTTGACGGTTGAGTGGCAAAAACACAAAGAAACTGGCGTGATATCTCTAATTTATAAAACAGCGTTTCATTTTAGCGATCGGCGACGGCATAAATTTGAGAGGGAGAGCACAGCAATGCTGCCTGGGGGATGAAATGGCGTAAAGGCAGCCATTTAACAGAAGAAAAGTGGTACTGAGGTTGAAAGCAAACGAATTCCTCGCGCATACTGCCTGACTGAACTCAGGCTTAAGGAAATGCACCATGGCTGAAGAAACCATTTTCAGTAAAATCATTCGTCGCGAAATCCCCGCCGACGTGGTTTATCAGGACGAACTGGTCACCGCCTTCCGCGATATCGCGCCTAAAGCGCCAACGCACATTCTGATTATCCCTAATGTATTGATCCCCACCGCCAATGACGTGCAGGAAGCCCACGAGCATGCGTTGGGCCGTATGATTACCGTGGCGGCGAAAATTGCGAAAGAAGAAGGGATTGCCGAAGATGGCTATCGCCTGATCATGAACTGTAATCGTCATGGTGGTCAGGAGGTTTATCATATTCATATGCACCTGGTCGGCGGTCAGCCGCTGGGTCCGATGCTGTCTATCTAACCTCAGGCGGACCTTGTGATGCGTCAATGGCTGAGTGGCCTGCTGCTGCTGTCCCTTGCCGGGTGTAGCAGTGACAAACCGATGATCAACACGTCGCAATCGCTGGTGATGGAGTCTTCCGTGCTTTCTGCGGGCATCATCACCGATGAACCCACGCTGGCCAGCCGTGATGGGCAAATGCGAGCCTCGAGCGTCCTCTTTAATCAGCGGGAAACGCCAGTTACCGTACATTACCGTTTCTATTGGTATGACGAGAAGGGACTGGAGATTACCCCGGAAGAGCCGGTTCAGACCCAAGTTGTCCCGGCGCATGGCAGCACTGAAGTTGTCTCGCAAATCGGTAACCTGACCGCCAGTAAGGTGCGTCTCTATCTTTATCTCTGAGGAGTAACCTGTGATTCGCAGTGTAAAACGTTCCAGCGCGCTGTTATTTGCGTTGATGCTCACCGGTTGTGTGGTGAAACAGCAAACTCCGGCGCCGGTTGAACCGACCCAGCCGACGACGCCAACCCAACCGGAGCAGCCACCTGTGCAGCCGGTGCCGCCGCCGGAAAATGTGCCGCAGCCACCGAAGCTGAAAACCATTAACTGGAATGCCAGCGTGCAGCCATTAGTGGGGAATATGGTGCAGTCTGCGGGTGTGAATCCAGGCAGTGTGCTGCTGGTGGACCGCATCAAGAACAGCACCAACGGCGCGTTGCAGAGCGATAAAGCCACCGATGCCATCCAGAATGCGCTGGCAAACAACGGTAAATTCACGCTAGTGACGCCAGAACAGCTGGCACAGGCCAAACAGACGCTGGGCTTATCAGCCGATGACAGCCTCAATTCGCGCAGCAAAGCGATTGGCCTGGCACGCAATGTCAACGCGCAGTATGTGCTTTACAGCAGCGCGCAAGGCGATGTGAAAGCGCCAACGCTGCAGATGCAGCTGATGCTGGTGCAGACCGGTGAAATTATCTGGTCAGGCAATGGTATTGCTCAACCCTGATCCCTTACTGCAACAACGGATTCAGCAACAATGGCCGACGGCGCAAGCTGCCGGTCATTTTTTCGCGCTGCCGGGATTGAGTGGCAACAGTGTTCGGGTGAAAACCGAGCAGGGTGAGCTGCTGGCGCGACGTGCGCCGCAGCAACCGCTTCCGTTTGTTGATCGCCAGCGCGAATATCGCATCTTGCGTCAAATGCGTGCTGCGCACCTCGGGCCAACGCCACTGGATTGGCATCATCCCTGGTTATTACAGAGCTGGTTGCCCGGCGAGGTGCTGACCCCTGCGCAGTTCAATCAACAGCGTGATGCGGTGCTTGCCTTGCTGCATCGCCTGCATCAGCAGCCGCTGACAGGCTATCGCTTGCGACTGACACCGCTGTTGCGACACTACTGGCAGCTATGCCAGCGACGCCACTGGCGCTGGCAACATCAACTCCAGCGCCTGATCAGGCAGGGTGAACCCCGGCCGTTACGCCTCGTGCCGATTCATATGGATGTTCACGCCGGCAATGTGATTGCCACACCAGACGGCTTACGTCTCATCGATTGGGAATATGCTGCCGATGGTGATGTGGCATTGGAACTCGCGGCGCTCTGCGCGGTCGATGGAGAACACCAAATCGACTGGATTGCGGGTTACGCACAACGCAGCCAGCTTGACGAAGCGCGACTTAAGCGACATATGCGGCGCTGGCAGCCGTGGCTGCACCTGCTGATGGCCAGCTGGTATCAGCTGCGCGCTGAACAGAGCGGTGACCCTCATTTACAACAGCTGGCGCAGGCCAGCTGGCAGGATCTTTAACTCAGGATTGTAACCATGACCATGAATACTCCCGGCCCGCTGATGCTGGATGTTGAAAGCTACGAACTCGACGCCGAAGAGCGTGAGATTCTGCAACATCCGCTGGTGGGCGGACTGATTCTGTTTGCCCGCAACTTCCACGATGTGGATCAGCTGGCAGAACTGGTGCGCCAGATTCGCGCCGCTTCGCGTAATCGTTTAGTGGTCGCCGTGGATCAGGAAGGCGGGCGCGTGCAGCGCTTCCGTGAAGGCTTTACCCAACTCCCCGCGATGCAATCTTTTGCTGCCCTGCACGATATCGCCACTGCAGGTGAAGTCGCCCAGCAGGCGGGCTGGCAGATGGCAGCGGAAATGATCGCGATGGATATCGACATCAGCTTTGCCCCAGTACTGGATATTGGCCACATCAGCGCGGCGATTGGCGACCGTTCCTTCCATGAAGATCCCGCGATTGCATTGCAAATTGCCCGCCGTTTTATCAACGGCATGCACGAAGCGGGCATGAAAACCACCGGCAAGCATTTCCCCGGCCACGGTGCGGTGAGTGCTGATTCCCACAAAGAGACCCCGCGTGATCCGCGCGATGCCGCCACGCTGCGCCAGCATGACATGGCCATCTTCAAACAGTTAATTGATGAGCAGTTGCTGGATGCGGTGATGCCCGCGCACGTTATCTATACTGAGGTGGATCCGTTACCTGCCAGCGGCTCGCCTTACTGGCTGCAAACGGTGTTGCGCAAAGAGTTGGGCTTCAACGGTGTCATTTTCTCCGACGATCTGTCGATGGAAGGTGCTGCGGTAATGGGCAGTTATGCTGAGCGCGCGCAGCAATCGCTCAATGCCGGCTGCGACATGATCCTGGTGTGCAATCAGCGCGCCGGAGCGGTGAGTGTGCTGGATAACTTGACGCCGATCCAGGCGGAGCGTGTGACGCAGTTATACCATCAGGGGCGTTATACCCGAGAAGCGCTGCAATCCAGTGAACGCTGGAAGCAGAATCATCATCAGCTGAGCGCATTGCAGGCGCGCTGGCTGGAGCATAAAGCGTCGGGCAGATAAGCGTCGCTGCCCGGATTTCATTCCACGCTGAGGATAATCATGATCATCTATCTGCACGGTTTTGATTCCAACAGTCCGGGCAACCACGAAAAAGTGCTGCAACTGCAGTTTATTGACCCGGACGTCAGACTCATCAGTTACAGCACGCAACACCCCAAACATGACATGCAGTTTCTGTTGAAAGAGTGCGGTAAATTGCAGCAGCAGGGCGGTGATGCGCATCCCTTGATTTGCGGGGTGGGGCTTGGGGGTTACTGGGCCGAACGTATCGGTTTTCTCTGCGGTATGCGCCAGGTGATCTTCAATCCCAACCTGTTTCCGTTTGAGAACATGGAAGGCAAGATTGATCGTCCGGAAGAGTATCTGGATATCGCCACCAAGTGCGTCAGTGATTATCGCGAGAAGAATCGCGATCGCTGCCTGACCATTTTGTCCCGTCATGACGAGGCGCTGGATAATCAGCGCACGGCCGCGCAACTGCATCCTTTCTATGAAATCGTGTGGGACGAACAGGCCAGCCATAAATTCAAGAACATCTCGCCGCATTTACACCGCATTAAGGCCTTTAAATCCCTCGCCTGAGCCCTCACGCGCCGTGTGATGCGGCGCACAAAACGTTTAACATTCTGATAATGCGCTTGAAAGATTGATGTACATCAATTTTCTTATGATATGTCGTTAGCGCCGTGATATTCTGCCCTCAGCTCGCGATTTAACGTCGCCAACCCTATGTTTATTAAGGTTTTTAGTAACCATTAATTAACTATTGGTTTACAACTTTGAGGGGGTCTTTGTTGACTACATCTATGGAAAAAATCGTCATTATTGGCGGTGGTGCCGGCGGCTTAGAGCTGGCAACGCAGCTCGGCCACAAGCTGGGTCGGAAGAAAAAAGCCGAGATTATTCTCGTCGATCGCAACCACAGCCATCTGTGGAAGCCATTGCTGCATGAAGTGGCAACCGGTTCGATGGACGAAGGGATCGATGCCCTGAGCTATCTGGCGCACGCGCGTAATCACGGTTTTCAGTTCCAGCTGGGTTCGCTGACGCAAATCAACCGCGAAAACAAAACCATTGAGCTGGCGGAAATCCGCGATGCTAACGGTGAATTACTGGTGCCGCAGCGCGAGATGGCTTATGACCGTCTGGTGATGGCGCTGGGCAGTACTTCCAATGACTTCGGCACACCGGGTGTGAAAGATCACTGCATCTTCCTCGATAACCCGCATCAGGCTCGTCGTTTCCACAACGAGATGCTTAACCTGTTCCTGCGCTTCTCCGCCAGTGAAGGTAGCCTGGAAAAAGTGAACATTGCGATTGTCGGCGGCGGCGCCACCGGCGTTGAGCTGTCAGCAGAACTCTACAATGCCGTGAAGCAGCTGCACAGCTATGGCTACAAAGGCCTTGATAGCTCTGCACTGAACGTGACGCTGGTGGAAGCCGGTGAGCGTATTCTGCCAGCCTTGCCACCGCGCATTTCTGCTGCGGCACACCAGGAACTGACCAAGCTCGGCGTACGCGTCCTGACGCAAACCATGGTGACCAGCGCGACCGAAGAGGGGCTCAATACCAAAGGCGGCGAATTTATCAATGCTGACCTGATGGTGTGGGCTGCCGGTATTAAGGCGCCGGACTTTATGAAAGAGATTGGTGGGCTGGAAACCAACCGCATCAATCAGCTGGTGGTGAAAGACACGCTGCAAACCACGCTGGATGATGACATCTACGCGATTGGCGACTGCGCTTCCTGCGCACTGCCGGGCGGCGGTTTTGTGCCACCGCGCGCGCAGTCTGCACACCAGATGGCGTCACGCGCGCTGGAAAATATTCTGGCGCAACGCAAAGGCAAACCGCTTAAAGCTTACGTCTATAAGGATCACGGTTCGCTGGTGTCACTGTCACGCTTCACCACGGTGGGTAGCCTGATGGGCAACCTGATGCGCGGCTCGATGATGGTAGAAGGGCGCATTGCGCGTTTCGTCTACATTTCTCTATATCGCATGCACCAGATTGCGCTCCACGGATACTTCAAAACCGGCCTGATGATGCTGGTCGGCAGCCTAAACCGCGTGCTGCGTCCTCGCCTCAAGCTGCACTAATGATTTCCGGGCGGTTATCTGCCGCCCGATGCCGCTCCGCCTGCCGTAACCCGCTGAAAAACGACAATTCAGTTTAAGGTTACGGCGGTATTTCAGCTTCTCTCAGAACTCTCCGAAAAACTGGCCCTGACGGCTTTCCGTTGCGTTTCCTCCATTAATCTGATGTTGCAATTACGGGCCATCTGTAAAACTTATATCCACAAACACGGCGCGGCGCGCACGCCGGTTATGCCTCGGCTACACAGGATTTCGTAGCGGCAGGAATGCGCGGTAACAACATTCAGGAGGACATTCCTGTGAATAAATCAATGTTAGCGGGTATCGGTATCGGTGTGGCAGCAGCGTTAGGGGTTGCCGCAGTCGCCAGCATGGATGTCTTTGATCGCGGCCCGCAGTATGCACAAGTTCTCTCGGCTACGCCGATCAAAGAGAGCATTAAACAACCGCGACAGGAGTGTCGCAACGTGACGTTAACGCATCGTCGTCCGGTACAGGATGAGAACCGCATCGCCGGTTCGGTACTGGGTGCAGTGGCGGGCGGCGTGCTCGGTCACCAGTTTGGTGGCGGTCGTGGGCGCGATGTCGCAACGGTAGCGGGCGCGCTGGCGGGCGGTTACGGTGGTAACCAGGTGCAGGGGGCACTGCAGGATCGTGATACCTACACCACCAACGAGCAGCGCTGCAAAACCGTTTATGACAAACAGGAAAAAATGTTGGGTTATGATGTGACCTATAAAATAGGCGACCAGCAGGGCAAAATCCGCATGGAAAATGACCCTGGCACCCGCATTCCGCTCGACCGTAATGGTCAGCTGATCCTGAATTCGAATCAGGCCTGATTGGGCAAAGACACGTCACAGCAGCAGTAACGAAAAAAGCGCCGTAAGGCGCTTTTTTTATGGTGTAAACCGGAGCGGCGAGATGTATCTCGCATCCCGATAGACACAATGTTGCATGCAGAAGCGCAAGGTATTGCTTCGCCAGGCGAGATGCGGCTGAGGGCGCTAAACCCGATTCTTCGCCAGTTCGGCAATGAAGCCCTGCACCCACTCCATCCGCACTTTGCGCTCTTCTAAATCACGAGTGAATCTCAGACGAGTTGGGCCATCCAACTTCCACTGTTTAGGATCTTTTTGCAGCAGGCCAATTAACCAACCGGGATCGACATGGTTCTGCGGCGCGAACTCGAAGAACCCGCCTTTTTCACTGGCTTCAATTTTACGCACGCCCAGTTCTCGCGCCACCAGACGTAAAGCCGCCACATCCAGAAGGTTGCGCGCCGCATCCGGCAACTTGCCGAAACGGTCGATCATCTCAACCTTCAGCTCAGCCAGTTCCTGCTCGTCACTGGCTGAGGCAACGCGTTTATAGAGTGACAAACGCGTGTTCACATCCGGGATAAAGTCATCCGGCAGCAGCGCAGGCATGCGCAGTTCGATTTCGGTCTGGTTGCTGGTGAGATCTTCCAGCGACGGCTCGCGCCCGGCCTTCAGCGCATCGACCGCGTTTTCCAGCAGTTCCATATACAGCGTGAAACCGATCGTTTCCATCTGACCGCTCTGATCTTCGCCCAGCAGTTCACCGGCACCGCGAATTTCAAGGTCGTGCGTCGCCAGCGCAAAGCCCGCGCCCAGGTCCTCCAGCGAGGCAATCGCCTCCAGACGCTTCTGCGCATCAGTGGTCATGGCTTTTGGATGCGGCGTTAACAGCCAGGCATAAGCCTGATGGTGTGAGCGTCCGACGCGGCCACGCAGCTGATGCAGCTGCGCCAGGCCAAAGTGGTCAGCACGCTCAATGATGATGGTGTTAGCGCTCGGCACATCAATACCGGTTTCGATGATGGTGGTACACACCAGCACGTTAAAACGCTGGTGGTGGAAATCATTCATCACCCGTTCCAGCTCGCGCTCGCGCATCTGGCCGTGACCGATGGCGATGCGGGCCTCAGGCACCAGCTCCGCCAGGCGTTGTGCGGCTTTTTCTATGTTCTCGACATCGTTGTAGAGATAGTAAACCTGACCGCCGCGCAAAATTTCACGCAGCAGCGCTTCACGCACCACCAGGCTGTCGTACTCGCGCACAAAGGTTTTCACCGCTAAACGGCGGGCTGGCGGTGTCGCAATGATCGACAGATCGCGCATGCCGCTCATCGCCATATTCAGCGTACGTGGGATCGGCGTGGCAGTCAGAGTCAGGATATCAACGTCCGCGCGCATTGCTTTAATACGCTCTTTATGGCGTACCCCAAACCGGTGTTCTTCATCGACAATCAGCAGGCCGAGATCGTGCCATTTCAGGTCGTTTGATAGCAGCTTATGTGTGCCGATCAAAATGTCCACTTTGCCTTCACGTGCCTGTTCCAGCACCTGATTTTGCTCTTTGGCGCTACGGAAGCGTGACAGCACCTCAATGCGTACTGGCCAGTTGGCGAAACGGTCGCGGAAGTTATCGTAATGCTGCTGCGCCAGCAGGGTGGTGGGCACCAGCACGGCGACTTGTTTGGCATTCTCCACCGCGAGGAAGGCGGCGCGCATCGCCACTTCAGTTTTACCAAAGCCTACATCACCGCACACCAGACGATCCATCGCCAGCGGCTGGCACATGTCGCTCAGCACGGCATTAATGGCCTGACCCTGGTCCGGCGTTGTCTCAAACGGGAAGCCTTCACAGAACAGTTGATACTGATCGCGATCGTGCTTAAAAGCGAAGCCGGTTTTGGCCGCGCGTTGGGCGTAGATATCCAGCAGTTCGGCCGCTACATCACGCACTTTCTCGGCCGCTTTCTGGCGTGCGCGTGACCAGGCATCGCTGCCAAGCTTGTGCAGCGGGGCATTCTCATCCGCGCCACCCGCGTAGCGGCTGATCAGGTGCAGTGATGAAACGGGCACGTACAGCTTGGCGTCGCCCGCATAGGAGAGCATCAGATATTCCGCGACAATACCGCCGGCTTCCAGCGTGGTCAGGCCAATATAACGGCCTACACCGTGTTCCAGATGCACCACCGGCTGGCCGGGGTGTAACTCGGCGAGGTTGCGGATCAACACATCGGGATTGATGGTACGGCGATTATCCTGGCGACGACGGCTGACACGCTCACCCAATAGGTCGCTTTCACAAATCAATGCACGATGGCCCGCGCTATCAATAAAGCCGCGTTCGCTGGCGCCAATCATTAAACTGTGCGGCTGTTTGGCGGCTTCTTCAAAGCGTTCAATCGGCTGTGGGCGCAGTTTGATGCGTGCCAGCAGCTCCTGCAGGCTTTCACGGCGGCCTTCACTTTCCACCGAGAAAATGATCTGCCCATCAAACTGCTCCATGAACTGACGCAGCAGATCGAGTGGCGCTTTAGCCTGGGCCTGCACCGTCAGTTCCGGCAGCGGTTGATAGCCGAGATTGGTATTGGCGGCTTTTTCTGGCAGCGTTTCGCTGCTGAGCTGCATGCGTGGCCAGGCTTTCAGTTCGCCAAGCAACGCGTCCGGGCGCAGCCACAACGTTGCAGGCTCCAGCAGCGGGCGCATAGGATCGATGCGACGATTTTCAAAGCGCGCGTTAGCATCCTGCCAGAAGCGATCGGCGCTGCCGTGCAGATCGCCACTGTTGAGTACCAGCGTGTTAGCAGGCAGATAGCTGAACAGGGTGGGCAACTCCTGCTCAAAGAACAGCGGCTGCCAGTATTCGATCCCGGCCGGCAGCGTGCCTTTGCTCACTTGCTGATAGACATGCTCCGGCTCGCGGCGCACATCAAATAGCTCGCGCCAGCGGCTGCGGAACAGCTCAATCGCTGCTTTATCAGTAGGAAACTCGTGCGCAGGCAGCAGATTGATGGCATCAACCGCTTCCAGCGTGCGTTGGCTGTCCACATCGAACAGGCGCAGACTGTCAATTTCGTCATCAAAGAAGTCAATGCGATAGGGCTGATCGCTGCCCATTGGGAACAGATCCAGCAGCGCGCCACGCGTGGCGTACTCGCCGTGTTCCATCACCTGATCGACATGGCGATAACCAGCTTGCTCCAGCTGATCACGCAGCGCATCGCGCGAGAGTTTTTGCCCCTGTTTCATCACCAGCGCATGGCCGTGCAGGAAGCTGTGCGGACAAACGCGCTGCATCAGCGTGTTGACCGGCATAATCAGCATACCGCGCGTCAGATTGGGCAGTTGATAAAGGGTGGAAAGACGGGCGGAGATAATGTCCTGATGTGGCGAGAAGCTGTCGTAAGGCAGCGTTTCCCAGTCGGCGAGATTGGTGACCGGCAGATCGGTGAACTGGCGAATCTCCTCCTGCAGACGCAGGGCAGATTGCATATCCGGCGTAATCATCAACACCGGACCCGGGTGGCGTTCGGTGATACTGGCGCACTCAACCGCCTGCGCGGCGCCAATCAGTTCGCCGAGCTGACGATGATCGCCCGCTTTCGCAGGCAGGGTATAACGACTCTGTTCCGACATAAGGACTCGACATTCTCTCCTTGGATTCCAGGGCGTCATCATTCCATAATCCGCCCTGAGGATCATCTGTCGCGGTGCTATTTCTCATCGCCCTTCATATTTCGCGCTGTGGCCGCGTTGGCTGCGTTTGCGAACCCCAGTCACTTACTGGATTGCTGTGTGTAGTGCATGCGTGGGCGATCGACATTGGCCCAGGACAGCTCTTTTTCCAGATGATAGCTGTGATTGCCGTCGTCCCACTTCACGTAATAGCCGGTTGCCGCATCTCCCTGTTCAAAGACGTTGACGATCTCGCCTCTGATTTCTCCCGATTTGTGCTTCACGATACTGCCTTTGGGATATCTGAACATGAGATGTACTCCTTTTCGCCCTGCATACTTCGCGCTGTGGCGGCGTTGGCTGGGTCTGCGAACCCCCGTCACTGACTTCAGTAAGCGCCCGGGGATTCACAGGCTTGCCGCCTTGCCACAGCACGAATTATTTTGGGCTGACTGCGGTGCCGGTTGGACATGAATTCTTAACTGCAAGAGCGAGTCTACCGCAGGGTATGCCTAATAAACGCACAATGAGTATCATTATTTTGTCGCAATTTTATGCATTGACGCAGATTGCGACGTATTTGGATGCAACTTTGCCACAGACTCAGAGGGTTAGAGGTTTCATAAACAGGGCTGCTCCTTTATCATCCCACTACTTATTTTCAGGCAACTGCCAAGACGGATCTCATGTATCAACCAGTCGCGTTATTCATCGGTTTGCGCTACATGCGTGGACGTGCCTCAGACCGCTTCGGTCGCTTCGTCTCCTGGCTTTCCACCATCGGTATCACGCTGGGCGTGCTGGCGCTGGTCACCGTGCTGTCGGTGATGAACGGCTTCGAGCGTGAGCTGGAGGGCAATATCCTCGGCCTGATGCCGCAAGCGTTGGTCACCAGCGACAAAGGCAGCATCAATCCACAACAGGTGACGGCGGAGAGCCTCAAACTGCAGGGCGTCACGCGTGTCGCCCCGCTGACGACCGCGGATGTGGTGCTACAAAGCGCGCGCAACGTTTCTGTGGGCGTGATGCTGGGCATCAATCCTGATGAGCAGGATCCGTTGACGCCTTACCTCGTCAATACTCAGCAAAGCGTGCTGCAACCGGGCCAATATAATGTAATTCTCGGCGAACAACTGGCGTCTCAGTTGGGTGTGAAACGTGGCGACCAGTTGCGTCTGATGGTGCCTACGGTGAGCCAGTTCACGCCGGTAGGTCGCTTGCCAAGCCAGCGTATCTTCACCGTCGCAGGCACCTATGCTGCTAACAGTGAAGTCGATGCCTATCAGATTCTGGTTAATCAGCAGGATGCCTCCCGCGTGATGCGCTATCCGCTGGGTAACATCACCGGCTGGCGTTTGTGGCTGGATAAACCGCTGAATGTGGATGCCTTCAGTGAACAGCACCTGCCGGATAGCCTGACGTTAAAAGACTGGCGCGAGCGCAAAGGCGATCTGTTCCAGGCGGTGCGCATGGAAAAAAACATGATGGGGCTGCTGCTGAGCCTGATCATCGCGGTAGCGGCGTTTAACATCATTACTTCACTCGGTCTGCTGATCATGGAAAAGCAGGGTGAAGTGGCGATTCTGCAAACTCAGGGCTTAACCCGTCGACAGATCGTCGCGGTGTTTATGGTCCAGGGCGCCAGTGCTGGCATTATCGGCACCTTGCTCGGTACGCTGCTGGGTGTACTGCTCGCCAGCCAGCTTAATAATTTGATGCCGGTGATTGGCCTGTTCCTGGATGGCGCGGCGTTGCCGGTCGATATCAACGTCTGGCAGGTGGTCACTATCGCGCTGGTCTCCATGATCGTCGCGCTGCTCTCAACCCTTTATCCGTCATGGCGCGCTGCCGCCGTTCAACCCGCTGAGGCTTTACGTTATGAGTAATACCCCTTTGTTGCAGTGTCGTGACCTGTGCAAACGCTATCAGGAAGGCAGCGTGCAGACCGATGTGCTGCGCAATGTGGCTTTTAGCCTGCAGCCAGGCGAACTGACGGCCATCGTTGGTAGCTCCGGCTCGGGTAAAAGTACCTTACTGCATCTGCTCGGCGGCCTCGATGCGCCCACTTCGGGTGACGTGGTGTTCGACGGCAAATCACTGAATGCCATGTCCTCTGCAGCGAAAGCCGAACTGCGCAACCGCGAGCTGGGCTTTATCTATCAGTTCCACCATCTCTTGCCAGACTTCACGGCACTGGAGAACGTGGCGATGCCATTGCTGATTGGCAAAACTGCAAAAGCAGAAGCCGCCTCGCGCGCGCTGGAAATGCTGGCGGCGGTCGGACTGGAAAAACGTGCTGCGCATCGTCCATCTGAGCTGTCAGGCGGTGAGCGTCAGCGTGTCGCAATTGCGCGTGCGCTGGTAAACCGTCCGCGCCTGGTAATGGCGGATGAACCGACCGGTAACCTGGACGCGCGTAATGCCGATGCGATTTTCAAACTGCTGGGCGAGCTGAATCAGCAGCAGGGCACCGCATTTTTGGTGGTGACGCACGATCTGAATCTGGCTAAACGTCTGAATCGCCAGATGGAGATGCGCGACGGTCAGCTAAGCGAGCATCTGACGCTGGGAGCTATCTGATGGGTTCGTCATTATCCCTGCTGCTTGGCCTGCGCTTTAGTCGCGGTCGGCGGCGCGGTGGCATGGTCTCACTGATCTCCATCATCTCGACCATCGGCATCGCCCTGGGTGTTGCCGTGTTGATTATTGGCCTGAGCGCGATGAACGGTTTTGAACGCGAGCTGAACAAACGCATTCTGGCCGTGGTCCCGCACGGTGAAATCGAACCGGTGAATCAGCCTTTCCGCAACTGGCAGCCGATGATCGCACCGATTGAAAAGGTGCCGGGTATCGCGGCAGCGGCGCCTTACATTAACTTTACCGGCTTGATCGAGAGCGGCGCGAAGATGCAGGCGTTGCAGGTGAAGGGTGTCGATCCGCAACAGGAATCGCGGCTGAGCGCCTTGCCGAGTTTTGTCGATGGTGATGCGTGGCAGCAGTTCGGCGCGGATAAACAGCAGATCATCCTCGGTGGCGGCATTGCGAAATCGCTTAACGTGAAGCAAGGCGATTGGATCACCATCATGATCCCGAACAATGACGGTGAAAATAAGCTGCTGCAACCGAAGCGTATTCGTCTGCAGGTATCAGGCATTCTGCAACTCAGCGGGATGCTCGACCACAGCCTGGCGCTGGTGCCGCTGGCGGATGCGCAAAAATATCTTGATATGGGTGACAGCGTCAGCGGCATTGCGCTGAAGATGAGCGATCCTTTCCAGGCGCAAAAACTGGTGCGCGATGCCGGTGAAGCCACGCACTCCTATGTCTATATTAAGAGCTGGATTGGCACCTACGGTTACATGTACCGCGATATCCAGATGATCCGCGCGATTATGTATCTGGCGATGGTGCTGGTGATTGGCGTGGCCTGTTTTAATATCGTCTCGACGCTGGTCATGGCGGTGAAAGACAAGAGCAGTGATATTGCGGTGCTGCGCACGCTGGGCGCCAAAGATGGCCTGATCCGCGCCATTTTTATCTGGTATGGTTTGCTGGCCGGATTGCTCGGCAGCATCAGCGGTGTCGTGGTGGGCGTGCTGGTGGCGCTCAACCTGACGCCGATCGTGCGTGGACTGGAGCATCTTACCGGTCATCAATTGCTGGCGGGGGATATCTACTTCATTGATTTCCTGCCATCGGAGCTGCACTGGATTGATGTGATTTCGGTGCTGGTGACCGCTATCCTGCTCAGCCTGATTGCCAGCTGGTATCCGGCGCGGCGTGCCAGTCGAATCGATCCGGCTCGCGTACTGAGCGGACAGTAATGATAAAAAACGCAGCCGCCTTCGCGGCTGCGCACATTTTCAGCGTCTGTGGCATGCAGCCGTCATGCGCAGCCGCTATTATCGGGAACCATTATCCTGAGCCAAACACCCGACATGCGGTGACAACCACCGCAGCATAAGGAGCTTTTATGCGCATACCGCGCCGACGCCTACGACTCGCCCGCGACAAGAAAAATCGCCGCAAAGTGCATCAGCGCTTTCGCCAGCGCATCTTTGAACGCGATCGCAAAGCTGAACTGGCTGCGCACCCGCAACCGCGCGTCGTGGTACTGACCGGCGCTGGCATCTCCGCCGAGTCAGGCATTCAAACCTTTCGCGCTGCCGACGGATTATGGGAAGAGCATCGGGTTGAAGATGTTGCTACACCAGAAGGATTTCATCGTAATCCCGATCTGGTGCAAGCATTCTACAATGCGCGCCGCCGTCAGTTGCAACAGCCGGAGATTCAGCCAAATGCCGCACACAAAGCGCTGGCCGAGCTGGAGCAGGTACTGGGCGACAACTTCCTGTTGGTGACGCAGAACATCGATAATCTGCATGAGCGGGCAGGCAGTCAGCGCGTGCTGCATATGCACGGTGAATTGCTAAAAGTGCGCTGTGAAAGCAGCGGACAGGTGCTGGATTGGACGGAAGATGTGAAGCCGGACGATCGCTGCACCTGCTGCCAGTTCCCGGCCCGACTCCGTCCCCATGTGGTGTGGTTTGGCGAAATGCCGCTCGGCATGGAAGAGATTTATCAGGCGATCGAGAAAGCCAATCTGTTTATCGCCATTGGCACCTCCGGGCATGTCTATCCCGCCGCCGGTTTTGTGCATGAAGCAAAACTGCAGGGTGCGCATACCGTTGAACTCAATCTGGAGCCCAGTCAGGTTGGCAATGAGTTCGCGGAAAGCCAGTACGGCTTAGCCAGTGAAGTGGTACCGGATTTTGTGCATACCTTTCTACGCGGGCTGTATAAGTAAGACGATAACTGGTTAAGCACTTTGCGCTGAGAACGCTAACCTGAAGGATAATGATTTGACGCAACATGGCGCGCCTCACGCGCCATGATAATAACGCACGTTCTTTAGAGGGATGACAAATGGATCAATTACTTGAGCGTTTTCTCAGTTATGTGGCAGTAGAAACTCAGTCAAAACCGCAGGCGCGTCAGGTGCCCAGCAGTGAAGGGCAGTGGACGCTGGCGCGTCAGTTACAGGAAGAGCTGATTGCACTGGGATTTGTTGATGTATCCCTGAGCGATCACTGCTGCGTGATGGGCACTTTGCCCGCCAACGTTGACTGGCCGACCCCGGTGATTGGCTTTATCTCGCATATGGATACGTCACCGGATTTCACCGCTAAAAACGTCAATCCGCAGATTATCGAAAACTACCGTGGCGGCGACATTGCGCTGGGCAACGGCGATGAAATCCTCTCGCCGGTGATGTTCCCGATCCTGCACAAGTTGATTGGCCATACGCTGATCACCACCGATGGCAAAACCTTGCTGGGCGCAGATGATAAAGCGGGTATCGCTGAAATCATGACGGCGATGGCACGCCTGGTCCAAGAGGATATTCCGCACGGCGCGATTCGTGTGGCGTTTACCCCTGATGAAGAGATTGGTCGCGGCACCTCTCATTTCGATGTTGAAGGTTTTGCAGCGGACTGGGCGTACACCATTGATGGCAGCGATCTCGGCGAATTTGAATTTGAAAACTTCAATGCCGCGACCGCGATGGTGAAAATCACCGGCAATAACGTGCACCCCGGCAGTGCGAAAAACGTGATGGTGAATGCACTGGATCTGGCAATGCGTTTCCACGCTGAGCTACCCGCCAAAGAAAAACCTCAGTTCACTGACGGTTATGAAGGCTTTTTCCATCTGCATACCATCAAAGGCACGGTTGAGCATGCCGAGTTAATGTATCTGATTCGTGATTTCGACGCCGACAGTTATGAACAGCGTAAACAGCTGCTGGAAGAGATTGCTGCGCGCGTTGGGAAGGGGCTGCAGGCTGAATGCTCAGTGAAAGTAGAGATCAGCGACAGCTACCGCAATATGCGTGAGAAAGTTGAGCCACATCCGCAGATTATTGAGCTGGCGCTGCAGGCCATTCGTGATTGCGGCATCGAACCGGTGGTGAAGCCGATTCGCGGTGGCACCGACGGTTCTGCGCTATCGTGGAAAGGTTTGCCGTGTCCGAACCTGTTCACCGGCGGATATAACTACCACGGTAAACACGAGTTCGCGTCATTAAATGTGATGTCGCAGGCGGTAGATGTGATAGTACGCTTGTCTGCGCTGGCAGCAGAGAAGAAATAGTATGAAAAAGGCCTGCTAAGCAGGCCTTTTATCAGAATCTTACGTGGCGGCGCAGTCGACAGCGTCTCTGTCGCGGCAAACACGTGTGACAAATCGCGCCGTGATAAAGAGGCGCGATTTTAGTGCAACAGATTACTCACCAAAGAACCAGTAGCCGCTGTTCACCAGCGCCGCAAGCTGTGCCAGCAGCGACGGATCGTCCAGCGCATCGCCGAAATCTTCCAGCGTTAACACCTGATTGTGTGCCAGTGCCGCCAGCACTTCTGGGTGGCTGCACGCCACACGTTCCCCGTTCACAAATACCGCGTCGCCCAGCGTCAACACGCGCAGGCCGCCAAGGCGCGTCAACGCATCGCCTTGCTGCAGCGCATCGTAAATCTCATCAGGCTGATACGGCGGCTCTGGTGGGGCGATATCCAGTTCGTGACGTGACTGCGAGATAAACTCGCCAAACCACTGATTGAACTGTTCTGGTTGGTTGATCACATCCAACATTACCTGACGGATCCCTTCCACTTCAGAGGGCAAAATCTGTGACGGGCAATCGCGCGAAGGTACATCGGGATCGCTGAAACGATAGCTGCCCAGCTCATGTGCCAGCATAAAGTCGGCGAAACCGCTAATCAGCTCGCGGCCATTGGGTGCGCGGAAACCGACCGAATAATTGATGGCATTTTCCAGCGAATAGCCCTCATGCGGGAATCCTGGTGGAATGTACAGAATGTCGCCCGGCTCCATCTCTTCGTCGATGATGGCATCAAACGGCTCAACCTGCAGCAGATCGGGATGCGGGCAGTGCTGTTTCATCGGCACTTTTTCGCCCACGCGCCAGCGACGACGGCCGGTGCCCTGAATGATAAACACATCATACTGGTCGAAGTGCGGGCCTACACCGCCGCCCGGAACGGCAAAAGAGATCATCAGATCGTCGATGCGCCAGTCAGGCAGGAAACGGAACGGGCGCATCAGCGCGGCAGAAGGTTCATGCCAGTGATTAACCGCCTGCACCAGCAGCGACCAGTTGCTCTCGCCGAGATGATCGTAGCTTTCAAACGGACCATGGCTAACCTGCCATTTGCCGTTGTTATGGCTCACCAGGCGGCTGTCCACCTCGTTTTCCATCGCCAGACCCGCCAGCTCATCAGGAGAAATAGGATCAATGAAGTTTTTAAAACCACGCTTGAGCACCACCGGACGTTTTTGCCAGTAGCGCTGAATAAAGTCGGGCCAGTTAATATCGAGCTGATAGTCCATACGAGTGTTCCGGTTAGGGCCATGAATACAGGCAAGTATAACAGCCCGCAGGCCTTTCTACTCGCGGTGATGTTCAACTTCCTGACGCTGGAAAATCACTTCCATGCGGGCACCGCCCAGTGGGCTGGTGCTGGCGATCACCTGACCGGCGTATTGTTCGAGGATGTCGCGGACCACGGCTAAGCCAAGGCCCTGGCCGGGACGTAACGTATCGGCACGCTGACCGCGCACGAAGATCAGATCGCGTTTGCTTTCAGGAATGCCGGGGCCGTCATCATCAATAAACAGATGCAGTGCCTTGTCGGTTTGCCGTGCGCTGACCTCAATAAATTCCAGGCAGTATTTGCAGGCGTTATCCAGCACGTTGCCCAGCACTTCCATAAAGTCATTTTGGTCGCCGATAAAGGTCAACTCGGGGGAAATATCCAGGGTGATTTCGACACCTTTGCGCTGATAAACCTTATTCAGCGCCGAGCAAAGGCTGTCCAATAGTGCCGACACCGAATGCAGATCGCGCTGCAGCGGATTATGATCGGCCTGCATACTGGCACGATGCAGGTAGTAGCCAATTTGTTGTGAAATACGGCTGATCTGCTCCAGCATCACCGGCTCAGCCTGCTCCACGGTGAGCTCCTTGCCGCTGCGCAGGGAGCGCAAGGTACTTTGCAACACCGCCAGCGGAGTTTTCAGGCTGTGCGTTAAATCAGACAGGGTGGTGCGATAACGCGTGTAGCGCTGGCGCTCATTGGTCAGCAGCAGGTTGAGATTTCGCACCAGGCTGCGTAACTCCTGCGGCGGATTGTCGTCCAGATTCTCGCGATGGCCCGTTTCCAGTTCCCGCACCTGCGCGGTTAAATCACCAATAGGGCGCAGGCTCCAGTGCGCGGCCAGCCACAGCAGCGGAATCACTAACAGCAGGTTCGCTGCCAGCACATAGCTAAACCATGACCACACCACATCCGAGTGCTGCAGTTCCTGGGGAATGGAATCGACCACTACGATGGTCAGTGCCGGTAAGTTCGTGGTGGCATCGTAACGGTTGACGGCGACCGAGTGGGTAAAGGTGTCGTTGTTGTCGCTGTCCAGTTGATGCAACCGCTCTTTGACCTCGGAGTTGTTGCCGATGGCGGCCAGACTGGTGCGATTTGTGGTGTCGATTTCATAAAAATCGGGTTTGAGCAGCCACTCACGCCGAATGTTTTTGCGGATGTCCGGCACATCACGCTGCTGCCACAGCAACTTGCCGTGTTCATCGTAGATAAACACCAGCGTCGGGAAATTGAGCGTCATACGCTCTGGCTGGGCAATGGTCAGCTTATTGTTTTGCCACTGCGCCAGGGTGAAGAACAGGTTGCTCTCGCCGCGCATCACGCGATAGGTGTTTTTATCGAAACTCACCACATAGCCGACTACGGCAACCATGCCGTAGGAGAGCGACAGAAACAGCACAATAGCGGCGGTCGCCAGTAAAAACCGGGCGCGTAATGAGAAAGGACGTAAGCGATTCAGCCAATTCATAAATCAGAGATCAAAGCGATAGCCCTGGCCGCGCACGGTGTTAATCACTTCGGTCGGATGGAGCGCAAGAATCTTTTTACGCAGGCGACCCATCAAAACATCAATGGTGTGGCTCTCGCGCAATTCGGCATCGGGATAGAGTTGCAGCATCAGCGAATCTTTGCTGACCACTTTTCCGGCGTTGCGGATCAAGGTTTCTACAATGGTGTACTCAAATGCGGTGAGTTTAACCGGCGCATCATTGACGGTGACTTCACGACGTGACAGATCAACCTGGAACGGCGGCATCGCAATGATCTGTGAAGCGTGTCCACTGTTGCGACGCATCAGCGCCTGCAAACGTGCAGCCACTTCTTCGATATGGAAAGGTTTGGTGACGTAGTCATCGGCACCCGCTTCGAGTGCTTCCACTTTAGCCTGCCAGCCTTCACGCGCCGTCAACACCAGAATCGGTTGACGCACAGCATCACCGCGCCAGCGACGAATCAACGACATGCCATCTTCGTCAGGCAAGCCTAAATCGACCAGCGCAATGTCGGGAATGTGTTCCTGCAGGAAATAGTCGGCTTCTTTGGCATCTTCGGCAGCATCCACCTGATGACCCATTTCACGTAACTGCACGGCGAGATGATGACGCAGCAGTGCATTATCTTCCACAACCAGAACACGCATAGAATTTCCTTACCTTCAAACTCAGTGATGATGGCAAGAGTATATGTTAAGCGAGCTAAACAAGAGAACAACACTTGACTGTCATCGTTTGAACGACAGCAGGAAAACGCGGCGAGTATTCATTCCGGACGCAGGCAACAAGGGATTGATGCACTTGCCGATTTGCAGGCGCTCGACTGCCTGAGAGGAAGAGTAGGGTGTGCCCGCAGGCACACCCTTAATGATTATTTTAAATCATCAACCATCTGAATGGCGCGGCCGAGATAGTTGGCCGGTGTCATCTGTTTCAGACGCACTTTCTCTTCTTCCGGCAGTTCGAGGCTGTCGATGAAGGCCTGCATACCGGCTGCATCCACACGTTTGCCACGCGTCAGCTCTTTCAGCTTTTCGTATGGCTTCTCGATACCGTAGCGGCGCATCACGGTCTGGATCGGCTCGGCCAGCACTTCCCAGTTGTGATCCAGTTCGTCCAGCAGACGATCGCGGTTCACTTCCAGTTTAGAGATGCCTTTCAACGTTGCCTGATAAGCGATCAGCGCGTAGCCCACGCCGACGCCGAGGTTACGCAGTACGGTAGAGTCGGTGAGATCGCGCTGCCAGCGGGAAACCGGCAGTTTGCTCGCCAGGTGCTGCATCACCGCATTCGCCAGACCGAGGTTGCCTTCCGAGTTTTCGAAGTCAATCGGGTTCACTTTATGCGGCATGGTGGAAGAGCCGATTTCGCCGGCGATGGTTTTCTGCTTGAAGTGATTCAGGGCAACGTAACCCCAGATATCACGGTCAAAGTCGATCAGGATGGTGTTGAAACGCGCGATGCAATCAAACAGTTCTGCGATGTAATCATGCGGTTCGATCTGCGTGGTGTACGGGTTCCAGGTCACGCCCAGTGAGGTCACGAACTGCTCGCTCAGCTGATGCCAGTCGACTTCCGGATAGGCAGCAATGTGGGCATTGTAGTTGCCGACCGCGCCGTTGATTTTGCCCAGCACCTCGATTTTGCTCAACTGACGCAGCTGACGCTCCATGCGGTAAGCGACGTTGGCCATCTCTTTACCCATCGTAGATGGCGTAGCGGGTTGGCCGTGCGTACGAGACAGCAGCGGGATATCGCGATATTCGTGCGCCAGCCCTTTCACCGCATCGATAATTTTGTTCCAGAAAGGCACGATGACGTCACGGCGAGCGGTTTCCAGCATCAGCGCGTGCGACAGGTTGTTGATATCTTCAGAAGTACAGGCGAAGTGAATGAACTCTGATACCGCATGCAGCGCAGGGACATCAGCCACTTTCTCTTTCAGGAAGTACTCAACCGCTTTGACGTCGTGGTTGGTGGTGCGTTCGATGGTTTTGATGCGCGCCGCGTCTTCTTCGCTGAAATTGGCGACAATGGCGTCAAGGAAAGCGTTTGCGTCAGCATCAAATGCAGGAACTTCCTTGATCTCTGCGGTCGTAGCCAGTTTCTGTAACCAGCGAACTTCAACCTCAACGCGGAATTTCAGCAAACCGTATTCGCTGAAAATGGCGCGCAGCGGGCTGACTTTATCGCCATAACGGCCATCGACAGGTGAGACGGCGGTCAGAGAGGATAATTCCATCAGTGCAACTCCTGAATCGTTAACAAATTAGGGCAGGGCGGCGCTTAATACGCCGGGCCCAACCGGGATAAAATGGTTTTGGCTTCACGCAGCAAACGCTGACGCGAGAACATCAGCTGCAGGCGGCCACCGCCCACCTGCTGCCACAGTACAGCAGCACGAATACCTGCCAGCAAGGCGGCACGCACTTTACTCTGTACCTGAGAATTCTGTAATACCTGCGGCGAACCTGTGACCTGAATGCGCGGACCCAGTGGGCTAATGACATCGACATAAATCCCGGCCATGGCACTGGTGATGGTTTCAGATTCCAGCTCGTAATGCGCTAATTGGCGATCAAGTTGCGCAATACGCTGAGAAAGGGTGTTCAGCGCCGCGCTGTTGCCGTGCAATTTGCGTTCCAGCACCATCATGCTCAGGGTGTAACGTGTCAGTTCGGCCCCGGCACCCTGGCGGCTGCCGCTGTTCAGCACCGCCATCAGCGATTCCAGGCCGAGATGCAGATTCGCTTCATCATTGCCAAATACCGCCAGCGTCGAGCCGGGGTTCAGATCCAGCAGGCTGCGCAGCGACACGGTTAATGCGGCATTGTTGCAACTGCCCTGATGCGCTAATTGCTGCACCAGATGCGCGGACTGACAAATACCCGCGAGCGCGAGCGTTATCTCATAATAGTTCTTGGCCACGCTTAACTCCTGTCATCGCGTCGGCAGCGCCGACCTCAGGCTTCTGCCAGGGGCAGGCGCTGTTCAATAATGCCGCCACCGAGGCAAACATCACCCAGATAAAATACGGCCGACTGGCCAGGCGTGACGGCCGCAACCGGCTCGTCAAAACGCACTTCAATACGATTGCTATCCAGCGGAATGATTTCACAGGGAATATCGGTCTGGCGGTAACGGGTTTTCACCGTGCAGCGCAACGGGGCCGTCATTGTTTGGCGATCAACCCAATCCAGTTGCTGAGCAATCAAGCCAACAGACATCAGGCGTGGATGTTCTGCACCCTGAGCCACCACCAGGCGATTGCGTGCGACGTCTTTGTCGACCACATACCAGGGATCGTCATTGCTCTCTTTGCGTCCACCAATCCCCAATCCTTTGCGCTGACCCAGCGTGTGATACATCAGCCCCTGGTGTTCACCGACAATCTCACCCTCAACGGTTTCGATTTCGCCCGGCTGTGCAGGTAAGTAACGGCCAAGGAAGTCGCGGAATTTGCGCTCGCCGATGAAGCAAATGCCGGTCGAGTCTTTTTTCTTCGCAGTGATCAAATCCAGTTCTTCAGCGATACGCCGAACTTCAGGCTTCTCCAGTTCACCCACCGGGAACAGGCTTTGCGCAATCTGTTCATGGCTCAGGGTGTAGAGGAAGTAACTCTGATCTTTATTGCCGTCGAGACCGCGCAGTAACTGGCTGGTGCCATTCACATCGGCGCGGCGCACATAGTGTCCGGTGGCGATGAAGTCTGCACCGAGATCTTCAGCCGCGAATTCAAGGAAGGCCTTAAATTTGATCTCTTTATTGCACAGAATATCGGGGTTTGGCGTGCGGCCCGCTTTGTACTCTTCCAGGAAGTGTTCGAACACGTTGTCCCAGTACTCAGCGGCGAAGTTGATTTTGTGCAGTTTGATGCCGAGTTTGTCACACACGGCTTGAGCGTCAGCCAGATCATCAGCGGCGGTGCAATATTCCTCGCCGTCGTCTTCCTCCCAGTTCTTCATGAACAGGCCTTCAACCTGATAGCCCTGCTGTTGCAGTAACCAGGCGGATACGGAAGAATCGACGCCGCCGGACATCCCGACGATCACTTTTTTCTGGCTGTTGTCAGACATGACGCACTCTTAATTACGATAAAAACAGGCGGCGCATTCTATCATGCCGAAGCCGGGCGCGCACCTTCGTGAAACGGCCATTGGAACGGCGCCACCAGTTGCAGCGGATAACGTGCGCCTTGTTGCCACAATCGTACACTCTCAGCGACCAGCGGTGAACGCAGGCGATTCGCCGTCAGAATCTGCTCTGGCGGCAGCCACCAGCAACAATCGATGTCACGATCGTGCGGAGACGTCTCGCATTTTTCTGGCAGATCGAGGCCAAACAGGAAACGCACAAAAGGTGTATCGTCAGGCGCGATCCACTGCTGCACACCGAGGAAATACTCGGGTTTAGCGTCTATTCCGGTCTCTTCAAATAACTCACGCTGTGCGGCTTCGAGCAACGTTTCATCGGCTTCGAGATGACCCGCCGGCTGATTCCACGTAATACGGCCGTGAACACGCTCTTCGACCACCAGTAATTCGCCTTGCGCCTGCACGATACAAGCTACCGTTACATGAGGTTTAAACATCCTTCCTCCGAAATTGTTAACTAAAAGTTATTGAAAAGTGGTGCTCTAAACGTTGGCACTGATATCGCGCCACTCTCCCAGGGCTAAATCGTCGAGTTGATATTTGCCCATGGCAAAGCGAATCAGGCGCAAGGTGGGAAAACCAATATGTGCCGTCATGCGCCGCACCTGACGGTTACGCCCTTCGTACAGGGTGATTTTCAACCAACTGGTCGGGATCGCTTTACGCTCGCGGATCGGCGGCTGGCGCGGCCAGAGCCACTCTGGTTCAGTGACCAATTCCACGCCAGCAGGCAGCGTGGGTCCATCATTGAGGGTGACGCCGTTGCGTAACAGGGATAAATCTGATTCCTGTGGTGCACCTTCAATCTGCACATAATAGATTTTTCCGGTGCGCTTTCCGGGCTGCGTCAGTTGCGCCTGGAGCGCGCCATCGTTGGTCAGAATCATCAAACCTTCGCTGTCGCGATCGAGGCGGCCGGCAGCATAAACGTCGCTCACCGGCACGAAATCCTTGAGCGTGCGGCGTCCCGCTTCATCACTGAACTGCGGTAAAACATCGAAAGGTTTGTTAAAGAGTATGACGCGTCGCGGTCCTTTTGGACGTGTGTCACGGCGCACGGGCTGGCGTGCGGCGGTGTTTGGACGCTTATCCTGGTGAATTCGTTGAGAAGTTTTTCGCATGGGCTTTGCAGTCAGAAACAATCGGCGCATTATAACGCGAAACTGCGGTGATTGGCGTAGCGGAAATATTCAAGTAGTATTGACCCGCATCTTACAAATCATTAACAAAAAATCGCTCGAAGGAGAGGTTGATGGAAAGCAAAGTAGTTGTTCCGGCGGAAGGTCAAAAAATCACCCTGGTTCAGGGCAAACTCACTGTTCCGAATAACCCAGTCATTCCTTACATCGAAGGTGATGGCATCGGCGTTGATGTTTCCCCTGTTATGCTGAAAGTGGTTGATGCCGCTGTGAAAAAAGCCTACAACGGCGAGCGCAAAATTTCCTGGATGGAAATTTATACTGGTGAGAAATCAGTAGAACTTTACGGTCAGGACGTCTGGCTGCCGCAAGAAACCCTCGATTTAATCAAAGAATACCGCGTTGCCATCAAAGGCCCGCTGACTACCCCAGTCGGTGGCGGTATTCGTTCTCTGAACGTTGCGCTGCGTCAGGAGCTGGATCTGTACGTGTGCCTGCGTCCGGTTCGCTACTACACCGGTACCCCAAGCCCGGTTAAACGCCCAGAAGATACCGACATGGTGATCTTCCGTGAAAACTCAGAAGATATCTATGCCGGTATCGAGTGGAAAGCGGGCACGCCAGAAGCGGATAAAGTGATCAAGTTCCTGCGTGAAGAGATGGGCGTGAAGAAAATTCGCTTCCCTGAGCAGTGTGGTATCGGCGTGAAGCCGTGCTCTGAAGAGGGCACTAAACGTCTGGTACGCGCAGCGGTTGAGTACACCATCACCAACGATCGTGATTCTCTGACCCTGGTTCACAAAGGCAACATCATGAAGTTCACCGAAGGCTCATTCAAAGACTGGGGCTACCAGTTGGTGAAAGAAGAGTTCGGCGGCGAGCTGATCGATGGCGGCCCGTGGATGAAGTTCAAGAACCCGAACACCGGCAAAGAGATCATCGTGAAAGACGTGATCGCTGATGCCTTCCTGCAGCAGATCCTGTTGCGTCCAGCCGAATACGACGTTATCGCTTGTATGAACCTGAACGGTGACTACATCTCTGATGCCCTGGCGGCACAGGTTGGCGGTATCGGTATCGCACCAGGCGCAAACATCGGTGACGAATGTGCACTGTTCGAAGCCACCCACGGTACGGCACCTAAGTACGCTGGTCAGGATAAAGTGAACCCAGGTTCCGTTATCCTGTCCGCAGAAATGATGCTGCGTCATATGGAGTGGTTCGAAGCCGCAGACCTGATTGTTAAAGGCATGGAAGGCGCAATCGCCGCTAAGACCGTGACCTATGACTTCGAGCGTCTGATGGATGGCGCTAAACTGCTGAAATGTTCAGAGTTTGGTGACGCGATCATCGCGAACATGTAATTTCTGCCAGCCAGAAATTGAGACGGGAGCCCATGGCTCCCGTTTTTTATGCGCTAAATTAATCGGCCTGCTGTTCAACGGATTTGGCGGATGACGCATGCTGCTGCGACAAGCGCCAGAAATCATTGCCGCCCGGATGCTGATACATGCGCAGCCCAAACTGGCCGACAATCGCATAGATATATTCGAAGATCGCTGACTGCGAATTCTCATATTCGACCCAAAATATCGACGAGGTGAAGCAATAAACTTCTACCGGCAAACCTTCCGGCGAGGGCTTCATGGTGCGCACCACGATATACATATCCTGCTTAATATCATCGCGCTGCGACAGCCACGCGGTGAGATATTTGCGGAACACCGTCAGGTTAGTCATGCCATTGTCAGCAAACCAGCGTTCGCCCACGGCATTGCTGTCACGGCCATCCATTAACGCTGAAAGCTGCTCGTTAACACCGCGAATCTGGCTCATCTGCTGAATGAGTTCGTGATCGAGAAAGCGAATCGACATTTGGTCGAGGTGGAAGCTACGCATAATACGGCGCGCGCCGGAGGAAAACATTGCCTGCCAGTTGGTATAGGTTTCGGTGAGGAAGTTTTTCGTCGGGATGCGTGACAACGTGTTATCCCAGTTACGCAGCGTAATGGTGTGCAGTGCAATATCAATTACTTCGCCGCTTATGCCTTTATCCGGCATCTCAATCCAGTCACCAAGTTGCAGCACGTCGTTGGATGACACCTGAATATTCGCCACCAGCGACATTAAGGTGTGCTGGAACACCAACATCAATACCGCAGCAACCGCACCCAAACTCGAGATAATAATCACTGGCGATTTATTCGACATAATGGCCAGGATCATGATTGCCGAAATAATGTGCACCAGGATCTTGCCGACCTGAATATAGCCCTTGATCGAGTGATTCTTACGCTTTGATTTGCGGGAGTAGGAGTTGTTAACAATCTCCAGCACTTCGGTGAAGAACAGCGACAGATAAACAAAGAACAAAATGCCGCAGATAGTCTTAATAGCAATCAGCAGATGTTCGGGCAGGTCTGGCATAAACTGCAGCAGGTAATAAACCGTGATCACCGGAATAAAATTAGAGAGCTTTTCAGAAAGCCGCACATCTTTATCGAGTGGAACCTGTTTTTTGTGGGTGCTAAAGAAGACCTTGCGCACCACCTTCACCACAAAGAATTTGCAGATCAGATGCGTCACCATTCCCGCAATCACCAGCAGCAGCAAGCTAAAAGTGGTGGATAGCAGGGTGTTACTCTCAATAAATTTCTGGATATCGCTTAAATAATTCATATTCACAACATGCCTGACAACGTTGGCGGGGATTCAATCACAATCCGTCTGCGGGCTATAAGCGACGCGTGCGCAATCTGCATAGTTCATCACGATTGGGACAATGCTTTGCGTGCCGCTTCAGCGAGGAAATGGCTGCGGCTGGTATAACGCGCATCATGACCCACAACACGATCAATTTTCTCAATTAACAGATGTGGCATGGTGATATTGATACGCTCAGATTTTCCAAGATAGCGAGTGATATCAATATCCACATACATCCAGATCCCCGGCTGACTCAGATTGTTCATCCAACGCTGCGAAGGCTCAGGGATCAGCAACCCTTTTTCGACCATCAATTCAAAGTGAGCATGTAATGCCTTGTGGGCATCGTGCAGTGTATGTTCCGGGGTGTTGCCAGCAAAATAGCAGCCTGTGACATCAGGAAAAAAACCACTGGCTGAGCCATCAGCATCGACTTCGATTAAGGCGGGAAACAGCATAGCTTCTCCTGAAAATTGAAAGGTGAGTTAGTGATGATGAAACAGGTTTGCATCCTTAAGAATCTGCATCAGCGTGCCTTTTTTTAAATCTTTCCTGGGATGCGGAACGGTGATGAGGTGGACAAATGCCGGGTGTGAAAACTGATGATGGCTGCCCTTAATTCTCTCCAGAATCCATCCATTGCGCTTTAGTAGCTTAATCAACTCTGCGCTTTTCATTGCTGTCCTTGAGGTGAAATTATACACACGATACACACTCATGCAATGCGATTGTTAGGGGTTGGAGTGTGACTGCGAGTAACTTAGCGAAGCTGACTTAAGGTATGCATGCCTTACAATGTCGTTTTGCGAGCTCTCTCCGCGAGAATCAACGGATTTGAACAATACATTTCGAAAAACTTTGAAACAGCTAGCAATCAGACGGCCTTCATCGTGCCTTTTCTGATTGAAACCGCTATCTTCAACGCTTCTGATTTGGAGGTGGTATGCAGGGTGTAATCAAATTCGTTAAAGGCTGGCTGCTGTTTTCTCTATTGTGGGGCATCTTCATGTGGTTTATGTCGTGGCAGGCGCAAGGCGAGGCGATCCCGATGGTTATAGTGAAAAGCTTATACGCCGGGTTGATTTATCAGGCGCTGATGACCATGGTCGCACGTTACAAAGCGCGTCGTTCACAAGCCTGATTGCTCACAACTGCCCACACAGCTTTGCGCAGTGCTGACGCTAATTTGCACTCTGTCAGGCAATCTGGCCCGACTCAAAACAGTGTGGGTGGAAGTGAAGATGGCAAAGACGTCATTAGCCGCGTGGTTCTTTTTACTGGTGTCATTTGGCAGCTGTGCACAATTACCTGACGTGCCAGTGAATATCACTGTGCACCATGGTCGTCATCTGGATGTGAATAACAGCACGGCTGATGTGGCTGAGACGCCGGATGAACATATTCAGGAAAGGTTGGATGAGGCCGGTCATCATCAATAAGCGTTGGGGCCAGGAAGGCCCCCCATCGCAGCTTATTTCCTGCCCAGCAGGAAACCGACAATAATGCCGATGCTGGCTGCTACCGCCAGGCCAGTTGCCGGATTATCACGTACCGATTTTACCACACAGTCTGCCGCATCCTGCACAGCATAACTGGCTTGCGCGGGATAACGACGCGCGGCACCTTTAGCCTGATGTTTGCGAGAGCCGGTCCATTCCCCGATTTTTTCTTCAACTGCGCCCGCTGCTTCATTCAATTTTGCTTCCGCTTTATCAGTCATGATGACTCCCTGCTGGTTGTGAATATTACGATTTAGCGTAGTCACAGATTTTCAGACCAGCAACCCAACGAGCATTCAGGTTGTAACAGCTGTTTGCAGGAACAGAGAATTCTGTCCAGGCTTGAAGATGGCAGGGGGCGTGATGCATCTTGCCTAACTAGCTCAACGGCAGCGGGAGGAAATATGAAACGTGATGTGCTGAACGACGACGATTACGATGAAGTATGCCGGGTAATTGGCGATGCGGTGATCGTCCTTTCCGAATGTGGCCATGAAACGAAAAGAGCAGAGATTACCGAATTACTGCAGCGAACCCGGCATCATCGCGCCCATAATGAACGCGACGAACAGCGGATGCTGGAGCATGCGATTCGTCTGGTCAAACCCTAAGCCCGATAGGGTGTCACGAGACGCCCTCAGGGATTGCCGCGGTAAGCCGGATACCAGGTCACTAAAAAATGGCGTAGATGATCGAAACACCACTCGGCATCGTCGGCTTGCTGACAATAATAGCGAATGGTGACTTTCTCATAGCGCATATGACGCTGATGCAAAGGTGACCAGCCCCAATCCAGCACGGCGCGGGCGTAATTGACCAGGGTGCCGCTCTGCATGTTGTGCTGCTTCTCTTGTCGGTTCAGATAGAGTTCAAATGCCTGATCCAGACTTTGCGTCTCTTCACTGCTGCCACTCGATAGCGCCGGGCGTAAAGCCACATCGATAAATCCGCACACGCCGTCATCACGCTGCTGCCAGTCACAGGCTAAGGTCATAAATACTCCCTCCTGCAAATTCACCTCTTCGAGTAAACGCCGTAAATTTTCGGAATGTTTACCCGCTGAGATCTCGTCGATGCGATCGGTCTCCAGCGTGAGGTCAAATCCACAAGGATTCACCGAACCATCTGCGTTGGTGGAAGCGGGGAAGGGGAAGTCGATGTAGCCGTTATTGTCCAGACTCTTTTCCATAGTACAGGTCCGCAGCGTGAGGAAGCCTGACAATAAACCATCTTTCCCGGCTAAGCACGTTTAAGGGCACGTCCAGGTAATCATGGTGTTCTGATAAGGGTTGATCAGACGGAATTGCTTATCTGACAGCCGCTGAGCGGTGAAGCCCTCAGGCGTCACGGCAGAAGGGACATACTGGAAACGATCGCTGGAGTGCAATGTGCCGCTTTTCACCGCCACGCCATCACGCGTAACCGTAAAGGCATTCACCAAATCGAAAATGCGCGCCCGAGTCTGCCCCATTGATTGTCCATAAATGGTCGCGACTTCGCCCGGGCAGTCGACACCTTTGGACGTGGAGCTGCAACCAGCCAATAATAAGAGGGTGAGTACTACCGTGATTCGCAACATGATCCTGTCCTGGTTCGATTCCTTGTTTGCAGTGGCCCGTCAATGCCCACTGATATGCTGATCATAGCAGGTCTGGCACCGCTTCCCATTTGTCATTTGCTTAATCGTTAAGCGGTAAGAATGTAAAGGGGTGACTTTGGTAGCAGATAAACGTTATTCTTGCCAGCGTTGCGCATCAGGTAAGCAAAACAAGGGCAAATCTATGAAAGAAGAAGAAGCCAGTTTAATGATTCTTCAGCACGCGATTGATAAATTAGAAGCCGACAAAAAAAAGCAGATTATGAACTGTGTAGCGGCCATACAAGAAGTGATGCAAGGCTTCGATCCGGAAGATGCGGGTCTGGCGTTAATGTTAGTCGCTGCACAGGTTGCAGCAGAGTAATCCCTTCCGGTCATTCCTTCCCCATCCGTTTGCGATGGAAATCCATGCAATATAGCTGCTGCTCAGTCGATATCGGCTGATGCGCAGCGATTGTTCTGCACAGATTAATCTTTCTCCTGGTTCACATGACTCCGCGCTGTGCTAAACCTGACAGTGAATCCAAAAGGAGGATGAGATGAAAAAGACATTGCTTTTAATCGGTACTTTTAGCCTCGGCCTACTGCTGGCGGGCTGCGCATCCGATCACGTCATGCACACCACCGATGGGCAAACCATTGTGGTGCAGGGTAAACCTCAAGTGGATGAAGATACCGGCATGATTACTTACAAAGATATTGATGGTAAAGAACAGCAGATAAACCGTAATCAAATTAAAGACATGAACTCGGTTAACTAACGTTTTCTTTACCCTTCTATCCTTGCAGGCCCGTACTCAACGGGCCATTATTCGTCTTCCCTCTTTTATCTGTGTTACGCTTCTCTGCATAAAACCCAACGAAATCATCATCTAACCTCAGCGGAGATCCCAATGAAGGCGATAGCTATTGCCGTTGGCTTAATGGCGTGCCAAATCGCGCCGGCCTGGAGCGAAACCGAATTTCAAATTACCTGTCCGGGGCGCCCGACCATGACGGTATCGCGTGCGGAATACGGTTTAAGCACGCTGATGTGGCCAACACGTCATTTTCAAATTGCAGCAGGGCAACAGCGCACGCGTTTGCAAGGCGGGGATAAAGTGGCGATCACGCGTTTTCGTAATGGCGATCAGCTGATTGTGAACAAAAATAATGACGATACGTTCTTTGTCTATGCCGATAGCGATAAACTGATCCCCTGCAATCGCACCGAAAAACGCGATGCGGAAATTCTTTCGCTGGAACGTTACGACGATAGCCAGCGGCCCAATTCATAGTTGCCAGTCAAAGGAGAAGACGATGCAATTAAGCGTAACTAACACCGTTACCGCAGAGGATCTGGATGATGTTCGTCTCGGCCTCACCGAATATAACAGCCGCTTTATCGATCCCAGTGAGATGCAGGCGATTGGCGTCTTCATTAAGGATGCTTCTGGCCGCAAGCTGGCCGGGTTGACCGGTTCCACCTTTGGTAACTGGCTGCGCATCGACCTGCTATGGGTCGGCGATGCGTTACGCGGGCAGGGGGCTGGCGCACAGTTGATTCAGGCCGCCGAAACAGAAGCCCGCGCCCGTGGTTGCCTTTATGCGCAGGTTGATACGGCCAGTTTCCAGGCGCGCCCGTTCTATGAAAAGATGGGCTACACCTTACGCTTCAGCCTCGATAATTATCCGCGTCTGCATCAGCGTCATTACCTCAGTAAATCGCTGTAACTAGATCAGTGGCTGCTGGCGCAAATCCAGCGGCGATTGCTCTGCCTCATCAATCGCCGCCAGCCAACTCTGCAAATCGACTTTCGCCCATGATAAGTGACCACGCGTGGTACTCATCAGCACCACATCCGGGCGCAGTGCGCGATACAGTTCCAGCGACTGCTGCAACTCCAGCGGATTACTCTCCGGTACCAACACGCTGATCCAGCGGTTGTAGTCACAGGTCAAGGTATCGCCAACAAACAGATAGGTCTGGCCCAGCGGGGAGTGATAAAGGTAACTGCAACTGCCGGGTGTGTGGCCGGGTGTGGGCAGCAGATGGAAGTCACCAAAGTGGCTTTCCTGCTGAATGAAGGTCTCATCGGGTTCGACAATCAGACTGACGGGCCCCAGTGAACGGCTGTGACAGTAGAGCGCACTGTTAAAACGCTGCTGGATCGCCACGGCGCCTGGGGCGGCTTCATGCCAGTGGGTGAGGTAGTGACGAATCACGCCGCCCGCATCATTGAGAAACTCATGATCGAGCGGATGTTCGACACGGCCGATGACCAGATTGCCGCGCGGATGGCGCAGCATAAAGCCATGCATCATTAAATCTTGCGCCGTTTCTTCGGCGGGAAATTCCGGGGTGGAGATCCACAAATCTTCGTACAGTGGCTTCAATGTCGGTCTCCTGCGGCAAAACGTTAGCGCAATGTCGGGTGGCCGGTGAAGGCAAGCTGTGCTTCGCCCTGTTCAAGCTGTAAGGTGGCGCTGGCGCCCAGCGGCAGCGTGACGGTGTCGGCATCGTGGCCAAACGCCAGTTCGCTGATCACCGGTAGCTGATATTCATCGCGGATGCGTTGCCATACGCTGGCAAAATCGAAACCATTGTCATATGCAGACAGTGACGTGCTGGTGAAACTGCCGGTGATGATCGCCCGCTGGCGCGCCAGAATGCCGCTCTGTTGCAGTTGAATCAGCATGCGCTCTATGCGGAAAGGATGCTCATTCACATCCTCGATCACCAAAATGCCGTTTTCAATTTGCGGCATCCACGGTGTGCCGATCAGAGAGCAGATCATCGCCAGATTGCCGCCCCACAAGGTCCCTTGCCAGCGTCCCGCATCCGGGCTGTGGGTCTGCCAGCCTATATTGACTGTAGGAGAAGAGAGCGCCTGCCAAAAGTGTGACAGGGTAAATTCGGATAATGCCTCTGCGCCGAAGTTGCCGGCCAGCATCGGGCCGCTGAAGGTCACCAGCCCGGTTTGCGCCAGTAACGCCAGTTGAATCGCGGTGAAATCACTGTGTCCACAAAGCGCGATAGGTTGATTTAGCAGCCGGCGCTGCAGACCGACATAATCAATCTGATCCAGCAAGCGCGAGGCACCGTAGCCACCGCGCACCGCCAGCACAATATCGGGCAGCGTGCTCAGTGTTGCCAGCTGGTTCACATCATTCAACCGTTCCCCGTCCTCGCCCGCAAAACGCTGGAAGCGGCGTGTAATCGCTGATAAGTTGTCCAACTGATGTCCCTGAGCCTGTAAACGACTCACTGCACGTTGGGCCGCATCCTGATTATGGCAGTAGCCGGAGGGGGCGATCAGACGAATGGATCGGGGGGAAAGCATAGCGTTCATCCTGATTTAAAGTGGCCTGCCGATGATGGCGAAATCCGTTACCGATGTCACGGCAGCACAAGGTTTTTTACGTATTTAGGATAAACGGTAATTTTGCATTGCGCTGCGCCAGGTATCATAGCTTGCGCCAACTCTATTGCGGAACCAAAAATCAGTGAAAATTCGACTACTTATGCTATCTGCGCTGTTGCTCGCGGGCTGTGCCAGTGAGCCAGAAAAAACGGTCGTGCCAGAGAAAAATACGCCATTAACCCAGGCACCCCCGTCGAAAGTGAATGATGCATGGTCAATGTTTACCGAAGATGCCGCCAGTCATTATGGCGTTGATGAGAAGTTAATCAGCGCCATTATTAGTGTCGAATCCGGGGGCAATCCCACCGTTACCAGCCGTTCAAACGCGGTAGGGTTGATGCAGATTAAAGCCTCAACGGCGGGGCGTGCGGTGTATCGCACTCAGGGACGTCACGGTCAGCCGACGTCTTCGGAATTGCGCGATCCAGCGAGAAATATCGATATCGGCGCGGCATATCTCAAGCTGCTGCAGGATTCTGAGTTGGCCGGGATTCGAAATCCACTGACGCTGCGCTATGCCACCATCGTTTCTTACGCCAACGGTGCCGGTGCGTTGCTGCGCACCTTCTCACGAAATCGCGATCGGGCGATTGCGATGATCAACTCGATGACGCCGGACGAATTCTATCAGCATGTGCAGGATAAACATCCGGCGGCACAGGCACCACGTTATTTGTGGAAGGTCACCACGGCTTATCGCACCATTGGCTGATATCTTCCGGTGCGCTTCACTGCGCACTCTTTTCCGATAGAGGCGCCATTCATGGCGCCAGCTTCAATGACATCATTCCATCAGCAATCGTGCCGTTGGATAATCCACAATCAGCACTTTCACATATCCACCGCGCAACGCTCCGCGAATCGCCTGGGCTTTCTCTTTGCCGCCTGCCAGCGCCACCACTTGCGCACACTGTTTAACCTGCGCCAGCTCCATGCCAATCACCGGATCTTCCTCGGCGTTCAACACCGGTTTTCCGTCAGCATCAAAATAATGCAAACAGATATCGCCCACCGCACCGCGCTCGGCCAGCGTGCGCAGCATCTCGCCGTCATAGTAGTTGCCGGAATTGCGTAGCAGCGCGGAAGGCTCAAGATCGCCAATGCCGACAATCGCCAGATCCACTTGATCAAACTTTTCCAGCACCACGGCCACGTCTGGGTTGACTGATAAGCGTTGACGATCCTGCACTGAATGCTCAATCGACTGCGACGGCAGCAGCCAGGCCGGGCAATCCAGCAGCGCCGCCAGATTCTGCGTCAGGATGGTGGCCTGCACGTTGCCGTTCGCACCCACCCCACCAAGCAACTGGATCACGCCTTTGCAGGGCGCACTCAGCGGATGCAACGCGTCCACCATCGCGCGAATGGTGCCACTCCATGATGAAATGCCGATCAATTCATCGGCGCGCAGGCGGGTTTCCAGATAGTGCGCCGCCGCTGAGCCAATCGCCTGTTTAATTTGCAGCGCGGAAGCCTGATCCGGCACATCGACCACAATCACCTGTGGCAGCTGATACTGCTGCTCAATCGCCTTCTCCAGTTCGGGAAAGACGTTGGCGGGGGGCACCACGCTGATCTTCACCACGCCATCTTTCACGCTGCGATTGAGAATGCGTGACACAAAGGATTGCGACAGCTTCAGCAGCTGCGCAATGTCGGACTGCTTCATGCCTTCCACATAATAAAGCGTGGCGATTTTCACCATCAGCCGCTGTTCGTCCTGTTTTGCCATGGTTTTTTCTCTCTCTTAACCTGCCTGGTATTGTTAATCAGGCTGTCATAAATAACAACGCAGAACATTTTGTGATCGTTTTCGCTTTTTCAGGATCGCGCGATGGACGAGTTCAGGAAGCCAGCGCATAGTCATTATGCATATAAAATCGCAATTGAATATATATTCAAGCGGAGAAAAATCAATGAAAGCTTCTGTCCTCAAAATGACCCTACTGGCTTCACTGATGTTGGCCTCAGCGGCAACGCTGGCGGCAGAGAAAGGCTTGATTGCTATTATCACGCCTTCTCACGATAACCCGTTCTTTAAAGCCGAAGCCGATGGCGCGCAACAGAAAGCCAAAGCACTCGGTTACACCACGCTGGTGGCCTCGCACGATGATGACGTAAACAAACAGAACCAGCTGATCGAAACCGCCATCGCGCGTAAAGCCAAAGCGATCATTCTGGATAACGCCGGTGCTGACGCCACTGTCGGCCCGGTGCAAAAAGCCAAAGATGCCGGCATCCCCACCTTCCTGATTGACCGTGAGATCAACAAAACCGGCGTCGCCGTGGCGCAGATTGTCTCCAACAACTATCAGGGCGCGCAGTTGGGCGCAGAGAAGTTCGCTAAGTTACTGAACGGCAAAGGCGACTACGTTGAGCTGCTGGGCAAAGAGTCGGATACCAACGCGGGCGTGCGCTCACAAGGCTATCACGATGTGCTGGATGACTATCCCGATATGAAGATGGTGGCGCAGCAGAGTGCCAACTGGAGCCAGACCGAAGCCTTCAGTCGCATGGAAACCATTCTGCAGAAAAATCCCAACATCGTCGGGGTGATTTCCGGGAATGACACCATGGCGTTGGGTGCGGAAGCCGCGTTGAAAGCCGCCGGTAAAACCAACGTGATCGTGGTCGGCTTTGATGGCAGCGACTACACGCGTGACTCCATCATTAATAAAGGCAACATCAAAGCCACGGTGCTGCAGCCAGGCTGGGATCAGGCACAAATGGCGGTTGAGCAGGTGGATTACTACCTGAAAAACGGCAAAGCGCAAAAAGAAGAGAAGCAGCTGATGGATTGCGTGCTGATCGACGACAGCAACGCCGCGAAGCTGAAAAACTTCAACCTGGCGAAATAAGACGGAGGTCGGCATGAAGGGAAAAGCAGCAGCCGGGCTGATGGTTGGGCTCTTATCGCTGATATTGACCGCCTGCACCGTGGTGGATCTCGATGCAAACGGCAATCCCATCATGCCGAAAGATCCGAATGCCAAACCCGGCTACAGCAACCAGACGCCACAGCAGATCGCCGAATCGAGCTGGGCCAGCCGGGTGCAGCAACCGGCTGAGAAGCAGGCGCTGAGCTGGGCGGATATGGAAACCAAAAGTCATACCGTCAAGGCAGGGGGCAGCGAAAGCGTGTTTGTGCGTGCCGGAGGAACCGTCACCGCCTTTGATAACAGCAATGAACGGGAACGCAGCCTGACCGTCACCATCAATGGCAAACCGGTCAAGGTGTTGATTGGGCCGGTACTGCGCAGTAATGCGATTCGTGATGCGGCGGGCTATCGCTTTGAAGAGTTCACCAATCAGGTGCAATACGCACAACTGACTAAAGCGTTGAACCGCCATGCCGTCCAGCAGTTACCGCCGGTGGATGCCAGTTGGGTCGGCAAGCCGGTGCAGGCGCTGTTGGCCGTCAGTATCGAGTCGAATCAGGTGGATGACGTGGTGGCGATTCAGTTGCAGCAGGGGAATCCATGATGAGCGATGAAATCATCCTGCAGGCCAAACAGATGTCGATGTTGTTTCCAGGCACCCTGGCGCTGGATCGTGTCGATTATCGCGTGTGGCGCGGCAAAGTGAACGTCATCATCGGCGAAAACGGGGCGGGGAAATCCACGCTGATGAAGATCCTCGCTGGGGTACAGCAGCCCACCAGCGGCGAAATGTTCCTTAACGGCGAAAAAGTGGTGTTGAGCAGTACGCGAGACGCCGCCCGTCACGGTATCGGCATGGTGCACCAGGAACTCAACCTGTTTGAAAACCTGAGCGTGGCGGAGAACATCTTTCTGGGACGGGAAATCCAGCGCGGCATCAGCCCGATTAACGAAGCAGAACAGAAGCGCCGTACGGCTGCGTTATTGCAACGTCTCGACCAGCCAATTTCACCGGACGAGATAGTCGGTAACCTGAAAGTGGGTCAGCAGCAATTGGTGGAAATTGCCAAAGCGCTGGCAGAAAACGCCGACATCTTAATTCTGGATGAGCCGACCTCGGCGTTGAGCAAAACCGAAGTGGAGATTCTGTTCCGCGTGATTCGTGAACTGACGCGGCAGGGGGTTTCCATCATTTATATCTCACATCGGCTGGAAGAGCTGATGGCGATAGGTGATGTGATTACCATCCTGCGTGACGGACGTTTTCAGGCGGAAGCGAAGGTCAGCGAAATCGATGTCCCCTGGATCGTGCGTGAAATGCTCGGCAGCGAACCGGTGAGTAACTTTCTGCCGCCTAATCGTCAGTTCGGGGCGGCGGTGCTGGAAGCCGAGCACATCACCTGTGTCAGTGCCCATGGCAATACGCTGGTGGACGATGTCAGTTTCAATGTGCGCGCCGGGGAGATCGTCGGCATTTATGGCCTGATGGGCGCGGGGCGCACCGAGCTGTTTGAGTGCCTGCTCGGCGGCCAGCGCAACTATCTCGGCAAACTGTGGCTGGACAGCAAACCGCTACCCACACGCTTGCCAACCGCCGAACGTATTCGTATGGGCATGAGCCTGGTGCCGGAAGATCGTAAACGGGCCGGTATTTTCCCGGTCTCCTCCGTGGCCAGCAATCTCACCATTGCCAGCCTGTGGCGACGTTTATCGCATCGCACCGTGATCTCCGAACAAGCTGAACGCGAAGCGGTAAACAGTACGGTAGGCAATCTGGCCATCAAAATCTCGTCGCCCGACGTGGCGATCAGTGCGCTGAGTGGCGGCAATCAGCAGAAAGTGGTGATTGGCCGTTCATTGCTCACCAATCCACGTTTACTGCTGCTGGATGAGCCCAGCCGGGGCATTGATGTGGGTGCCAAAGCGGAAGTGTTCCGCATGATGGTGAAACTGTCAGAGCAGGGCATTGCCGTGGTGTTCTCCACCTCCGATTTAAAAGAAATTATGGCCGTCGCCGATCGCATTCTTGTGATGTCTGGCGGCAAGTTGACAGCTGACCTGCCGCGCGCGGAAGCGGAAGAGGCGGCGCTGGTTAAAGCAAGTGCACAGGGGTTCTGAGCATGAAAAACAATGGCGCAATGGCGCTCGCTTCGCCAGGTAAGGTTTTCAACTCGCGTGAAGGCATGATTCTGCTGCTGTTAAAACTGCGCACCTTTATCGCGTTGTTCCTCATCGTCGGCTTCTTTGCTATTACCGTGCCGGATTTTCTCGCCGTGGGCAGCATGGTGATCATGGTCAAACACATCGCCATCAATGCGTTTCTGGCACTCGGCATCACCTTTGTCATTATCACTGCGGGTATTGATCTCTCCATCGGCGCCACGCTGGGCCTGTGCGGCATGATTGCCGGCTGGTTGATCACCAAAGGCATTGTGTTGCCGATGTTTGGCATCGCCATCTTTCCCAGCGTTTGGGTGATTGTGCCCGTGGTGTTAGTGGTAGGCGGACTGATTGGCGCGGTGAATGGCTGGATCATCACCAAATACAACGTGGCCCCGTTTATCTGCACGCTGGGCACCATGTACATCCTGCGCGGGGCGGCGATGCTGACCTCTGGCGGCGAAACCTTCCCCGGCTTGCAGGGCAATCCGCTGCTGGGTAACACCGGTTTCGACAAAATCGGTGCGGGGTATTTTCTCGGCTTACCGTGGGCGATCTGGATGATGGTGGTGCTGGCGTTGGTGATTGCCTATGTGGCGCGCCGCTTGCCGTTTGGCCGTCAGGTGTATGCGATTGGTGATAACGAGCGTGCGGCGGAACTCTCCGGCGTCAAAGTGAAGTCGGTGAAAATCTGGGTTTACACCCTTTCAGGTTTCTGTGCGGCGATTGCTGGCATTGTGGTGTCTTCGCAGCTGGTGGCCAGCCATCCGGCGAACGGCACCTCATTCGAGATGAACGCGATTGCGGCAGTGGTGCTCGGTGGTACTTCACTGGCTGGCGGACGCGGCACCATTCTCGGCACGCTGGTGGGGGCCTTTGTCATCGGTTTTCTGGCGGATGGCTTGATCATGATGGGCGTCAGTGAGTTCTGGCAAATGGTGATCAAAGGCATCGTGATTATCGTGGCGGTTATCATCGATCAGATGCAAAGCCGCATGCAGCAAAAAGCCGCCGTGGTGGCGCAGAAGGCATTGATTCAGGAAGGTGAGGCCAAAGGTTAATCATTACCCGTCATAAGCTGAGCCGCAGGTGCGTGGGTTGCACTTGCTCACCCCAGTCACTTACCTGAGTAGGCTCCTGGGGATTGACGAGTTGGCCGCCTTCCCGCAACTCAGCTTATTTAGGGTAAAAATCTGGGTAAATTTTTTTACCTGTTGTGAATATATATTCAATAACGCTTTAAAATGCAGAGGTGTCTATGAATCCTTTCAAATATTCGGTGGCGGACCTGGCAGCGAAAGCGCGCGCCGTACGTCGCCGCATCATCCAGCTCAATGCCGGTAGTCCGGCGGGTGGACACACCGGTGCCGATCTCTCTCAGGTCGAAATCCTGACGGCGCTCTATTTCCGCATCCTGAATTGCGCGCCGGATCGCACCAACGATCCGCAGCGTGATATCTACATCCAATCGAAAGGGCATGCGGTCGGCGGCTATTACTGTGTGCTGGCAGAGGCGGGTTACTTCCCAACCGAATGGCTGCCCACTTACCAGCATTCGGATTCACATTTGCCGGGCCATCCGGTGCGGCAGAAAACGCCGGGCGTGGAACTCAACACCGGTGCACTGGGGCACGGCTTACCGGTGGCGGTGGGTATTGCGCTGGCGGCGAAGAAAGATAACAGCGACCGCCGCGTCTTCGTGGTAACCGGCGACGGTGAACTGGCCGAGGGCAGTAACTGGGAGGCTGCGCTGGTGGCGGCGCACTACAACCTCGATAACCTGGTGATCATCAACGACAAGAACAAACTGCAACTGGCAGGGCACACGCGCGACATCATGAACACCGATCCGCTGCCGGATAAATGGCGCGCCTTCGGCCTGGAGGTCACTGAGTGCAACGGTAATGACATGGCTTCCGTGGTGGAAACCATTGAAAACCTGCCACGTAACGGCAAACCGCAGGTGATTGTGGCGCATACCGAGAAAGGCTTTGGCATCTCCTTTATTCAGGGCAAACCAGAGTGGCATCACCGTGTGCCGAAAGGGGAAGAGATCGAACTGGCACTGGAGGAATTAAAAGATGAGTAATGCAAAACACCTGGCCACGGTGATGGTGGAAGCCTTTATTGACGCGGTCAATCGCGGTGTGGATCTGGTGCCAGTGGTGGCGGATTCCACCTCAACGGCAAAAATATCACCTTTCATTAAGGCGTTCCCGGATCGCCTGATCAACGTCGGTATTGCGGAACAAACGCTGGTGGGCACAGCAGCTGGTCTGGCAATCGGTGGAAAAGTGGCGGTGACCTGTAATGCCGCACCGTTCCTGATTTCCCGCGCCAACGAGCAGGTAAAAGTGGACGTCTGCTACAACAACACCAACGTCAAACTGTTTGGCCTAAATGCCGGTGCCAGTTACGGACCGCTGGCCAGCACCCACCACAGCATTGATGATATTGCGGTGATGCGTGGCTTAGGTAATATCGAGATTTACGCGCCATCCTGCCCGCTGGAGTGCCGCCAGATCATCGATTATGCCCTTGCGCATGTGGGTCCGGTTTACATCCGTCTGGATGGCAAGGACCTGCCTCAGCTGCACGACGAAAACTACCAGTTCCGTCCCGGTCAAATCGACGTCATGCGTGAAGGCAACGACATCGTGCTGGTGGCGATGGGTTCCACCGTGCATGAGGCGGTGAGCGCGGCTGAGCAATTGCATGCACAGGGAATCAGCGCAGGTGTGATCGCCATTCCATCAATTCGTCCCTGCGATACCCAACGGCTGCAAGAGCTGTTAAAGCATTATCCGGCGGTGATCACCGTAGAGGAGCACAATGTTAACGGCGGCGTCGGCAGTCTGGTGGCCGAAGTGCTGGCTGAAGGCGGCTGCGGCATTCCGCTGTTACGTCTGGGCATCCCCGATGGTCAATACGCGATTGCTGGCGACCGTGCCTCCACGCGCGCGCATCATGGTATTGACGCCGCCAGCGTGGTGAAGAGTGCAGTGCGCATGTGTGCAGGAGCGTAAACATGGCGGGTCCATTAATACTGGCAATTGATGAAGGTACCACGAACGCGAAAGCCATAGCGGTGGACCGCGCAGGCAAGGTGGTGGCGCGCGGCAGCCAGCCTCTGACGCTAGCCCATCCGCAGCCCGGATTGGCCGAACAGGATCCGCTGGCGATCTGGCAGGCGGTGAAACAGGCGATTGAAAGCTGTCTGGCGCAGTGCGACGGAGCAGAGGTGGCCGCCGTCGCGATCAGCAATCAGCGCGAGTCGGTGCTGATCTGGCAGCGCCGCGACGGGCAACCGCTGACGCCGCTGGTGAGCTGGCAGGATCGTCGCTCAGAAGCGTTTTGTCGTGATTTACGCATGGCGGGTAAAGCGCCACGCATCACCGGCTTAACGGGCCTGGCGGTCGATCCGATGTTTCCCGCAGGCAAACTCACCGGGATGCTGGCGGCGATACCGGATGGCCAGGCGCGTGCGCAGGCCGGTGAACTCTGTATTGGCACTGTGGATAGCTGGCTCAGCTGGCAACTCAGCGGCGGCGAAAGTTTTATTACCGATCACGCGAATGCGGCCCGCACCCAACTCTACAATTTGCACAGCGGTGACTGGGATGAGGAACTGCTGACGCTGTTCCATATCCCGCGCGCGGCGCTGCCACATATTGTGCCCTCCGCCAGTGCGCAGGGTGTTGTCACGGTACAGGACATCGCCGGACTGAAAGCGGGTACGCCCATTTTGTCGCGCATTGGCGATTCCCATGCGGCACTGCAGGCGCAACGCAGTGCGGGTGAAGAGGTGGTGAAAGCCACTTACGGCACCGGTTCATCGCTGATGATGTCAATGGCCACACCTTTGCTGACCGAAAACGGCCTCAGTACCACGGTGGCGTGGCACGATGGCACGCTGCGATTTGCCTTTGAAGGCAACATCACCCATACCGGTTCAGGCGCGGCCTGGCTGGGACGCATGCTGGGCATCAGCGATCCGCGTGAACTGACGGCAATGGCGCAGCGCAGCGAGTATAATCAGGGCATCTATTTCGTGCCTGCCTTGTCAGGCCTGGGCGCGCCCTGGTGGGATTTGAAGGCGCGCGGCATGGTATGTGGCCTTACCGATGCCGCCACGCCAGAGGTGCTGGCGCGCGTGGCACTGGAATCGATCACCTTCCAGATTGCCGATGTGTTCTTCGCGATGGAGCAGGCCAGTGGTGTGCAGTTGCCCGCGCTCTGTGTGGATGGCACGGCAACCGAAAACAGTTGGCTGATGCAGTTACAGGCAGACGTGTTGCAGCGGCCGCTGAAACGTGCCCCCACCGCTGAAGTCTCCGCCCTTGGTGCCGCGCTGCTGGCGGGGCGCTCATTAGGCTGGTGGCAGCAGGGCAGTGATATGCAGGCGTTGCAGGGTGGCAGCGTGATTGAGCCGCGCAGCGATCGCGCGACCCTTATGCAGGAGAATTATCGCGGCTGGCTGGAAGCGGTGGCGCGTTGTCGCTATCAACCGCACCATTAATCTTTATCGTCTCAAAGACAACGTATCGCACGAGGGCGAGTCACACCGCGCTTGCCCAGGCGTGATAAATCATGTCGAAGAGAAATCGGCGGGGTTCACTCTGATCCCCGCATGTTACTCAATTACTGGAAGCGATTCGCTTTGTCGCGCGCCAGACGCTCCAGCGCAAAGATCACCTGCTGTAGCTGGCGTTCCTGCACCGGCTCAATGGCGGTAAAGCGGAAGCTGAGACGGGGGGTTGTGCGGGTTTCATTCTTGCTGGTGACCGTGCTGCGCTCGCCAATATGCAGCAGCTGTGCGGTGACCTCAAAATGACCGTATTCGCCCAATTCCACACGCAGGTTCTTAAAGGTATCACCCCGATTCAGGCCTTCAGGCAAGCTGTCATCCAGCAATACGCCCGCACCACCGAGAGAGAGATCCTGCAAGCGAAAACGCGCATTGCTGCCATCCGGCCACTGCGTATGGCAGTAAAACACCGGCTCCATCGGGGCAGAAACACGGAAAAATTCACGACGCTGAATCTGCCACAGCAGCTCAGGCAGTGGGGCAGTGAAAGCGGGTAAGCCTTCAAACTCGGTGCGCTCAAGTTTGATCAAGCCAAACTCTACTTTTGCCCCCTGGGTTTCTGCCGCGATATTCACTTCGCCGCCCTGCAGCGCTAAATCGTTATCCAGCGCATTGCTGCCGAGATCGAAAATGACGCGATCTTCATCCGCATCCAGCATGCGGCTAATAAATTGACCGCGCGAAAAACTGACCATTAAAGGGGTCTGGAAACGCAACAAATCCTTCATTACGTTTAAAACAGCAAGGGTGCCTCGTTTGAGATATTGTTCGTTATCGGCGTCTTTCACATCCTGCTCCACTTATCCGATTGTTATTATCACGGGTGACACGGCTATCGAACTGTTATCGACGTTTTAACAAAAAGCTTTAGCCTGCTAACTCTCTATTTACTGTGATGATCCTCAAGCAAATTAAAAATATCCGACTATACTGATGGCAGTGAACACCTTGATTCATAACGTAAGGAGCAGTAAATGGGTATTCTCTCATGGATTATTTTTGGTTTGATTGCCGGGATCATCGCTAAATGGATCATGCCAGGTAAAGATGGCGGCGGATTCATCATCACTGTGGTATTAGGGATTGTCGGCGCGGTGGTTGGTGGCTGGATCAGTACCCTGTTTGGCTTCGGCAAAGTTGACGGTTTCAACTTTGGCAGCTTCGTGGTGGCGGTCATTGGTGCCATCGTGGTGCTGTGGATCTATCGTAAAGTTCGAACCTAGTAGCGCACTCTGATTTTATGAAATCCGCATCCCCAACGGGATGCGGATTTTTTTATGGCGGTTAGAAATCGTAACCCACGGTGGCGGTAATGGTCCGCTCCGCACCGCGATAGCAGTAACCGGTGCCATAACAGGCGGCGAGATACTTTTTGTCGGTCAGGTTATTGGCATTGACCTGCAGCCATGCCCCTTTCAACTGTGAATTCCACGCACCGAGATCGGCCCGTACGGATGCATCAAACAGCGTCACTGACGGCAAACGTGTGGTGTTTTCATTATCAGCCCACTGCTTACCGATATAACGCACACCCGCACCGGCGCTCAGGCCGTAATCAAACTGATAGTGCCCCCAGAATGACGCCATGCTGTTCGGCGTGACGTAAGGTGTATGGCCATCATTTCCGTCAACGGAATCTTTGAAACGCAGATGGTTCAGCGTGTAACCGGCAATGGTGCTGAGTCGCGGCGTCAGTTGATTACGTGCTTCCAGCTCAATGCCCTGCGAATGCACTTTGCCGGAAGGGCTGTAGGTGCTGTCCACCACGTTACGGTTCGCCACATCGTTTTGCGTCAAATCGTACAGCGCGATGGAGTACATATCGCGTGTGCCCACCGGCTGGTATTTCACACCGGCTTCATACTGCTCGGAAGTGGTTGGTTTCAGCTGATTGCCGTCTGGATCGGTCAAAGAAGCCGGGGTAATCGCCTGGCTCCAGCTGACGTAAGGTGAGATGCCGCTGTCGAACGCATACAGCAGCGCAGCACGGCCGCTGACGTGGTCATCCTGGCGACGGCTGGTGCCATTATTGGAGACGATGCGATCGTAGCGGCCAGAGAGATCCAGATGCCAGCGGTCGAGTTGCATTTCATCCTGCAAGTAGAGCCCGGTCTGATAATAGCGACGCGTTTGTTCGGTCCAGCTGTAATCCGGCATGCTGCCGACCGCTTCGCCCGTCCAAGGGTTTAATGAACTCGCATAGCCACTGGCTTTACTCAAATCGTTTTTATAACGGTGGTATTCGGCACCGAGGATCACCCGATGCTGCAGCGCGCCGGTAGCAAAATCAGCCTGCAGACGGTTGTCGTTGGCCCATGCGCTAAGCGAAGAACGTTCACCGGAGTAGTAGCGCGTCAGCAAATCAGGATTGGTGGCGTCCCAGCCAATCTGATACACCTGATCGAGATCGACATTAGAGTGGCTATAGCTGGCGGTAGAGTAGACAGACCACACTTCATTGAAGCGGTGCGAGAAGTCGTAGCTGTAAATCTGTTCGTGGCGTTTGAACTGATCCAGTGCGCTGTCGCCCTCATAGAATCCATCACTCAGCTTGCGGCCATTATGGCTGTAAAGCGTGCCTTCAGCCGGTACGGAACCGTGATAACCGCCGGACGGATCTTTTTGCAGATAGGCACGCAGCACCAGACTGGTGTCTTCGCTGGGTTGCCACAGCAGCTGTGGCGAAATCGCATATTTCTCTTCACGGGTGTGATCGTATTGCGTGTCGCTGTTACGCGTGATGCCGGTGAGACGGAAGGCCCACTGATCGTTAATCGCATTGGTGTAGTCAAAGGCGGCGCTGTTGGTGGCGTTAGTGCCGGTCGACAGGCGGAAATGGCCCTCTTCAGCAAACTGCGGCCGCTTGCTCACCTGATTAACCAATCCGCCTGGCACAGTCTGGCCGTAAAGTGCGGAGGAGGGGCCTTTGATCACATCAACGCGATCGAGGAACCAGTTATCCACCTGCAAGATGTTGAAGCTGCCGCCATCACTCATGATGCGCAAGCCATCCAGGAAGGTGTTGTCGACATCGCCGCCATGGAAACCACGTAGCGCGATGGTGTCATAACGGGTGGCGGCGCCGCCGAAGTTGGTGAATACACCCGGCGTATAGTTCAGTACCTGATTGAGATCCTGCGCACCCTGATCTTCCATCTGCTGACGTGTTACCACCGAGATGGACTGCGGCGTGGTGATCAGCGGCTGATCGGTTTTACTGCTGCTGCTGCGGGTGGCGAGATAGCCTTGCGTCGGTGAGCTGGCGCTCTCCTGCGGTTGCGCGGTGACCACGATGGACTCTTCTGCGAAGGTTGCAGCAGGAAGGGCCAGAGCCAGCGCACAAAGCACGCGGGCACGATTAAGGGTAAAAAGCGTCATCGGAAATCCTTTAACGGGCAGCAGAACAAAAGCAGCACTCAACCGGCACTGCCGAAAGTTGAGAATGCGATTAAAATTAAGAGTGAGAATTATTATCTTTAAGTGAGGTGTGTTTCAAGTTGTTAATGTGAGTGAAAGAGATTGTGAGGACATGAACAGGAAGGGTGGCGTAGCGAGTACGGCTTTAAGTGAGTAATGGTTTCATGATTCAGTCATACAATCTGTCGCGGTGCGCGAGGGTGTGGAAACCTGAGGTAATGACTTCACTGCGTTAAGTGTGACATCGCATGCCTGAGGGGGGGGCATTAAGCCCCCTGGCTTTGACAGCGCGAACCGATTGCGCTGCTACCGTTTGACAAACAAAGCAGTAGCAGCGGTTTTATTTAAAGTATGAGGGTTATTTCCCCGCACTCAGCGCGGGCATATTCGGGATATCGCTCGCGTTATTACAGGTGTTATCTTTCGGGCAGTATTTATCCAGTAGTTTGAGCGTCACGCCATTGGTCCAGCCGAAGCCGTCCTGCAACGGATATTCACCGCCACCACCCCCGCCCAGTTGCGCGCCTTCCACCACATACTTTTCAACCAGCTTGTGCTCTTTGTCGTAAGTGGCCTGCACGTTCTGCAGGAAGCGCTGACCAATTTCCTGCGCCAGCTTGGGTTGCTTGTAATGTTCCAGACCTTCCACCGCCACCCATTGCAGCGGCGCCCAGCCATTTGGTGCATCCCATTGCTGACCATTATTAACGGTTGTCGTCACCAAACCTCCCGGTTTCAACAGCTGTTTCTCAACCGCTTTGGCGGTGCGGTCCGCCTGTTTTTCACTCGCCACCTGCATATACAGCGGGAACAGGGTAGCGGCGGTTAACTGCGGATGAACGTGTTTTTTCTGCCAGTCATAGTCGGCGTACCAGCCTTGCTTCTCATCCCACAGATAACGATTAATCGCCGCCTGACGTTTTTCAGCATCGGCCGCGAACTGTTTGGCTTTGTCATCCTGCTGTGCCAGTTTCGAGGCTTTGGACAACACCTGCTCCAGATGGAACATCAGGCTGTTAAGATCGACCGGTGCCAGCTGGGTGGTGCGGATCGAGGCCAGATTGTGGGCATCGGTAAACCAGCGAGAGCTGAAATCCCAACCGGAGGCCGCACCGGCACGCAGATCGCGATACACCTGCTGTTTATTGCGATCTGGCGCTTTGTTGGCGGTATTCACATCGTCGAGCCAGGACTCGGTGCGTGGAGCATCGCGGTCATCCCAGTAACGGTTAAGCTGCGTGCCGTCACCCAGTTTAATCACGCGCTTGCTGGCTTCTCCGGCCGCGACTTTATCGCTGTCCGCCATCCAGTAGTCATACTCTTTCTGCAACTGCGGCAGATACTGGCGGTAAACATCATCACCTTTGTGCGTTGCCAGCAGATCCACCATCAGGCTAAAGAACGGTGGCTGTGAACGGCTGAGATAATAGCTGCGATTGCCGTTCGGGATGTGGCCGTATTTATCCAGTTCGGTGGCGAAGTTATCCACCATATCCTGCACGCGATCCCAGTGCCCGCTCTCGGCGAGGCCCAGCATGGTGAAGTAGCTGTCCCAGTAATAAACTTCGCGGAAACGGCCGCCGGGAACCACATAGGGTTTCGGTAGCGGCAACAGGGAATCATACTGGCTGGCGGTCGGTGTTGATCGTGTCAGCACCGGCCACAGGCCGTTGATATGTTCACGCAGGCTTTGTCCGGCAGGCGGCACGTATTTGTCCTGCTCTTTAGGCAGGGTGAAATTAGCGTCCACGAAATGCTTGAGGTCGAAGTTGCGCTGGCTCTTTTGCATCTGCCAGTCCGCCAGTATCGAAGAAGGATTGTACTTCGGAACCGCATCGGCAAAGGTTTTCTGATCCGGATAAAATTTTGCCTGCTGTACCGCATTAAACAGAGGCCCAAGGCGGATATCGGGCGGCTGGGGCTGGCTGCTTAGCATTCGGCTGGTATCTTCCGCCTGCGCAACAGAGGCGCCGGCCAGCAGCGCCGCGCTCAGTAACAACGTCAGTGGCGCGGGCGTGAATTTGACATTTTTTATCATCGGTTTTTCTCCTTGTCCGAAAAGGTGGTGTGCTAACACATTGACCACTCGAACAACTTTAGTCGCTAACGCGCCGCTTAGCCGCCTCAAGCCATGGAAATGTGAAGCCGTGGGAATTAATCACGCAAGAAATTGCATTAACAGTGAGGTTTTTGCTTGCCCTTCACCGCTATTTGCCTGAGGCTGAAGGAAAAAAGGAGAGCTGTATGGAGATTATCTGGTATCACCCGTCGCAAGCCCCCGATCGCTGGCTTGCGGGACTGCGTCAGCGTTTACCGCAAGCCAACGTGCGCTACTGGCAGCCGGGCGACACGGCTCCGGCGGATTATGCCATCGTGCGTTCGCCGCCCATCGAGATGCTGGCTGGCCGTCCGTTAAAAGGCGTGTTTGCCATGGGCGCGGGCGTCGACGAAATTCTTAAGCAACTGCGCGCTCATCCTGAAATGCTAGCCGATGACGTGCCGCTGTTCCGCCTCGAAGATACCGGTATGGCGCGTCAGATGCAGGAGTATGCGAACTGGTGCGTGCTGGGCTGGTACCGCCGCTTTGCCGACTATCGTCAGCAGCAGCAACAGGCGCACTGGCAACCACTCGACACAGCGGATCGCGCCGACTTCACCATCGGCGTGCTCGGTGCGGGAGTGCTGGGCAGTAGCGTGCTTGAAAGCTTACGTCAGTGGGGCTTCCCGCTGCGTTGCTGGAGCCGCTCGGCTAAGCAGATTGAAGGCGTGCAAACCTTCCATGGTCGCGATCAGCTGGATGCGTTTCTCGATGGCACTCAGGTGCTGATCGACCTGTTGCCCACCACGCCGGAAACCACCAACCTGATCGATGAAAAGTTTCTGCGCGTGTTACCGCAGGGTGCCTTTTTCCTCAATCTGGCGCGCGGCGCGCACGTGGTGGAAGCCGATCTGCTGGCTGCATTGAACAGCGGTCAACTGGCGGGTGCGGCGCTGGACGTGTTCCAGACCGAGCCACTGGCGGCGGATCACCCGCTCTGGTCTCATCCACATGTCACATTGACGCCACATACTGCGGCTATTACGTTGCCCGGCGAGGCGATGGATTTCATTGCTGGTGCCATACTTGCTCTGGAGCAAGGGGATCAACCGGGCGGTTTAGTCGATCGTCAGCGCGGTTATTAATTCACATTGAGTCAGGAGAAGAGGATGTATCCCGTCGATTTGCATATGCACACCGTTGCCAGTACCCACGCCTACAGCACACTGCATGACTATATGGTGCAGGCGAAGCAGAATGGCCTGAAGCTGTTTGCCATCACCGATCACGGCCCGGATATGGCGGATGCGCCGCACTACTGGCACTTCGTTAATATGCGTATCTGGCCACGCGTGATCGATGGCGTAGGCGTGTTGCGTGGTATTGAAGCCAACATCAAAAATCAGCAGGGTGAAATTGACTGCAGCGGCCCGATGCTGGATGCGCTGGATCTGATTGTGGCGGGGTTCCATGAGCCGGTGTATGCACCGCGTGATAAAGCGCATCACACGGAAGCGATGATTGCCGCCATGGCCGGTGGGCTGGTGCACATTATTTCGCATCCTGGCAACCCGAAATTCCCGGTGGATATCCGCGCCATTGCCGAAGCGGCCGCGCATTATGATGTGGCGCTGGAGATCAACAACTCTTCCTTTACTCACTCACGTCCGGGCAGCGAACCGAACTGTCGCGCCATTGCTGAAGCGGTGCGTGATGCCGGCGGGCGTCTGGCGTTTGGGTCGGATTCGCACACCGCATTTACCCTTGGTCATTTCGAACACTGCATCCGCATTACGCGCGAAGTGGATTTTCCCGAGGATCGCGTGTTAAATGTCACGCCGCGCCGCCTGCTCGACTTCCTCGAACAGCGAACCGGTAAGCACATTGCTGAATTTGCGGACTTTTAACTTTTAGCCTCAAGGAATTCTGTTGCATGAATGAGTTTTCCATTCTCTGCCGCGTCATCGGCTCGCTGTTCAACCGCCAGCCACAAGATCCATTGCTGGTGCCGCTCTTCACCATGCTGCGTGAAGGCAAACTGAAGGCTCAGTGGCCGCTGGAGCAGGATGAACTGTTAACACGTCTGCAGCAGAATAGCGATCCGCAGGCCCTGGCGGCGGATTACAACGCACTGTTCGTCGGCAGCGAATGCAGCGTACCGCCTTACGCCTCACAGTGGCCAAACGGTCCGCAGGAAGCGGATGTCCGTGCCTTCCTCGCCTCACGTGGCATGCCGTTAAGCGATGCACCTGCCGATCATTTTGGCGTGCTGCTGCTGGCGGCCTCGTGGCTGGAAGATCAGTCAGCGGAAGATGAGTTCGCCGCGCAGCTGGCGCTGTTTGACGACTACCTGCTGCCATGGTGCGGTGCGTTCCTGGGCAAAGTGGAAGCGCACGCAACCAGCGCCTTCTACCGCACGCTGGCTGCGCTTAGCCGTGAAGCCATTCAGGCGATGTACGATGAACTGAACGAAGGCAACGGCGAAGAAGCCTAATCACCAGCTGGCTACGCTGCTGCCGAGCTTAACGCCCGGCGTGGCGCAGATCATCGGCGTGCCGGGCAGATACGCAGCGGCACGCAATCTTTCGGCAATCCCCCACGCGTTGATCTCTACTGTCGGCAGGGCATCGCCGTGCTGTGCCGCAATGCCATGCTGCGGCTGTGGCGGGGACGCGCCAAACTGTTGCAACAGTCTTGCGGTGCGCGCCAGTGATAAGCGTGCCTGCCAGCCAACGTGATTTTCCCGACGCTGTCTCATCCCTTCCAGTACGGCGGCGGCCATCATATAGCCGGTGGCGTGATCGAGTGCCTGCACTGGCAGCGGCGTCGGTTGGACGTTACCACGCCAGATCATGCCCTGTTCAGCGATGCCGCATCCCATCTGCACCAGGCTGTCAAAGCCGCGCCGATTTCGCCATGGCCCGCTCCAGCCCCACGCATTCAGGCTAACATCCACCAATCCGGGCGACAGTTTGCGGCGTGATTCTGCATCCAGCCCCAGCTTTTCCAGCGCATCCGCGCGATAGCCATGCACCAGCACATCAGCGTGTTTGATCAGATCGCGCAGCTGCTCAATGCCCGCTCTGGATTTAAGATCGAGCCGCGCACAGCGTTTGCCGCAGGTGATCTCCTGTTCCAGTGTTGGCTCTTCCCAGCCGTAAGGATCGATACGTAAAACCTGCGCGCCAAGGCTGGCGAGAAAACGCGTGGCGACCGGCCCGGCGATAATGCGCGTCAGATCCAGCACGCGTACGCCCAGCAGTGGGCGTGCAATGGGCAGTTGCCAGCCAGGCGTGGGCGCATCCCCCGTGGCCTGTTGGGCGATCAGTGCTTCACTGCTGACGGCCACGCCTTGTGGATGCTGTAGCCACTGTTGCTCACTGCGCATCTGCGCAGCACAGCCGCCAGCCTCGATCACGGCCTGCTCCAGCGCGGCCGCTTGCCACTGAGACACCCGTTGCGCTAATGCGGCGCGGTCGGCTTGTTGCCCCAGCACCTGCTCCATCGCGGCACGATGATGCGGGGCGTTGGTGTGCAGACGGATCCAGCCATCGGTGGTGGCATAGTCGCCAGCAAAAGGGTCCCAAAGTGCGGCAGGAGGACGATTTAACGGCGTGAGGCTGTGCTGAAACCAGCGAGAGGCGAGCCGCACATTGACGCTAACCGGGGCCGATTGCCCGAGCAAGTCGCTCACTGCCTGGCTTGCGAGCCCAATGCTGGTGGCGGCCAGTTCACTGACGGCAAACGCAGAGGAAAAGGTATCGGGCTGGAGAAAGCTAAGCGCGGGAAGGGGTTCCGCGCCACGCAATCCTTGCCACAGTTGCTGCCATAATGCGGCAGCAGATTGAGTATCCATATTGAGTCTCCGGAAAACGCGCGAGACTCAAGCATAGCAGAGGGGATCTAACGGCGGCGTAAACGCGGAAAACGCGCGTGCATGCGCAGATTGCGCAGGTTGATCACCGCAATGGCCGTGCCGAGCACCACCAGAGACGCGCCGAGGATCTTGAAGCTGTTCATGCTGTCGCCCAGCACGAATACGCCCATCAAAACCGCCAGCACAGGCGTGAGCAGCGAGTAAGGCATGATTAAGTTGACGTTGTACTTTTTCAGTAACCAATACCACAAGGTATAAGCCACGATCGAGGAAGCCAGCGCGCTGTAAAGAATACCAAACCAGCCGCGCCAGCCCGCGTGGCTTAATGCGTAAAACTGGTGCGATTCGGTAAGCCAGGAAGCGGCACCGACAATCGGCACGGCAAGGAATGAGATCCAGCCGGTGAGCGTCAGCGGTTTTATCGGCGGCGATTTCTTCACGATCATATTGCTGATGGCCCAGCCAAAGGCACTGCACAGCAAAATACATAAAACCCACCACGCAGGAATGGTTGGGCTGCCGGAGAGCACCGCCACACCACTTAACGAGACCGCGATGCCGAATAACTGCACCAGGCGCAGTTTCTCTTTCAGCACCAGCATCGCCAGCAGCATGGCAATCGGTGTACCGAGCTGTACCACAATTGCGCCGGTTCCGGCATCGGTGTAGCGCATGCCGACAAACAGCAGCGAGAAATGCATAAAGCCAAAGGTGAAGGCGAGGGTGAGCAGCCACGGCAGCTGTTCACGCGTGATGCGGCAGAATGGCACCAGCACAATCGCCACCACCACGAAACGCATCCAGGTAAGGAATAGCGGCGGAAGTTCCAGCAATCCCCACTTCACCGCCACGTTGTTGAAAGCCCAGATGGAAACCACCATCAGAACCAAAAAGAAATGCCGCACTGCCACAATGTCATCCTTCACATGAAAGGGGGTATCACCGGCTAATCATGGCACGAAGCCGTGCATTTCTGTGACATTGTGCAAAAATTTTTTTCATCAAGGTATGAGCTTATGCAGGAAAAAAATAAGACAGGTCACTGATTTCCTGTCAAAGTGGATGTCCGAAAGCTGACTCCGTGAAGGAATGAATTCGGAATGACACACACCCGCGCGTTACCCCTTGCTCTGATTCAACTCGAAGTGCCGCCACCGCAGGTCGTGGCGCAAATTGGTGAACAACCCGTCTGGTTTATTGATGCGCTGCAACTGCAGCCTGATGACTATGTGATTGTCCGCCCGCATCTTGGCGAAGAGCTGCCGGCGTTTGATCGCGTCAGCGGCGCCATTCTTAGCGGCTCCTGGGCAATGGTCACCGACCACGCCGACTGGAGCGAGCGCACGGCCGCATGGATCCGTGGTGCCATGGAAGCCGAGCTGCCACTGCTGGGCGTCTGTTACGGCCATCAGCTGATGGCGTATGCGTTGGGCGGAAAAGTGGGCGATAACCCGAACGGATGGGAACGTGGATTGAAAACCCTGACGCAGCAGGCGCAGCGCGATCCGTGGCTAGCAACGCTGCCCGGCGAGTTTCAGGCATGGCTTTCGCATCGCCAGTCGGTGATTAGTCCCCCGCAGCACGCCGTGGTACTGGCGCAATCTGAGCTGGATGGTTGCCAGATTTTACGCTATTCCCCGCAGGCGCTGTCGGTACAGTTCCACCCGGAGTTTACCCGCGACATCATGACCGCCTGTTTACCGGCGGGCGTGTGTGATGATGGTGCGCAGGTCGCTGGTGAGGATTGGTCACGCGAGTTGTTGCGTCGTTTCTGGTTGCAAACGCGGCCGCAGCCGCGCGTGCAGGCTCAGGGCGCGTAATGCCGAGTGCAGCGATAAACCCAGGCGGGCGGCATATTTTTCAGCACCCGCTGGCGCTGCCACGTGAAGTAGCGTGACAGGGTAAGTTGGGTCAATGAGGTGTATTGAAACTGGATAAATACACCGCGCGGGCCCAGCACATCGTGGACGGCACTCAGAATCGCTTCACGCGTTTCCGGCGGCAGCGACAGCAGCGGCAGGCCGGAAAAGATCACATCGTATTCACCAGACAGGTATTCGGCCGAGCAGGCACGTACCTGCATGCGCGGATCGGTCCATTCGCGCAAGCTCTCGACTAAATCCGGGCTGATCTCAAACACATCCAACTGCGCTTGCGGCGACATTCTGTCCAGAATATGCCGGGTTAACACCCCGTCTCCGGCACCCAGTTCGGCGATACGCAGGCTGTGATCCCAGCTGGCGGCATCACACATGGTGCGACACAGCGCAGCAGAGGAGGGCGTGATGCTGCCCATCTTGCGCGGGTTTCGAATAAATTGCTGAACAAAGTTCGCTTTGGCGCGCATTAACGTCAGGGCTGAAGCCAACATCTCTTTCTCCTGATGAGTATCCTGTTTCATATTGACCAAATTCATTGCGTTTGTTTCGCTTTTCGCTGCATATGCGGCAAAACTCGGAATTTTCCGCAACGAAGCGGGAGATTTACGCGTATTTTTGATGTGCGTAAATGTGCACCCTACGAAAATCGTGCATGAGGACGGAAGGGCTGCCATTTATGGCGACCGAAAACTCTGCACGATGCTCGTAGGGTTGGCATTTCTGGCGACTAAAAATCCTGCACGATGTTCGTAGGGTTGGCATTTCTGGCGACCGAAAACCCTGCGCGATGTTCGTAGGGTTGGCATTTCTGGCGACTAAAAATCCTGCACGATAGTCGAAGGATTGCCATTTCTGGCGACCGAAAACTGTTGTGACAGAGGCTTTTTCTTTAGTCGCAACCCTAGTTTAGCGCCTGTGCAAAATCTCAAATCAACAATCCCGGAATTTTCCTTCGGTGCGGTCACAGTTTCCCGCTCTGCGATCTGACAGGCTGACATTGATCGATCAATGTTAATAACAGGTTTCATAGTTGTTATTCGCCACTCTGTCCCGCAAGGAGAAACACCATGCGTTACGCTGCTCCGGGAGAACAAGGTTCTCTCATCACTCTGCAATCGCGTTATGGCAACTTTATCAACGGCGAATTCGTTGCGCCGGTGAACGGTCATTACTTCGTCAACACGACCCCGATTAACGGCTCCACCATCGGCGAATTCCCGCGCTCGGACAAGGCCGATGTCGATAACGCAGTCGCGGCAGCACAGGCCGCTGCGGATGCCTGGGGTAAAACTTCCCCGCAGGCACGTTCGCTGGTGTTGCTGAAAATCGCCGATCGACTGGAAGAGAAACTGGAATATATCGCAGTCAACGAAACCTGGGATAACGGCAAGCCGGTGCGTGAAACCCTGGCTGCCGATTTGCCGCTGGCGGTAGACCACTTCCGCTACTTCGCGGGCTGCGTGCGCGCACAGGAAGGCACCGCAGCGGAAATCGACGAATTCACCGCCGCTTACCACTTTCATGAACCGCTGGGCGTGGTCGGGCAAATCATCCCGTGGAACTTCCCGCTGTTAATGGCGGC